>CAZFHV010000165.1:0-7613 GCA_964519095.1 uncultured Chromatiaceae bacterium | reverse complement strand
GCTCTACATGGGCTATGTGGGCTTCTCGGTGGCCTTCAGTTTCTCCATCGCCGCGCTCATCGGCGGCAAGCTGGACGCCGCCTGGGCCCGCTGGTCGCGCCCCTGGACCACCGTGGCCTGGATCTTCCTCACCCTCGGCATCGCGCTGGGGAGCTGGTGGGCCTACTACGAGCTCGGCTGGGGTGGCTGGTGGTTCTGGGACCCGGTGGAGAACGCCTCCTTCATGCCCTGGCTGGTGGGCACCGCCCTCATCCACTCCCTGGCCGTCACCGAGAAGCGCGGCGCCTTCAAGACCTGGACGGTGCTCCTCGCCCTGTTCGCCTTCTCCCTGAGCCTGCTGGGGACCTTCCTGGTCCGCTCCGGGGTGCTGACCTCCGTGCACGCCTTCGCCACCGACCCCGCTCGCGGCACCTTCATCCTGGCCTTCCTGTGCCTGGTGATCGGCGGCTCCCTGGCCCTCTATGCCTGGCGGGCCCCGAGCATTTCGGGGGGCGGCGGGTTCGATCTCCTCTCCCGGGAGAGTTTCCTCTTTGCCAACAACGTGCTCCTGTCGCTCTTCGCCGCCCTGGTGCTCTTCGGCACCCTCGCGCCCCTCATCTACGAGGCCATGGCCTGGGGCAAGATCTCGGTGGGCTTCCCCTGGTTCAACAGCATGTTCCTGCTGCTGATGCCCTTCTTGGCCCTGCTGCTGGGGGTGGGCCCCCTGGCCCGCTGGAAGCACAACGAGCCCCGTACCCTGGTCCGGCAGCTCTGGCTCGCCGCTGCCCTCAGCCTGGCGGTGGGGCTCGTCACCCTTCTCGTCCCCACCAGCGCCAAGGGCGGCCCCCTGGTGGCCCTGGGGCTGGGGCTGGCGAGCTGGGTGGTCCTGTCCCACCTGGCCAGCCTGTGGGAGCGCCTCCGGCACAAGCGCGGCTGGCGCGGCTTGCGCGGGGACCTCGCGGGCGGCGGCCGCAGCTACTACGGCATGCTTCTGGCCCACCTGGGGGTGGCCAGCTTCGCGGTGGGGGCCACGATGGTGTCCAATTTCGGCGTCGAGGAGGACCTGCGCATGTCCCCAGGCGACAGCCATACCCTGGGCGGCTATCGCTTCCAGTTCGACGGGGTGAGCCAGCACCGCGGCCCCAATTATCGTGCCGATCGGGGCTCCATCAAGCTGTTCAAGGGGGATCGCCTGGTCGCCACCCTGGAGCCGGAGAAGCGCAGCTACCTGGTGCAGACCCGTCCCATGACCGAGGCCGCCATCGACCCCGGCCTGCTGCGCGATGTCTACGTCTCCCTGGGAGAACCGCTCGGCAAGGGCGACTGGAGCCTGCGCCTCTACTACAAGCCCTTCGTGCGCTGGATCTGGCTGGGCGCCATCCTCATGGCCCTGGGTGGGCTGCTGGCCCTCAGCGATCCCCGTTACCGGATGGTGCGGCGCCGCGCCCCCCTGCCCGTCCGTGACGCCGCCCTCACCCCCTCATCGGTCCCATGAGCCGCACCCTGCGCTATTTCGTCCCCCTCGCGGTGTTCCTCGGCATCGCCGTTTTTCTGTTCCGCGGGCTCAGCATCGACCCGCGGAAGGTGCCATCCCCGCTGGTGGGCAAGCCGGCGCCCAGTTTCTCGCTGCCGGAGCTGCGCGACCCCAACCGCACTGTCTCCAATCAGGACCTCCTGGGGCAGGTGTCGCTGCTCAACGTCTGGGCCACCTGGTGCGTCTCCTGCCGTGCCGAGCACCAGGAGCTGATGCGCATCGCCCGGGAGGACGCGGTCCAGATCCTCGGCCTCAACTACAAGGACGACCGCGCCGAGGCCCAGCAGTGGCTCAAGCGGCTGGGGGACCCCTACCGGATGAACGCCTTCGACCAGGACGGCCGGGTCGGCATCGACTGGGGGGTATACGGCACCCCGGAGACCTTTCTCATCGACCGCAAGGGTGTGGTGCGCCACAAGCACATCGGCCCCCTGGACCGGCAGGTGTGGGAGGGGACCCTGCGGCCCCTGGTCCAGCAGCTGAGGGCGGAATCCTGATGGGACGAGCTGTCAGCGCGTTGCTCCTCGCCGCTGCCCTGGCACTCGGCAGCGCCACCGCGTCCACCCTGGCGGAGTTCAAGTTCGCCTCCCCGGCCCAGGAGCAGGAGTTCCGGGAGCTCACCGAGCAACTGCGCTGCCTCGTGTGCCAGAACGAGTCCCTCGCCGGCTCCCAGGCGGAGCTGGCCCAGGACCTGCGCCGGGAGGTCTACCAGATGATGGTCGGGGGGAAGTCCCGCGACCAGATCGTCGGGTTCCTGGTGGCCCGCTACGGGGACTTCGTGCTCTATAGCCCCCCCCTCAAGCCCTCCACCTACCTCTTATGGTTCGGGCCGGTGCTACTGGCGGTGGTGGGGGCGGTGCTCCTGGGGCGCACCCTGAGGCGCAAGCGGGCCCCGGAGCAGGAAGACCTCACCTCGGAGGAGCACGAGCGCCTCCAGGCGATCTTGACGGCGGATCGCAAACCGGAAGCGCGGCCGTGACGGTGTTCTGGATCCTCGCCGCGGGGCTGATCGGGGTGGCCCTGCTGTTCGTGCTCCCCCCCCTGCTGCGCCCCGCGGCCCCCAGTCCCGCGGTGGATGCCGGGAGCCTCAACCGGGCCCTCTTCGAGCAGCAGCTCGCCGAGCTGGAAGCGGACCTGGCCGCCGGCAATCTGGACCCCGCCCGTTACAACGCCGCCCGCCACGACCTGGAGCGCCAGCTCCTCTACAACCTCGACGAGACCCCCCTCGTTCCCGCTCAAGCCCCGCGGAGCGGTCGCTGGGCGGTGCTGGTGCTCGCCCTCGCGGTGCCGGCGGTGGCGATCGGGCTCTACCGGGCCTTGGGTGAGGTGGAGATCATCGAGCGGATCCAGAATCCGGCCCAGGTGGCCGCCCCCAAGGCCGATCATGCCCGCGGCGACCTGCCGTCCATGGAGGTGCTGGTGCAGCGGCTCGCCGACAAGCTGGCCCAGAACCCCGACAACCTGGAAGGCTGGATGATGCTGGGGCGCAGCTATGCCGCCACCGGCCAGGCCGAACAATCCCTCGCCGCCTATCGGCGCGCCTACGGGCTGGCCCCCAGAGATCCGACGGTGCTGCTGAGCTACGCCGAGGCCCTCGCCACCCAGAACGACAACCAACTGGTCGGCGAGCCGGAGCGACTGATTGCCACCGCCCTCGAGATCGCGCCCCAGGATCCCAACGGGCTGTGGCTCGCCGGTGTTGCCGCCCTGCAGCGGGGCGACCGGGCAGGCGCGGTGCGCCATTGGGAGGCGCTGGAGGCCCTACTGCCACCGGATGGGGAGGACGTCGCCAACCTGCGCGGTTTCCTGGCCCAGGCGCGCGGCGAGGCGCAGAACGCCCCCTCGCCGGCCGCCAGGGAGGCCGCCGCCAGCGCTCCAACCCCGGGTGGCCCGGTGGCACCGCCGGCAGGGGCGTTGCGGGTGGAGGTCACCCTGGCCGAATCGCTGCGCGCCCGGGCCAATCCCGACGACGCCCTGTTCGTCTACGCCCGCGCCCAGGATGGCCCCCCCATGCCCCTGGCCGTCCACCGCGCCGGGGTGCGGGATCTGCCCCTCAGCCTGACCCTGGACGACAGCCAGGCGCTGGGTCCCGAGTACCGGCTATCGAAGTTCCCCCAGGTGCGCGTCGGCGCCCGGATCTCCCCGAGCGGAAACGCCAGTCCCCGCCCCGGCGACCTGGAAGGGGAGGTCGGCCCCGTCACCCCCGGAGCCGGGGAGCCCGTCAGGGTGAGCATCGATCGGGTCAGACCCTAGGGAGCGCCCCAGGGATCCCGACCGCAGGCTCCCCATCGATTCGCACCAGCCCGCCGTTGTATCCGCCGCTCTCACCCCGGTAAGCTCCGCTCCCTGAGGGGCGGCGGGTGCTACAAGGGGAGGGTCCTGATGGGAGAGATACTGTTGATCCTCGGCCTGGCGGCCGGGGTCTGGGCGGTGATCCTCTACAATCGCCTGGTGCGGCTGCGCCATCAGGTGGCCGCGGCCTGGAGTGACATCGGCGTCCAGCTCAAGCGCCGCCATGACCTCATCCCCAAGCTGGTGGAGGCGGTGCGCGCCTATGCCCGCTACGAGAGCCAGACCCTCACGGACCTCACCCGGCTGCGTGCGGCCTCCGAGCAGGCGCGCGTCCCGGGCGAGCTGATCCCCCTCGCCGAGCGCCTCAGGGGGGAGCTCAGGCACCTGGTGGCGGTGGCCGAGGCCTACCCGCCGCTCAAGACCAGCGATCAATACCTCGCCCTGCAGCAGGAGCTCTCGGAGATCGAGGACCAGATCCAGTTCGCCCGGCGCTTCTACAACGGCGCGGTGCGGGAGTACAACGTGCGCATCGAGAGCTTTCCGGACCTGCTGGTGGCTCGCCCCCTGGGCTACCGCCCCGCCGATCTCTTCGAGCTGGAGCGCGCCGACGAGGCCCAGCCGCCGGCGGTGGCACCGTGAGGCGCTGGCTGGCGGGGGTCTGGCTCCTCGTCAGTTGGCTCTTCGGCGCCTCAGTCTTCAGCGCCGAGGCCGTCCGCGAATTCCACGCGGACATCGAGGTGCTGCGCGATGGGGGCCTGCGGGTCACCGAGACCATCCGGGTGCGGGCGGAGGGCCAGGAGATCCGCCGCGGCATCTACCGCGACTTCCCCACCGACTACCGGGACCGACAGGGCAACCGCGTGCGGGTCGGATTCGAGGTCCTGGAGGCCAGCCGCGACGGGCGCCCCGAGCCCTACCGCACCAGCCGCCAGGGCAACGGGGTACGGGTCTATCTGGGGGAGGCGGAGCGGACCCTCGCGCCGGGGGAATACAGCTACCGCCTGAGCTACCGCACCGACCGCCAGCTCGGCTTCTTCGCCGACCACGACGAGCTCTACTGGAACCTGACCGGCAACGGCTGGATCTTCCCCATCGAACGGGCGAGCGCCCGGGTGAGGCTGCCCCACGACGTCCCCTGGGAGCGCATCGGCGTGGAGGGCTACACGGGGCCCCAGGGCGCCCGCGGCCAGGCCTATCGCGCAAAGGTCCATTCCAGCGACGAGGTGCGCATCGAGACCACCGCGCCCTTTGCTCCCCAGGAAGGTCTGACCCTGGTAGTGACCTGGCCCAAGGGCTTCGTGACCGAGCCGAGCGGTGCTGATCGGCTCGCGGCCTTCGCGGGGGACAACCGCGAGGCCATCGGCGGGGGGATCGGGCTCCTGATCACCCTGGGATGGTACCTCTATGCCTGGCTGCGCGTGGGCCGAGATCCCTATCCCGGCCCCATCGCACCCCTCTACGAGCCCCCGGCGGGTTTCTCGCCCGCGTCGGTGCGCTTCATCCGTCGCATGGGCTACGATCAGAAGACCTTTGCCGCGGCCTTGGTGAACCTAGCCGTCAAGGGATACCTGCGCATCGAGCAAGGTAGCGCCGGCCGTTTCAACCTGGAGCGCACCGGCGCCGAGGCGGAGCTGGCCCCCGGCGAGCAGGCCCTCACCAGGGCGCTGTTCCCCGCCGGGCGGCGCCGCTTCGAGGTGACCAAGGGACAGGATGCCACCCTGGCCGCGGCCATCAAGGCCCACCAGGCGGCCCTCAGCCGCGACTACGAGAAGCTGTATTTCCGCACCAACCGTGCATGGGTGGTGCCCGGCGCCCTCGCCGGGCTGCTCACCATCGGCCTCAGCGTGCTTCTGCTGCCGAGTGGGCGAGGCGATGCGGGCTTCCTGGTGCTTTGGCTCCTGTTCTGGACCCTGGGGGTGGGGTTGCTCACCTGGCGTGTGGTCGCGGCTTGGCGGGCGGCACGGGGTCTCCTCGCCAGCGGTGGGGCCCTCTTCATCACCCTCTTCGCCGTCCCCTTCTGGGGGGCCGAGCTCTTGGTGCTTTGGGTCCTGGCCGGCGAGGGCTCCCCGGCCCTGAGCCTGATCGTCGTCGCCGTGCCCGTCCTCATCCTGGTCTTCTACCAGCTGCTCAAGGCACCCACCCTGGCCGGCCGGCAGCTCCTCGATCGCATCGAGGGCTTTCGCCTCTACCTCGCTGTGGCCGAGGGTGACGAGCTGGCCGCGCGAGGTGCCCCCAGCCCCACGCCCGAGCTCTTCGAACGCTATCTGCCCTATGCCCTCGCCCTCGACGTGGAGCAGCCCTGGAGCGAGCGCTTCAGCGACACCCTCGCCCGCGCCCAGGTCGAGGGGCAGCGGGGCTACCGGCCGAGCTGGTACGATGGCCCCGACTGGCACCGGCTTGGCGCCCAGGGTTTCGCCGGCGCCCTTGGCGGTGGACTGGCGAGTGCCATCGCCGCCTCCTCGACCGCACCGGGCTCTAGCTCCGGCTCCGGTGGCGGAGGCTCCTCCGGTGGCGGGGGCGGGGGAGGGGGCGGCGGGGGCTGGTAGTATCCTTCTTGGGTGACGGCAGCGGTTCTGGGCCCCATGGCGAGGGTTGAAGGTGCCACCTCGTTGCCTGCGCGACTCTCCGCCCTGGCGCAGAAACACCCGCATCCGAATCAGGAGGAAACCCAATGAAGAGGTACTGGTGGCTGCTTGGCGCGCTGGCGATTGGCGGTTGTGCGACCCTCAGCGAGACCGAATGCCGGATGGGCGATTGGCGGGGGCTCGGCTTCGAGGACGGGCGTGCCGGCCATCCCTTGAGCCGTCTGGGGGAGCACCGCAAGGCCTGCGCGGAATACCGGATCGTCCCCGATGAGGTCGCTTACCGCGAGGGTCGGGATACGGGGCTGCGGCACTACTGCGAGCTCCCCAATGCCCTGCAAGAGGGGCTGGCGGGACGTCGCTACCAAGGTGTCTGCCCCGCGGGGGTCGACCGGGATTTCCGCGACCTCAACGATGCCGCCTACAGGGTCCAGGATCTGCGCGGCGACGTCGAGGGTGTGGACAACCAGATCGACGGGCTGGAGCGAAAGCTCCGCAGCGACAAGACCAGCGACAAACACCGCGCCCAGATTCGGGACGAGATCCGGGACCTGGACCGGCAGCGCGATCGGCTACGCGACGAACTGCGCCATGCCGAGCGGAACCTCGACCGGCTTAGTGCTCAGATGCTCGGAAGAAGCGGGGCGCGCTGAGCGCCGTCCTGGTCACTCTTGACGCACCCATGGCTCGCCGGCTGCCCACGGAAGGAATTCGGCGCCCGTCGCTGCCTGGTCCCATCCCGCTTCTTGTAGGCACGCCAGCTCCTAGTCGGGGGACGGGAGAGGGCGGAAGTGGGCGTGGGCCGCAATGGGGTTTCGAGGTGCCCCGACGCGGGACGGTCGCTCTTGCCTGGCGCGGGGTACGGACGTATCATGCGCCGTCCGACGATAGGCGCGTAGCTCAGCTGGTTAGAGCACCACCTTGACATGGTGGGGGTCGTTGGTTCGAGTCCAATCGCGCCTACCAGATCTCACGAGAGGCCAGGCGGGTTGCTTGGCCTTTCTGGTTTTCGGCGTTCCGCCCGCGTTGAGGGTCGTCAAACCCGCATCCATATCGCCGGTGTAGCTCAGTCGGTAGAGCAACTGATTCGTAATTAGTAGGTCCGCGGTTCGAATCCGCGCACCGGCTCCATAAAATCAGCAAGTTACACAACAATCCAGCGGCGCCTCCTTTTCATGTAGACGCAATGTAGACGGGAGCGAAAGCCCCGTACCCGGAAGAGCCAG
>CAZFHV010000164.1:4802-7623 GCA_964519095.1 uncultured Chromatiaceae bacterium | reverse complement strand
CCTGAAATCGGATCGGACCCATTTCAGGATTCAAGAAAAATGGCGACTCTCCGGGTTCGCGGCACGGGACGCCGCGGTTCACGCCGTCAGGACTGGGGCGCAGGAATGCCTGATCCGACTGGCCTATGCCCCTAACCTCTCCACTGCGCTGGACATTGCCTACGAGACGAGGGGACGGGGGCAACGCCTCCCGGCGACCTTCTTCCGCCATGACGCCATGCGCCTTCGCTACGGCAGCTGCCTGAAACCCCTTCAGGAGCTGACGGGGGTGGGGCTCGAGACTCAGACAGCGGGCGATTGAGGTCCGGGGAGGCGACCCGGGAACCGACGAGGATCGGCACGTCGCGGCACCGGCACTGGGGTTGCCGCACCCTTCGAAGGGCAGAACGCTTTCCGAGGGCAGAGGCTGGCGACCGCGCGAGACGAGCGCGGGCCTAGCATCGGGGGCTCACCGCCCCAACCGCCTCACCAACAATACCAGTCCCCAGTACAGCGCCGACCCCACCCCCGAGAGCACCAGAAGCTCCGCCTCACGATGCCCCGGGAGCTGTAACGGGCGGCCATGAAGCCGATCAGGCCAATCATCAAGAGGGGCGTCATGTCCCAATAGACTGCCGCCGCCTCGTGGCGGTAGTCCCTCAGACGTGCCGGGGTGACCTCTCGATCGTTGCTCGCCGACTGGAGCATCCCCTCGATGGCGGCGGGAACGCCTCCTGAGTCCTGCACCACCGCGGCGATGAAGCGCTCCCGAAGGCTCGGGGTCGCGAAGTCGATGGGGCGTTCTGCCAACCAGCGCTCCGCCAGGGTCCTGGTCTCCGCCTTGGTGAGGGGCCCAAGCTCCAGGGTACGCTGGAAGCCCCACAGCAACCGCAGGATGCGCACCCGGCGGTTGTCCTCGTCCAGGGCGGAGGCGAGCTGACAGACCTCTGCCAACTCGTGGAGCATGGCCGCCTGGGTGGGGGGCACCTCCAGGGTCTCGGTGAAGAGGACCACGTGGCGATCCCGCACCGAGGCCAGGATCAGGGCCAGCACCTCCCGGGCCGGCTCCCGTCTCAACGCGCGTCCGATGCGCTGCCAGGGCACCCGACCTGTTCTATGCGCCTCCGCCCGGAAGCGCGGTGGGATGTAGCGCTCGGGCACCACCAGAGCCAGTTGCTCGTGCACCTGTTGAGCCAGGTCCTCCACCATGGCCTTGGGCGTGGTCATGCTGGGCCAGAGACAGGGCCGCTCTCCTTCGAGCCGCTGGCGGACCTGCCGCAGCAAGGCCCGCTTGCCCATCCCTGCCCGGCCCTTGATCACCACCGAGTGACCAGAGCGCAGGGCTTCGAGGGCCTGGTCGATCTCGGCGCTACGGCCGATGAAGAGGGGGCTCGGGGTGGTCAAGGTTCAGCCCGGGTCGACCCTATTATCCCCTGGGCGCGGGCTTGCCCGCGCTCACGCGCATGCGGTGTCTGTCCGCAGTCAGCGCGTGCTGCGGTGCCAGGCCGCGATCAGGGCCGCGGCGGCAGCCTGGACCTCCCCCTCGGTGGTGAAACGCCCCAGGGAGAGCCGCACCGCACCCGCCGCCCGCGCACCCTCCAGGCCCATGGCCCCGAGCACCCCGCTGGCGCTGTGCTCACCGGCGTGGCAGGCGGAGCCGGTGGAGGCGGCCACCTCCGGGCAGTCGGCGAGGAGCCGCCACCCGGTGACGCCGGGGAAAGAGAGATTCAGGGTATTGGGCAGCCGATCCGTAGGATGGCCGTTGAGCCGGAGCCCCGGCACGGCCTCCGCCAGGCGGCGGTGCAGCCTATCGCGCAGACCGGCGACGCGGCTCGCCTCTTCCGGCAGCAGGGCCCGCGCCAGGGCGGCCGCCGCGCCGAAGGCGACGATGTGGGGGACATTCTCGGTGCCGGGACGCAGCCCCCGCTCCTGAGCGGCACCGAACTGGATGGGCAGCAAGGTCACGCCCTCCCGCAGGTAGAGGGCGCCGATCCCCTTGGGGGCGTACAGCTTGTGCCCGGCCAGGGTGAGGAGATCCGCCCCCAGGGCCTCCACGTCCACCCCCACCTTGCCCGCCGCCTGGGCCCCATCCACATGGAGGCGGGCCCCGACCGCCTCGGCCAGCTCCGCCAGGGCGGTGATGGGCTGGATGACGCCGGTCTCGTTGTTGGCCAGCATCACCGAGACCAGGGCGGTGGCGGGGGTGATGGCGCGGGCGGCCTGGTGGAGATCGACCCGACCCTCCCCGTCCACGCCGAGCTCCACCAGCTCCCAGCCCTGCCGGGCCAGTTGGTGCAGGGGCTCGCGCACCGAGGGGTGCTCGATGGCGCTGGTCACCAGGCGCCGCCGGGGCTGGTCGGCGAGGGCCCGGGCGGAGCCCAGCAGGGCCAGGTTGTTGGCCTCGGTGGCGCTGCCGGTGAAGAGGATGGTCTCCGATGGGGCCCCGATCAGGGCCGCCACCTGCGCCCGGGCCTGTGCCACCGCGGCGCGGGCGACCTGGCCGTAGGGGTGCTCGGAGGAGGGGTTGCCGAACCCCTCCCGCAGCCAGGGGAGCATCGCCTCCACCACCCCCGGGTCGAGGGGGGTGGTGGCGTTGTAGTCGAGGTAGAGGGGCCGGGTCACCCCAGGGCCTGCTCCAGATCGGCGATGAGGTCGGCCACATCCTCCAGGCCGATGGAGAGCCTGAGCAGGGTGTCGCCGATGCCCCGGCGCGCCCGCTCCTCGGGGCTCAGGCCGTGGTGGGTGGAGGTGACCGGCATGGTGGCCAGGCTTTCGGGACCACCCAGGCTGGCGGCGATGGCGAACAGCTTGAGGCGGTCGACGCTGGCCACCGCCTCTTCGT
>CAZFHV010000164.1:0-4792 GCA_964519095.1 uncultured Chromatiaceae bacterium | reverse complement strand
ATCCCGCCGAAACCCCCCATCTGGGAACAGGCGAGGGCGTGGCCGGCGAACTCGGGGAGGCCGGGGTAGAGGACGCGCGCCACCCGGGGGTGCCGGGCCATGGCTTCGGCCAGGGCCTGGGCGTTGCGGTTCTGCTGGGCCACCCGTACCGGCAGGGTGCGCAGGCTGCGGGCCAGGAGGTTGGCGGTCTCGGGGGCGATGGCAGTGCCGAGGTTCTTGCGCCAGTTCCACACCGGGGTCACCAGCACCTTGGAGCCCATGAGGGCCCCAGCGGTGAGGTCGCTGTGACCGCCCAGGTACTTGGTGGCGCTGTGCACGGCAAAGTCGGCACCCAGGGCCAGGGGGTTCTGGTTCACTGGCGAGGCGAAGGTGTTGTCCACGGCCACCAGGGCCCCCTGGCGGTGGGCGGCGGCGGCGATGGCGCGGATGTCGAGCACCTCCAGGGTGGGGTTGGTGGGGGTCTCGAAGAAGACCAGTCCAACCCCCTGCTCGAGCACCGCATCGAGTCGGTCCAGCTCGGTGCCCAGCAGGAAGTGGGTGGGGATGCCCAGCAGCGGCAACTGGGCGGAGAGTAGCTCCAGGGTCCCCCCGTAGGCGTCGCCGATGCAGAGGATGCCCTTGCGCCCGTGGGTCAGGAACAGCGCCGACTCCGCTGCCATGCCCGAGGCGAAGGCCAGGGCCGCCTCCGCCCCCTCGATGGCCGCGAGCTTCTCCTCCAGGGCCAGGAGGGTGGGATTGAGCCCGTAACGGGTATAGATACTCCCGGGACGACGCCCCTCCAGCACGTCCAGGAGGTCCGCGGTGGAGGGAAACCTGAAGGTACTGGTGGCGTAGAGGGGGGTGTGGGGCGCGCCATGGGGATCGGCGATCTCCCCGGCGTGGACGCAACGGGTGGCGAGGTGCTCGGTCATGGGGGTACGGCTCCTAGCGGACAGGGGGAGGTGAAGGGGCGCTTCAGCAGCAGCCCGAGGGGGCCTGGGGTTTCGCGGCGTCGAAGGGCAGGCTGCCGCCGCCGCCCAGGAAGGCCCCGTAGTGCCGGTCGAACCCGCCGAGGAAGTCGAACCAGGGGGCGAAGCGGCTCTCCCGGAGCATCCGCCAGCTGTTGCCGCACACCGGGAAGACCCGTCCCGCCTCGATGCGATGCTGCTTGTCGAGGCTGAAGGCCTGTTCTTGGCCGGGCATGCCGCCGCGGTAGATCACCGCCTGGCCATAGTCCTCCCAGTCCTCATCCAGGCCGTCGAGGCGAAACAGCCGGTAGGTGGCCGAATAGAAGCCAACCCCCTGGGTGCGGGGGGCGAGCGCCG
Organism: uncultured Chromatiaceae bacterium; assembly: GCA_964519095.1. Taxonomy (GTDB): domain Bacteria; phylum Pseudomonadota; class Gammaproteobacteria; order Chromatiales; family Chromatiaceae; genus JAEHCY01. The sequence continues at coordinate 3,488 of CAZFHV010000164.1, read as the reverse complement.
GGTCGGTGACGGCGATGGGCCGGTCCTCCACCAGGCGGGGGTCGGGGAAGCCCTCCCGACGCGCCAGGCCCAGGAAGTCGTTCCAGTAGAGGGCGCCGCCAAGGCACTCCCCGTAGAGCACCGGGTCGTCGCGCACCGCTGCCGGGACGCGCCGGTCGGCGTACACGTCGGAGAAGTACAGCTCGCCGCCGGGCTTGAGCAGCCGCCGCACCCCCCGCAGCACGGCATCTTTGTCGGGGGAGAGATTGATCACGCAGTTGGAGACCACCACATCGAAGCTGCCCGGCTCCAGGTCGAGCTCGTCGAGGCGCTCGATGTAGCCCGGGCGGAGCTCGACGTTGGATCGGGCGTAGCCGAAGGCCTCTCGGTGGAACTCCAGGTGACGCTCGGCCACCTCCAACTGCTCGGGGGTCATGTCCACCCCCACCACGCGACCGCTCTCGCCCACCAGCTGGGCCAGGATGTAGAGATCTCGCCCCGCCCCGCATCCCAGATCCAGCACCTGGCAACCCTCCAGGAGCGGCGGGCAGACCAGCCCGCAGCCGTAGTAGCGCGCGCTCACCTCCGGATGCACGCGGGCGAGCAGGGGCTTGATCCAGGCGGGGGTCTGGCCCGAATCGCAGCAGGCGGGGGTGCGCAGGTCCGCGGTGCCCTTCAGTTGGGTGCCGTAGTAGAGCTTGACGATCTGATGCATGGCTGAATCGACTGTCCTTCGGTTGGGATAGGGGTAGTTGCCCCTGGGCTCAGGGGGGTGGCAGGGCGCGCCAGGTTGCGGATCGCGGCCAGAAGCTCGGGTGCGTCCCATTCGCGACCGCCGATGGCCCGGTAGGCGATGCGGCCCTGCGGATCGACCACCAGGGTGGTGGGCATGCCCTTGACCGGCCAACGACCCAGTGCGGCGGCATCGCGGTCCAGGAGGATGGGGAAACGGTACCGGTGCTCGCCGCTGAAGGCGAAGACCTGGTCCTCCCCCTCGCCCACGTCCACCGCGAGCCAGACGATGCCCTCGGCTTGGGTCTGCGCCCAGGCCCGCTGCAGGGAGGGCATCTCCGCCCGGCAGGGAGGGCACCAGGTGGCCCAGAAGTTGACCACCACCACCCGGCCTCGGTAATCCGAGAGCCGATGGGTCTGGCCTTGGAGGTCATCGAGGGCCAGCTCCGGGGCGGCGGGGCGATTCGGAAGGGGGGTGAGACCCGCTGCGGCCAGGGCCGCGGGGATGCCAGCCAGCCAGAGGCTCAGGACCAGGGAGCGGAGGGGCATCAGGGTTCTCCCGTGAGCGGGGGCAGGGCCTCCGCGGCCAGGTCCGGGGCACACTCCAGCCCCGGAAGGGTGGCGCTGCGCATCCCGCTCCCTTGACGCCACTGGGCATGGAGGTCGAAGCGCTCCCCCGGCCGCAGGGGATAGCTGATCATACCCATGTTCCAGTCCCAGGGCTCGAAGCTCTGGCGGGTGGGGAAGAGGGCCCACTGGAAGGCGATGCGGGCCGGTTGCGGCAGGCCCAGGCGCTCCCACTCCTCTTGCCAGTCGGCGGTGAGGCGCAGCGGCTGGGGACCGGCCCCGCTGTCGATGCGCCAGTCGGCGAGGTCCACCCCGATGGGACCCTCGCCCTCGTTGCGCAGGATCACCTGGAAGACACAGGTGGTCGCCAGCCGCTCCGCGGCCGCAGCGGGAAAGCCCCGACCCTGGAAAAAGGCCCGGGTCTGGTCCGGCAGGCGCTGGACCTGCTGCAGGGTCACGCCGTCCCCGGTCCATTCCCAGCCCCGCAGGACACCGCTCTCGTCCACGAAGGGACGGACCTGGGCACCGGCACCCAGGGTAAGGCAGAGCAGGGCGAGGCCGGTCGGCAGGGGGTGGAGACCAAGTCTCCAGGTTGGGGGTAGGGGAGCGCGGCTCGTCAGCTTGGCTGGCCCCCAGACCCTCGACCCTCGACGAGGGAATCCCGGCCTGCAACCCATTCCTTCGAGGATTCCAGTGTCCCGCCAGGCGGAGAGCAGCGCACCACCCCTCCCTCCCTCAGTTCAGGGGGCGGTGGCCCGCCGATGGGCCTCAAATCCACCGCGCGCCTTCCAGCCCTGCAAGCCCTCCTGCAGCACCTGGACCTGCTCGAAGCCCGCCAGGCGCAGGGCCATGCCGGCCTGGGAGGAATGGGTACCGGTGTTGCAATAGAGGAGCAGGGGGCGATCGGTGGGGATCTCCGCCCCGCGGGCGAGGATCTGCCGCCATTCGATGTTCACTGCCCCGGGGATGTGCTCCTGGGCGAATTGGCCGGCATCCCGGGTGTCGACGATGAAATAGCGCGACCAGTCCTCGGCGGGGATCTGCTGGGGCTGGCTTACCCCACCGCTGTAGTCGGAGAACTCCAGGTATTCTGCGACTGCCCCCACTAGGGCGGGGTCGGCCGCGCGGACGGCCTGGGCCGAGGTCAGGCAAACGAGGACGAGGGGGATCAGGCGGGGGCTGAGAGTCACCAAGGGGCCTCCAGGGGTGCGCGGGGGGCGGAGGGAAGGGGGTATCGGCTACTCCGCCGCGGCCGGAAACCCCTCCAGGCAGGCATCCAGCGAGCGGGCCAGCTCCTCCAGGCGACTGGGCGGGTAGCCCGCCTCGCGCGACGCCCCGATCAGGTCCTCGGGGGAGAGGAGCACCCCGTCGGCCGGCCGCAGGGGGCTGCCATCCAGGAGCAGGGCCGGCTGACCTGCGCCCTGTGGGTCGGAGTGCTCGGTGACGACGACCTCCGCCTCCAGACCGAGGCCATCCGCCAGCCCTCGCAGGTAAGCCGCGTAGAGGGTGCAGCGGCCACCTGGGGGCGCCTTGCTCACCACTTGGGTCTGTCGGATCATCGCCCCGTCCCGCTGGCAACCCGTGCGGGCAGTGCTACTTCCGCCTCCCCAGACCCATCACCCCGCTCCTCCAGCCACTGGGCCAGGCCCTCGATGTGGCCGAGGAGCTGAGGATCGGGGAGGCAGTAGAAAACGAAGGGCCCGTGCCGTTCGCCCTTGACCAGTCCCGCCTCACGCAGGGCGCGCAGGTGGAACGAGACGTTGGTCTGGGTGAGCCCCGTGCCGGCGATGATGGCCGAAACCGGCCGGCACTCCAGCCCCAGGTCCAACAGGATGCGCAGGCGGCTCGGCTCGGCCAGGAGCTTGAATACCTCGCTCAGCCGGTCGAGGGCGTCGCCATTGATCTTTGTTGTCATATGCGTTATCACTAATATGAGCACTCACGCAGATGCGTGATAGCGCAACTAATGCTCGACCAGTCCGCCGCGCCTGTCAACCACCGAAGGAGCCACCGAGTGAGCCTGGAGCAGAGCCTCATCCAGCACGAGCCCGCCATCCGGCTGGGATGTTTCCTTGGCATCTTCGTCCTGGTCGCCCTCTGGGAGTTGCGCGCCCCACGCCGCGCCCTCCGGCTCCCGAGGGGGTTGCGCTGGGGCAACAATCTGGGGCTGGTCGCCCTCAACACCCTGCTCCTGCGCCTGCTCTTCCCCG
>CAZFHV010000163.1:0-7637 GCA_964519095.1 uncultured Chromatiaceae bacterium | reverse complement strand
GGGGGGTGCAGGGCGAGGCCGGGGTCCTGGAGCAGGGGGTTGAGGTCACGACCCTCCGGCGGCATCGGGAACAGCCGCTCGAAGGGGTTGGAGGTGACGAGGAGAAAGAGCAGGAAGCCGATGCTGATCATCCCCATCACCGAGAGCACCCGAGCCACCACCGCCTCGGGCAGGTTGTGGCTGAAGGCGGCGATGGCCGCCGTCCAGCCACCCAGCATGAAGGCCCACAGCAGCAACGACCCCTCGTGTGCCCCCCACACCGCCGAGATCTTGTAGAGCGTGGGCATCTGGGTGTTGGAGTTCTGGGCCACGTAGGCCACCGAGAAGTCGTCCGTGAGAAAGGCCTGCGCCAGGCAGAGGAAGGCCAGGGTGAGGAAGCTGAACTGGCCCCAGGCCAGGGGGCGCGCCATGGCCACCCAGGCGGGGGTGCGGCTGAGGGTCCCGGCCAGGGGGAAGATGGCCAGCACCAGCGCCAGACAGAGGGCGAGGACCAGGGCGAAATGGCCGATCTCCGGGATCACTGGGCGCGGCCCTGGGCGTTGCGCACCCCGTCCTCATGGGCGGTCTTGAGACTGGAGGCCACCTCGGGCGGCATGTAGTTCTCGTCGTGCTTGGCCAGCACCTCGCTGGCGACGAACACCCCATCGCCCCTGAGCTTGCCCAGGGCGACGATGCCCTGACCCTCGCGGAACAGATCCGGCAGGATGCCCTTGTATTCGATGCCGACGGTCTTGGCGTTGTCAGTGAGGTCGAAGCGGACCTTGAGCCCGTCGGGCTGGCGCTGGACGCTGCCCCGGGTGACCAGGCCCCCGATGCGGAAGGCGTGGTCCTTGGGGGCCTCCCCGGCCGCCACCTGGCTCGGGGAGAAGAAGAACATGAGGTTGTCGTCGAAGGCCTTGAGCGCCAGGCCGGTGGCAATAGCCACGCCTACCACCATCAAGCCGATCAGATAGAGGCGCTTCTTGCGGATGGGGGTCATGTCTCTCTCCTCGAACGGCGAACCCGGCGGGCGATCTCGCCCAGGAGCCTGCGGCGCTGCATCGCCGGGGCCACCAGGTTAGCCACCAGCACGATCAGGGCGATGCCATAGGAGGTCCACACGTAGAACGCGTAGCCACCCATCGCGAAGAATTCCTTCATGGGGCGGGGGACTCCACCAAGGATTGCACCCAGCGGCTGTTACGCTCGCGCTCCAGGACCTCACAGCGCGCCCGCATTAAGACCGTGGTGGCGTAAAAAAGTTTGAAACCCAGCGCCATGATCAGCAGCGGCACCAGCATGCTCAGGTGGATGGAGGGCTTGTCCAGCTTGGTGATGGTGGCGGGCTGGTGCAGGGTGTTCCACCACTCCACCGAGTAGTGGATGATGGGGATGTTCACCACCCCGACCAGGGCCAGGATGGCCACCGCCCGGGCCGCCACCCGCTTGTCCTCGATGGCGCTGTAGAGGGCGATCACCCCCAGGTAGAGAAAGAGCAGGATCAGCTCCGAGGTCAGCCGCGCATCCCACACCCACCAGGCGCCCCACATGGGCTTGCCCCAGAGGGAGCCCGTCACCAGGGCCAGGAAGGTGAAGGAGGCCCCGATCGGGGCGCTGCTCACGGCGATCACCTCCGCCATCTTCACCCGCCACACCAGGCCCAACAGCCCGGCGACCGCCATGACCACGTAGATGAACATGGACATCCAGGCACTCGGCACATGGATGAAGATGATGCGGTAGCTCTCCCCCTGCTGGTAATCGGGCGGGGCGAATACCAGCCCGCCGAGGGTCCCGGCCAGGATCAGGATGGCGGTGAGGCCCCCGAACCAGGGGATCAGCCGCCCCGCCAGGCGATAGAAGTACTGGGGGGAGCCGGTCTGGTGGATGAAGCGGACGATTCCCATGTCAACTGAGGCTGATGCGGAGGGAGGCTGCGGTGGCCAGGGGCGCCAGCGCCAGGGCACCTACCAGCAGGGCAGCCAAAAAGGATAACTGAGCGGTTACCGGGATGCCAACGGCGGCGGTCTGCACCGCGTCCGCGGCGAAGATCAGCACCGGGATGTAGAGCGGCAGCACCAGGAGCGATAGGATCACCCCACCCCTGCGCAGCCCCACCGTGAGGGCCACCCCCACCGCGCCGATCAGGCTCAGGAAGGGGGTGCCGAGCAATTGCGTGAGGAGCAGCACCCCCACCGCCTCGCTGGGCAGGGACAGGAGCACCGCCAGGAGCGGCGAGACCAGGATCAGGGGCAGCCCCGTCACCAGCCAGTGGGCGATCACCTTGGCCAGCACCAGAATGGAGACCGGGTGGGCGCTCAACATGAACTGCTCGAGGGAGCCGTCCTCGAAGTCCGAGCGGAACATACCGTCCAGGGACAGGAGCGCCGCCAACAGGGCCGCCACCCAGATCACCCCCGGGCCCACGGCGCGGATCAGGTTGGGGTCGCTGCCGATCCCCAGGGGGAAGAGGCTGGTGACCAGGACGAAGAACAACAGCGGATTCGCCAACTCGGCGCGCCGCCGGTAGGCCAGCAAGAGGTCGCGTTTGAGGAGCAGCCCGAAGGCGCTCGGGAGGTTGAGGGTACTCATCGCTGGGAGAGGTTGATGCGCTGGGCCTGGTCGTCGCGGAAATGCATCCGGTGGTGGGTGGTCAGGGCCGCCATCCCACCCCGCTCCAGGTGGGCGGCAAACAGCCCCTCCACCTGCTCGATGCCCTGGCGGTCCAAAGAGGTGAAGGGCTCGTCGAGGATCCAGAGCCTCGCCTCCGTCACCAGCAGCCGGGCGATGGCCAGGCGCCGCTGCTGGCCGGCGGAGAGGTTGCGGGTGGCCACGTCCTCGAAGCCGTAGAGGCCCACCTGGTCCAGTGCCTGCTCCAGGCTGATCCCGCCGCGCGCCTTGCCCAGCCCCTTGGCCATGCGCAGGTTCTCCAGGGGGGTGAGGTCGAGCTTGTTGCCGTCCTTGTGGCCCAGGTAGGCGATGTGCTCGTGGTACTCCGGCCCCAGGCGAAAGATGTCCTCCTCGTTCCACAGCACCTCGCCGCCCTCGGGCAGGCGGATACCGCAGAGGATGCGCAGCAGCGTGGTCTTGCCGCTGCCGTTCTTGCCCTCCAGGACCAGGGCCTGACCGCTGCTCAGGCCGAAGCTGAGGTCCTGGAACAGGGTGCGGTCGTCGCGGATGCAATGCAGGGCGCGGGCCTCGAGGCGGAACAGGGGTGTCGCCGTGCTGATGGGTCCGCCCTCGCGGTGGATCTCAGGGAATGGGGGGCGCATCACGCGCCCTAGCAGGGGTGCCGTCTGGGACGAGCCACCCCCGCCTCGAGCCGGCAACATACCTGCTGTCCGGGCATTTCTCAACAAAACGGTGCCAGTCGAGGGGCCTCCTCAGTCCAGGCCCCCTGGACGCGGACCAGCCGCCCCCTGGCACCTCGCGGCCATCCCACGGCGGCCCCTGTGCTCTATGATCGCTCCACCCCGCTCGCCGAGAACCCTACCCATGTCCGCCCCACCGAGCCCAGCCAACGGTTTTCAGTACCCCCATGCCGAGATCCTGCTCGACAGCTTCGCCCACTGGAGCGGACGTCAGCTCCTGCCCCGCTCGGGCGATGGGATAACGGACGCCCGCACCCTCTTCGAGGCCCCCTTCGTGGTGGTCTCCCACGGCACCGAGGCCGAGCCGATCTTCAACTACGGCAACGCCCTGGCACTTCACCTCTTCGAGCTGCCCTGGGAGGGCTTCACCCGCCTGCCCTCGCGCCGCTCCGCGGAGCCCCTCAACCAGGCGGAGCGCGCCCAGTTCCTCGCCCGGGTGGCACGGGACGGCTACCTGGAGGGCTACCAGGGGGTGCGTATCTCCGCCAAGGGCCGGCGCTTCCGCATCCTAGATGCCATCCTCTGGAACCTCCGGGATGCCGCCGGCACCTTCCGCGGCCAGGCCGCCACCTTCGCCCGCTGGGAGCCCTGCTGAAGGGACACACTTGACGCCGACAGGGCCGGGCAGAACCTTTCCCGGCCCGCCAGGGGTGCCGCTCCGCCTCCCGGGGCGCCTCGGTTATCATGGGCGCGCCCCATCACCGGAGTGTCCATCGCATGCAGCAGCATCTCTCTCGCCGGAGCGGCGCCGCGCTGATCTGGCTCTTGCTCCTTACGGCCGCCCCCACCTGGGCGCAAGGCCTCTATCAGGTGGATCTGATCGTCTTCGCCCTCACCGATCCGGCGGCGCGAACCGCGGAGCGCTGGCCGGCGAACCCCGGGCAACCCGGGACGGGGGGTATCACCACCCCGGGGACTTCTGCGGTGATCTCCCCGAAGGAGGGGAGCCTGGCCCCCGAATGGGACCGCCTCCAGACCAGCGCACGCTACAAGCCCCTGAGCTACTTCCGTTGGAGGCAACCGGTGGGAGGTGCCGGATCGCCGAGCAGAGCGGTCGTGGAATCCACCGCCCGAACCGAGAGAAAGATCCCGGAGGTTCTGGGTACGGTCACCCTGGTTCAGGGGGAGACCCTCAGGGCCGATGTGGACCTGCTCTACAGCGAGAAGGGCAAGGAAGACGCCAGCCCGAGCCAGTTCCGACTCCAGGAGACGCGATCGCTCCGCGAGGGCACCCTCAATTACCTCGACCACGGGGTGTTCGGGGCCCTGATCCAGGTCACCCCGGCGCACTGAGCCCCCGCGTCGGGCTGAAACCCGACGCGGGGGCCCGGCCTGGTTACTGGCCGACAAGCCAACCTCTCCCGGCTCGTGGGCTCGCCCGCGCGGCGGGCGGCGGGCATCGGAGGGGTCGTGCCCCGCCGCTCGGCCTAATGGCCGAGCGGTGGCTCTCTAGCAGGAATGGCAGTAGAAGTCGGGCAGACCGGCAATGCGACAGGCTTGCCGACAACCGCCCTGGGGAAAGAGGCCCTCGAGCTTCTTGCGGGTGCAGGCGCCACCCCCCACAACCAGCTCGTGCCCGACGGCCTGGATGATCACCCTCGGGGACGGAGGGATCTCGTAGCGATCGAAGAACTCCCGCATGTAGCGGATCACCGTCCAGTGGCACTCGGTCAGCTCCAGACCGTCCTCCCGCGCCATGCCCTCCGCGAAGTCCCGGGTCCAGTCAGTGAAGTTGGCCAGATAGCCTCCTTTGTTGAGGATTGCGGTCTGACCCCCTATCTGAATAAACTGCATTTGAATACTCCTCTATCCCATTGAAGGTGGTTGAGTTATGAAGGCGACGCCTCATCGCTAACGCTCCCTCGTCCCAGCGCTACGTCCTCAGCACCTATTCGCGCATCCCGCTTCTCAGCTTCACCAAACTGTCAACTAGAATATAGCGTACACAAGGGGCTACCGCGAAGGCTCCACTAAATTTCTGGGCAACCGCTCCGCTAGTACGCCCGGCCAAAGCGCGCTAGAGTGCCAGACAGGTTGAGGACGCCTCCGGAGCGGATGACATCATGAGCAGGCTGCGCGTTGCCCGCCTCGACCCCAGCGGCTACCGGCCCATCGCCGAGGGCTGGGCGGTGAGCGCCGAGGACTACCGTCGCCTACGCACCCTCATCCTGCGCCACCTGCCGCCCCACACGGCCGCGCTCCTCACCGCACCCCAGGCCACCGCCGATGGCCGCTTCATCGAGTGGTACACGGACCTGGCCGGGGAGCCGATCCCGCTGCCCCAGCTCGCCCCCGAGGCCCGGGCCGCCGCCCGACGCCTGCTGGAGGATCGCCTCACCAGCCTCCAGTCCCTGGCGGATCGTTTGCCGGCCCTGGAGCCCGACGACGCCGACCTCGCAGCGGTGCTGCGCGGTGCCCTCGGCTACCCCGGAGACGAGTCCGTCTATGTGATCGACGGTCAGCCCGTGCTCACCTTCTGGGGCTTTCGCTCCGCCTCGGGGGAACCGCCCGCAGGTCCCCCGAAACCCGCCGCTGCCCTCGCTACCGCGACGGGGAGCACCCTGGTGGACGCGGCCGCTGCCGCTGGTGGGGTCCCTGCGGGAGAATCTGTCCCCGACGAGCCAGGGGCGCGAGGCGCCGGGCTGGGTCGCTGGTGGCCGCTGGGCCTGCTGCTCCTGCTGCTGGGGGTGGGACTCTGGGCCTGGTGGTACTACCGGGACCTCGCCTGGCCCCCCTGGGTCGACTACCGCGCGCTGATCGCCAAGGCAATGCAGGAGGGCGAGGACTTGGCCGCCCGGGAGCGGGAGCCCAAGGCCCAGCTCGCCGCCAGGCTGGAGCGCTGTAACCTCCAGGCCCGGCTCGATGCCGCCCGCCGCGCGGAGCTGGAGCTACTGCGGGCCCAGATCGGGCTCCAGGAGCGCCTGGCCGCGGCGCTGAAGCTCTGCCCCCAGAAGAAGGGCCTGGAGGACGCCCAGCGGGAGCAGCAAGCACTGGAGAAACGCATCGCCGACCTCCAGGCCCAAATCGCCAAGGCCCTGGCCAAGTGTCGCGCCGAGGAGGCAGAGAAACGCGCCCTGGCCGCCAAGCTCAAGGCCGCCGAGGAGGCGGCCAAGGCCAAGCCCCCCGAGCCGGCGCCCCAGAAGGAGAAATCCGTCCCGCCCAAGGAGAAGGAAAAGCCGGTAGCACCGGAGCCCAAGGAGCCGAAGCCGCCCAAGGAGCCACCCCCCCCAGCGCCCAAGACCACCCAAAAGGGACTGCCCCCCTGCCCTGGCGAGCGCGCCCCCGAGGAGGCCCCCGACGTGGCGGTGGTGCTCGATGCCTCCGGCAGCATGCGCCTGCCCGCCAGCGCAGACCGGGATCTGATCATGCGCAGCCTGGCCCAGCAGCTACTCGGGCCCCTGGGGGGCCTGGTCACCCAGGCCAGTGGGCCCTCGCGCCTCCAGGCCGCCCAGCAGGCGGTCAACCGAGCGGTACGCTCCCTGCCCTCCGATGTGGACGTGGGGCTGGTGGTGCTGGCGGACTGCCCCCGGGCCAGCGATTACGGGTTCTTCTCCGGGGCCCAGCGCGACCGGCTCTACGGCAGCGTCAACAGCCTGCGGCCCATGCAGAAAACGCCCCTGGCCGACGGCATTCTGCGGGCGGGCAACATGGTGGATGGGGTGAAGGCCCCGGCGGTGATGGTGGTGGTCTCCGACGGGGAGGACACCTGCGCCGGCGATCCCTGCGCCGCGGCGGCGGCGCTCAAGGCCCGCAAACCGCTGCTCAAGATCAACGTGGTGGACATCGTCGGCGATGGCAAGTCCAACTGCATCGCCAACGCCACCGGTGGACGGGTTTTAAAGCCCGAGAGCGGGTCCGCCTTCGACGAGACCATCCGCCGCGCCACCCAGGAGGCCCAGAAGCCCGCCCACTGCAAGTAGCCCCAGCGAGGGAGGAAAAAGGAGGCGAAAAGCCGGCCCCCATCCCTCGGAAGCCGCGCAAATTTTAACCTGGACCCCCTTTGCCCAGGATTGTCTGTGTGTAGGTCGATGCCATCGTGTGCCTCGACGGTGACGATTAATTTCTTTCCTTCCACGGCAATCATTTCGACGGTTGCCGCAACCTCTAGCCCATATCCTTACACACAACTTTAGAGCCATCTCGTTATACACAAGTCTGGGGACGCTGCAACATCAAAGAGTCACAGAATGTCTTCCGCCCAACCGTCGCGACCCGCAGGCGATGAAAATCTACGACCGGAGAGTCGCCATTTTTCGTGAATCCTGAAATGGGTCCGATCCGATTTCA
>CAZFHV010000162.1:0-7809 GCA_964519095.1 uncultured Chromatiaceae bacterium | reverse complement strand
GCATCCTGCGCATCGACGAAGAGGAAGGCACGGTGCAGATCGACTTCGATGGCCGAAGGCTGGACTACGCCTACGGGGAGCTCGACGAGATCTCACTCGCCTATGCCACCACGGTGCACAAGAGCCAGGGCTCGGAGTACCCTGCCGTGGTCATCCCCCTCGCCACCCAGCACTACCAGCTTCTTGAGCGCAACCTCCTCTACACCGCGGTGACCCGCGGCCGGCGGCTGGTGGTGGTGATCGGCCAGGTCAAGGCGTTGGCCATGGCGGTGAAGCGGGTGGGGTCGGTGAAGCGGTTGACGTATCTGAGGCAGAGGTTGGAGGGGCTCATGGGCGCAGGGGGCGGGTGAGCGGTGGGACAGGAGGGGGCTGAGGGTGAGGGTGCTGCCCACGGTTTGATCTGGACCCTGAGGCGAACGATGCGCCGGCGGAGCTCTGGCGGTGGGGTGCAGTCCGTTCTGCCAGAGTGCGTGATTTCAAGACCTTGTCCCCGGGGCCATACCATCGGATGGCCCGCGACTTGAACCCGGAGGTGAAATTACTACTCAAGCTCACAGCTCTAGCCGAGGTGGCTACACCAAAACTCGAGCCTGGACCCTTTTTGCCCTCTGGTCAGGCTCTGCCAGCTAGATTAGAAGACCTCGATCTCGACCCACTCGATCGGGATCGCGCTTTCGTTCCGCAATGACAACTCTTCGCCGGTCTCGACCCATCGGAAGTGACCTGGCTCGAAGTCCCACAGCCTCTCCGGCTTGCCTTCGGGTTTTTCGCTGACGCGGCCGGAGGATATCGCGAATATGGCCGTTCCGGCGGGACGGGTGAAAGCTTCGGTCGACTCCCCAGGACCCAGTTTGAGGCGATAGATGCGGCCGCTTGAATTCTCCATCGCGATTTCGAACGGGGGAAACCGATCTTGCAATGCACTCGAGGGGTCGGGGGCCGCCGGCGCTAACAACTCCAAGGCGCTGACATGGACGGTTTCCTCGCCGCTGGCGATCACTCGACGGACGTAGGGGCCGTCCGCCGTTGACCTGAACTGAACGGACCCCGCCGGTGTGGTGGTAGCCACCGGCTTCCCCCCGAAAGGCTCGCTCGTAATCTCGGCGGTTCGGAAGAATACGAAAAAGGCGTCGGCGCGATGCTCGTGAAAGAGCGAGGACTTGCCTCGCGGAAGGACCACCTCGACCAGGCGCACCTTCCCGTTGTCGAACCGAATCTTATGCTCAGGCTCCGAGGTGATTGGAACCACTCCCCCGGTTGTCTGCGCGATACCGGGCAAGGGCGCGAGAAACCCGAGGAAGCAGGAAACGAGCATCGCACCGAGTCGATGCGCGCGAATGGTTTGAGCAGGACTCCACATGTTCAGTCCTCCGGATTGTCAGCCATTCTTTCTGGCGCGGCGCCAGCCAACGATGGGGGACGCACCCCAACCGGCACGGCCTCCCAGCATCGTCGAGCGGCCATCGGCCCGAACTGTTCTTTCTCGTTCTCCAAAGCTACCCTTCACGTTCGGGCCTCCAGACGGAAAGCCCCGCCACGTGACGTGGACGGGGCGTCGGGACTCTAGTGAGGTTTCCGGCGTATGGCTACTTCGGGCAAGTGGTGCCGGACCAGTCGATAAGGAATTATCCGCATCGACCGCGAAGTAGACCGATCTCTCCTACTTCTTAGCAGCGTCGAGCCTCTGCGTTGCCGAAGGCCCAATCCCGCTGATCTGGATGATGACCGGCTCGCCTCTACTCTCGACGAAGTGAACCGCATTGGCTGGCTCGGTGTAGAAACTGCCCGGCGGCAGCGCGATCATCTTGGCTGGGTCGTACGTCTCGCCCCAGCCGATGTACCAGGTCCCCGAAATGACCGTGTAGCTCCTGTCCTCGGGGTGCGTGTGGGGCGGGACCTTGTTGTTCGGTGGCCATTTCACCCGCTGCACATAGGGACCGGCCTTCGTCGCATCGCCAACGAGGTCGCTAACCTCCTGCGTCGGGTTTCTCGGGTTAGGCTTCCAAGCCATCTGGTCGGGTGTGAAGAGGACCGCACCCGATGGCAATTCCGTCGCCACAACGACACCTGGAGCGGTCATAATCGCAGCCAGCAGGGAAGCTGTTAAGGTGATGTGGTTCGTATTGCCTCCTTTTAGAGGGTTGATTGATTGCCGGAAGGGTGCAGGCTCGACGCCTCCACCCTCGGCTTTAAGTCTAAACCCACAGGCCGCGTCCCCCTATGCGCCCTATGGCCTATGACCTCCGCCCTATCCGGAGACGCGTGCCCGCAACGCCCTATAACTGCGCGTGTTTCCCTTCGGCTTGCCCGGGACGTCGCGCGTAATGTCATACTTGTGTCCTAGGACATTTGAGCCTGTCTTCGTCCATCCGGGTCGACAGGGGAGGAGCCGTGAAAATTCTGGTCGCCGACGATCATCCGCTGCTGCGCGAGGCGCTGGCCCAGGTGCTCCGGGAGCTGGACAGCGAGGTCAGCGTGCTCGAGGCGGTGGACGGCGAGGGCGTGCGACGGCTGGCCGCCGAACACCCCGATCTGGATCTCGTGCTGCTCGACATCTGCCTACCCGACGTGAGCGGGCTCGATCTGTTCGATGAGCTGCGCGGGGCCTATCCGGCGCTGCCGCTCGTCGCGCTTTCGGCGCTGGACGATCCGCGCACCGTCAAGGCGGTGCTCGCCAGCGGCGCCATGGGGTTTATTCCCAAGTCGTCGTCCCATCCGGTCATGGTCAATGCGCTCCGCCTCGTGCTCTCGGGCGGACGCTACCTACCGCCCGAGCTCATCGCAGACGAGTGGAAATCCGTCGTGGGGCGGGGTACGAGCCTCGGTACCCGCGCACCGGTTTCCGTTGCGGATCTAGGGTTGACCGAGCGTCAACGGCAGGTGCTCGCGCTCATGGCCCAGGGAAAATCGAACAAACTGATCTGCCGCGAGCTCGGCCTGGCCGAGGCCACGGTGAAGATCCACGTCACCGCCGTCCTCAGGGCGCTCAAGGTGACGAGCCGCACCCAGGCGGTGGTGATGATCAACCGGCTGGGCCTACGGCTTGTAGAGTTAGAGAAACCGGGGGGTTAGCCAGCCAAACCCCGAGCGTCGCCCCGGGGTCGATCGCTCTGGACCCGCGCGGCCGAGACGAGGTGCTCGACCAGCGCGCGCAGCTTGGCCGGCGCCAGGGGTTTTGGCAGCACCGGATAACCGCTCGCCTTGGCCTCCCGCACGGATTCGGGGGCGGTGTCGCCGCTGACGAGGGCGGCCGGGATCTCTGTCCCTGCAACCTCGCGCAAGCGCCGAATGACCGAGATGCCGGTCTCCTCACCAGGCAGGCGATAGTCGCAGAGCAGGGCGTCGGGTAACCGCTCGGCGCGATCGAGGGCGGTGACGGCCTCCTCGGTATTCGCCGCGACCGCCACCTCACAGCCCCATTGCCTCAGCAGGCTCCCCATGGCATCGCGCACCAGGGCGTCGTCGTCCACGACGAGCAGGAAGGCGCCCCAAAGCGAATCGTTCGCGCCCCTTGCTAGCGCCGTGCGCATCTGGATTGCCGGCCGCCGTCCGCGGGGGACCTCCAGGGTAAACAGGGATCCCTTGCCGGGGCGCGAAGCGACCTCGATGCGGCCGCCGAGCAGGCGCGCCAGGCGCGCGGCGATGGCCAGTCCGAGACCCAGGCCCCGCCAGCGATCCTGTCCCGGGTTGGCGAGCTGGTAGAACTCCTGGAAGATTGCCTCTTGCTGCTCGGGCGGGATGCCGATACCCGTGTCCCAGACCTGGATGCGGACGCGTTCGCCGCGGCGCCGGCAGCCGATCGCGATCCCGCCGCGCCCGGTGTAGCGCACGGCGTTGGCGGCGAGATTGAGCAGGATGCGCTCCAACAGCACGGGATCGCTGCGCACGCAGAGACGACTCGGAATGACCCGCCACCGCAAGCCCTTCTCCGCGGCATTGGGGGCGAAGGCGGTATCGAGGCGCGCGAGCAACGTATTGATGCCGAAGTCGACCACCTCGGGGGCGATCACCCCGGCATCCAGTCGCGAGATATCCAGGATCGCGTCGATGAGCTCTTGCAAGGCGCTCACCGCGACCCCGGCCTGCTCGGCGATGCGTCGCGTCTGCGGATCGCGAACACGCTCGTTGAACTGCGCGACGAACAGCCCGAGGGCGTGCATCGGCTGGCGCAGGTCATGACTCGCCGCCCGCAGAAAGCGCGACCTGGCCTGATTGGCGAGTTCCAGCTCGCGGGTACGCTCCGCCACCTTCCGTTCGAGCCCGGCGTAGGACTCGTACAGCCGTGCGGCCATGCGATTGAACTCCTCGGCAACCGCCTGGAGCTCATCGCCCGTCGCGACCTCCAGCCGATGGTCGAGGGCCCCGGCACCCACGCGCGCGGCCCCCTCTTGCAAGGCCCGGATCGGCCTCACCATGCGCCGGGCGAGCGCGAGGCTCGCCAGCACCGCGAGCGCGAGCGCGATGAGCAGCAGCAGACCGGTGCGCTCCAGAGCCCCGTAAAGGGGGGCATAGGCCTCGGCGAGCGGCTGCTCGACGAGCACCACCCAGCCGAGCTCGGCGATTGGCGCGTGGGCGGCGAGCACGGGATTGCCCTCCGGGTCTCTTCCCGCGCCCTGATCGGGCAGCCCCTCGCCTTGGCCGGTATCGTCGGCCAACGCACGCCGCACCTGCGGAAGGGCGGAAAAATCGCTCGTTTTCAGCACCAGGCTGATGTCGGGGTGGGAGATCAGCCGCCCATGAGGGTCCACCACGTAGGCGTAGCCGGTCTTGCCGACGCGAATGCGCGACACCAGATCCCAGACGAACCTGAGGTTCACCTCGACCTCGGTGATGCCCTCGCCCTTAGCTCCCGGCGCCACCGCGATCGTCATGTAGGGCTCGGTCTCCTGCCGAAAATGGACCGGGCCGAAATAGGGGCGCCCGGGCATCGGCTTGCGAAAGGCCGGCTCACCCGAGCGATCGATCCCGCTACCGATTCGATCCAGGCTGAGACGTGACACCCGCAACTGCTCGCGCCCGCTGGCGTCCAGCCAGCTCGCATCGGTGATGGCGGGAACCCGGCGCAAAAGCCGCAGGATCTCAAGATAGCGCTGCTCCAGGGGGCTGCCGCCCGCGGCGGGGAGGACCGTCCAGCCGATCTGCCGCTCGATGTCATCGGCGAATTGCTCGATACGCGCGGCCGCCCCCAGCGCCTTCTCTCTTTGTAAGGCGAACAGCGCCGCGCGCGTCTCCTTGTAGGAGAAGTACAGTCCGGTGGCCTCGCTGGCAAGTAGGGTGCCGGTCGCCAGCAAGACGAGTAGGCGAAGTACTTGTGGAACAGCCGGCCCTGGGGCAATGGGCTCATAGGCCTGCGCCATCCAGCGCGCTTGGGGTCAGCGGTCCGCCGGTCTCCTTCATTCGATGATTTTGTCGGCACGAAGCGCGATCGATGGCGGGATCTTGAGCCCCAGATCGTCCGCCGTCTCACGGTTGATGAGAAGCTCGTACTGAGTCGGCTGCTCAATCGGCAGGTCGGCCGAGTTAGCGCCCTTGAGGATTTTGTCCACGTAGAGGGCGGCGCGTTGTTGGAGTTCTGGGTAGTCCACCCCGTAGGCCATGAGGCCACCCATCGCCACGAAGGGCTTGTACCAGTGGATGCTGGGCAGGTGGTACCACCGAGCGAGGTCGGCGATCTGCTGGGCCTGGAAGGCGAAGACGATGGTCGGCAGGGGATAAAGGGCGTCCGCCGGCCATTCCTTCATCTCCGCAAACACGGGCTCGAGATCCTCGTCGTGGGGGGCCACGAATACCCGAATCTCCAGCCCCAGCGTCCCCGCCGCGGCGGTGATATCGCGGATATAGACTTCATTGACGTTCTGCGACATGTAGGCACTCGCCAGGACCGCGACCCGCCGAATCCCCGGCGCCACGCCCTTCAACAGCTCGAGCCGCTTCGCGTTCAGCTCGCCCGAGTAATAGGTGAGGCCGGTCATGTTACCGCCGGGGTGTCGAAGGCTCTTGGCAAAGCCGCTGAAAACGGGGTCGCTGCTCGCGATGAAGACCACGGGTATGCGCTCGGTTGCCGCGTGGGCCGCATCGGAGGTGAGGTGCGTCGGCGCAACGATGACGTCCGGCTGGGTGCGCACCAGCTCATTGGCGGCAAGCTGGAGACCCTCGGAGCGTCCCCCGCCATGACGGCAATCGATGACCAGATTCCCACCCTCCAGATAACCGAGCTGGCGCAACCCCTCCCGAACCGACCGATTACCGCACTCGCGCTCCGTCAAGCCGAGCAGGCCCACCCGGTAGACCTTCTCCTCGGCCCCGGTGACCTGGGCGGTCAGACCCCCAACCAGAATGACCAGCGTGAGCAAGCGTCGGGTCCACATGGCGTTCTCCTGGGCGACCTTTTGGCGGACCGCCCGCCGGCGGAGTGGTCGTTCGTAAAATGTTAGACGCCAAATCCGCTCAAGTAACAATCCCCCGACAAAGTCGGGAGAAGCGGTGTCCGGTTCACCCCGGCCAGACGGCCCGAGGGATGTTCCGCCTGACGGCTCTGAGGAGGCAGAGATGCCACCCCGCGGATCTTGGGGTAAAAGGCCCAGGCTCAATTTCATGACCCACCCGGAACGGGCTATGTCACCCCATCCCGCTCGCTCCGGCCGCGGCAGACCCCGGGTATAGACGAAACGCTCAAGACGGGACCAAAGCCCCCGCCAGCGGACTCCCTCCGTTCACCCCATCAAGGCCGGCTCAGTAAGCCGCTGCAGACCAATACCAGCCTACGTCTGCAAGATCGTCGAGCCGGTGGTTTTGCGCCCCTCCAGATCCGCCTGTGCCTGGGCAGCATCGCGGAGTGGGTAGCGCTGATTGACCTCCACCTTGACCTTCCCGGAGAGCACCACTCCGAACAGCTCCTCGGCCATGTGCAGCAGATCCCCGCGCCGGGCGGCATAGCTCATCAAGGTCGGGCGGGTGAGGAAGAGCGAGCCCATCTTTGCCAGTAGCCCCAGATCGAATGGTGGCACCGGGCCGGAGGCCGCCCCGAACAGCACCAGCATCCCGAGCGGACGCAGGCAGGAGAGGGAGTCGAGGAAGGTATCCCGGCCGATGGAGTCGTAGACCACCGACACTCCCTCCCCGGCGGTGATCTCCCGCACCCGCTCGGCGAATCGCTCCCGGGTGTAGAGGATGGGGTGGTCGCAGCCGTGGGCGCTTGCGAGGGCCGCCTTCGCCTCCGTACCCACGGTGCCGATGACCCTAGCCCCCAGGGCCTTCGCCCACTGGCACAGCAGCAGCCCCACACCCCCGGCCGCCGCATGGATCAGGATCCTCTCGCCTGAGTGCACGGGATAGGTGCGACGCAGCAGGTACTGGGCCGTGAGACCCTTGAGCATCAGCGCCGCCCCTACCTCGAAGCTCAAGGCATCCGGAAGCCTCACCAGCCGATCCGCCGGCATCAATCTCGTCTCCGCATAGGCCACCCGCTCCCCCGCTCGGAGGTCCGCTACTTCTGCAGCCACCGCCTCCACCACCCCGGCACCCTCCAGACCGATCCCCGAGGGCAGCGGGACCGGATAAACACCGCTGCGGTGATAGATGTCGATGAAGTTCAGCCCCACCGCCTGCTGGCGCACCCGGACCTCCTGTGGCCCCGGCTCCCCCACACTGACCTCCTCCCATCTCAGGACCTCGGGGCCTCCTGTCTCAGAAAAGCGCATTGCGTGGGCCATGGGGGTGCTCCTCTGGGCAGGGCCGTTGACGGGAGAGCAAACAAAGAGTGCTTGCATAGATTAGTATCCGCTTATACACTACTACACCATGAGTTGG
>CAZFHV010000161.1:2289-7837 GCA_964519095.1 uncultured Chromatiaceae bacterium | reverse complement strand
CTCTACGGCTACGCGGGGGGCGTCGCACTCGCTTCCGCTTCCTGTGCTCCTTCTCAGTGCCTGCCGGCTCTCCACACATAATCTAGGTGTTTCCGCGATCTAAGGATCAGCGGTTCTGTTGGTCCCACCCACGAAAAACCAATCTTCCACCAGATCGCACAGGATGTGGCAGATCAGCGAATGGGCCTCTTGGATGACGGCGGTGTTTCTTGCGGGCACCACGAGGCAATGATCCGCTAGTCGTCTAAGCTCGCCCCCCCCATAGCCCGTGAGACCCAGGGTGGCCGTGCCAATGGACCTGGCGCTTTCGATGGCCGCCAATACGTTGGGGCTGTCGCCCGAAGTGCTGAGCGCGATCAGACAGTCGCGTTCCGTGCACAGGGCCTCCACCTGGCGGGCAAAGACACGCTCGAAGCCGTAGTCATTGGAGACCGCCGTCAGGGTGGCCACGTTGGTCACCAAGGCAATGGCGGGGAGTCCTGGGCGGTCCCGCTCGAAGCGCCCCACCAGCTCGGCGGCGAAGTGCTGGCTGTCGGCCGCGCTGCCCCCATTCCCCAGCCAAAAGATGCGCCCACCCCTTTCGATGGCATCGATCATCACCCGAGCCATGCGTTCGATGAGGGCTAGATGGGGACGGAGTCCCTCGATCGCCGCTTGGTGGGCCTCCAGGCGTTGGATGATGCGCTCTTCGTACACGGGGTACTCTTCCCGACCAGGGCTCCGTGGAGGGCAAGGGCGATGTCTCAGCGGGCGCCCGGGACGGTCAGGTTCCCGAGCAGGTCGGGGAGGGGCCTTTGCTCCCAGGGGACCGGCGTGGGGCTGTAGAGGGCCTCATCCAGCTCGAGGACGTAGCCCTTGAGGGGCTCGGGGAGGCGCTCGGCGAGGCGCGAGAGGTTCCCCGGCGGATTGGTGGCCCAGGTGAGCCGCGCCCAGGCCAGGAGTGCTTCGCGGGCCGCCGACGCGTTACTGCTCTGGTAGGCTCCAGCGACCCGCCGTAGCGCCTGGGTCTGGGGTGTTTCCTGCTCGACCAGGTGTGGCTGGACGACGGCTGGCACCGCGGCGGGGGGGACCTCGGCGGCCGTGGCTTGCCGCTGGCGACGGCGCATCCAGCACACAAAGAGGGTGCCGAGCCAGCCGGCGACGGCAATTCCCGCGATCCAGGTCCAGGTCTGATCCGGTGCGACCGCCGGTACCGGACTGGCATCCGCCAGTGGCGTAGCCCTGCGTCCCGCGGCAGCGGGTGCTGTAGCTGCCGTATCCCCCAAGGGCGGAGCAGTGGGGAAGGCCGGTAACTGGGAGGAGGACATCCCGCCAAAGGGCCCGGAGGGTGCACCCATCCCGCCCATGGGGGCGCCGAACTGGGGGGGAGGCATCCCGAAGCTATCCCAGGGCGGGGGCAGGTCGCGCGCCATTGCCCCCTGGCCCAGGGGGGCGGCAGGGACAGGCTCCGTTCCCGGCAGGATGGTGACCGTCTGGGGGCGGCTGGTTTCGCCACCGAAGTGCAGGGCGGGGATCTCCAACTTGCCCCCACGCTTGGCGCGGAGCAGGAGCGAGAGGCTGGTCCACTGGGTGCGGCGGCCATTGATGGTGGAGCTGCGCTGCTGCACGCTGCGATTGAGGATCTCGAAATCGGCCTGTAGCGGCGTGAGATCCGGGGAGGCGACCGCCGTGCCACTTGCCTCGAAGGTCACCTGCAAGGGCTTGTCCTGGGAGAGGCTGGTCTCGTTGAGGCGCACGTTCACCTCGGCGACCGTCCCGCCCGAGACGAGGGCCATCAGCAGCGCTGTCGCCAACCGGTGAGGCCTGGAGGGGGGTGTCATCAGGGGGTGCTCGAGGGCCGCTCTAACGGGGGTCTGGCGTCGTTCGATGCATTCTATACCCGTCACCCAAGGATTTTCCGCCGCGATGCGCGCCCCTCGCGCCGGATCGTCTGTTGCGCCTCCTCGCCACAGAGTTGGCTATGCCTCGTCGGCGCGCCGTGCGCTCGGACCCGATTCGCGCACCTCGCTTACCACGAGACCCCTGGGCAACCGGTAACACGGAATCCCCCGGCGGGGTTCAGGCCGCGAGAATCCGCCTGGAGTCTGGGGGAGGGGGCAACCGAGGGCCGTGCTATCCTGCCCCCAAGAATCCCCGGCCGATCCTTTTTGCCTTGCGCCCCATCGTTCGCCGTCCCCTCGCCAGCAGCGACCGCCTGCCCGGGGACCTTCACCCCCTGTTGCGGCGGGTATACCTGGGCCGGGGGGTCACCGCGCCTGACGAGCTCGACCTCTCCCTCGCCGGCCTTGCGCCCCTCGATCGGCTCGGCAACCTCCAAGCGGCGGTGGACGCGCTGCACCGGACGATGGCCCGGGGGGACGCGATCCTGGTCGTTGGGGATTACGACGCGGACGGCGCCACCAGCACCGCCCTGGCCATCCGGGGCCTGGGGGCGCTGGGGGCGGCCAAGCGGGGGTTCCTGGTCCCCAACCGCTTCACCGAGGGCTATGGCCTCACGCCGGCGCTGGTGGATCAGGCGGGGCGACGTGGGGCGCGCCTGATCCTCACCGTGGACAACGGCATCAGTAGCCTCGCAGGGGTGGAGCGGGCACGGGCCCTAGGGATCCCGGTGGTGGTCACCGATCACCACCTACCAGGGGGGCGGTTGCCAGAGGCGGTGATCCTCAACCCCAACCTGCCCGGCGACCCCTTTCCCAGCAAGCACCTGGCCGGGGTGGGGGTGCTCTTCTACCTGCTGGCGGGCCTGCGGCGCCACCTGCGGGAGGTGGGATGGTTCGACGCGCGGGGGATTCCCGAGCCGAACCTGGCGGAGCATCTGGACCTGGTGGCCCTGGGCACGGTCGCCGATCTGGTGACCCTCGACCGCAACAACCGCATCCTGGTGGAGCAGGGGTTGAGGCGAGTCCGGGCGGGTCGCGCCTGCGCGGGGGTCCGGGCGCTCTTTGCCGCCGCCGGCCGGAACCCCGAGACGGCCACCAGCCAGGACCTGGCCTTCGGCGTGGCGCCCCGGCTCAACGCCGCCGGCCGACTGGCCGACATGTCCCTGGGGATTCGCTGTCTCTTGAGCGAGGATCCGGCCTTGGCCCGGGAGCTCGCCGGGCGGCTCGATGGGCTCAACCGGGAGCGGCGCCAGATCGAGGCGGAAATGCGTGAGCGGGCCGAGGGACTGGTCGATGCCCTGGCCTTGGCTGAGGCGGAGCTACCGGCGGGGCTCTGTCTGTTCGATCCCGAGTGGCACCAGGGGGTCATCGGCATCCTCGCCTCACGGCTGGTGGCGCGCCACCATCGACCCGTGATCGCCTTCGCTCCCGGTGGGGCAGGGGAGCTGAAGGGCTCCGCCCGCTCGGTGGCGGCGCTGCACATGCGGGATGCCCTGGCAGCGGTGGCCACCGAGGCCCCGGACCTCATCCTGCGCTTCGGCGGGCATGCCATGGCGGCAGGGCTCGCCATCCCCGGGCGGCGGCTCGTGGAGTTCAGCGCCTGCTTCGAGGCCGAGGTCGAGCGGCGCCTGGATGGCCGGGATCCCACGGGTATCCTGGCGAGCGACGGTGTCGTGGATGCCGAGCACTGGCGACTGGAGGCGGCCCTCGCGCTGCGTCGGGGCGGCCCCTGGGGGCAAGGGTTTCCCGAGCCCCTGTTCGACGACCACTTCCAGGTCCTGGAGCGGCGCCTCCTGGGAGAGCGCCACCTGAAGCTGCGGGTGCGCCCGGCGGGTACCGATCTCAATCTGGAGGCGATCGCTTTCGACCAGGCCGAGCAGGCGACCTCGCTCGCCGACGGCGATTGGCGGCACCTGGCTTTTTCCATGGATGTCAATCAGTTTCAGGATACTCAGCGACTCCAGCTCCGGGTGGAGCAGCTCGCGGCGCCCGGCGAAGGCGCTGCCGCCTGAACGTTGCCGCGGCGCGGGGCACAAGGACGGGTGGCGAAAAATGTTGCAGGGCACAATATTGGACTATACTAGCGGCCCGAATCCGGGCCCGGCAAAGCCGTAGCGGGGCGCCGGGCCGATCCGAGGGCACCGCAGCGAGTGGGCCCACGGCAGAGGGACCGGCGGTGCAGCGGGCAAGCCACAAGACCCGGCGCACCGAGGCCAGTCCAACCTTCCACTGACCACCAAGGCAGATCATGACGACAAGAACGCACCGTCCCGTGTATCTGAACCTGCTTCAGATCAAGCTGCCCATCCCCGGCATTGCCTCCATCGGACACCGCATCAGCGGGGTCCTGCTGATCTTGTCCATCCCCTTTGCCGCCATCCTGTTCGCGAAATCCCTCAGCGGTCCCGAGGGTTACGCGAAAGCGGTAGCCATCCTGAGCCAGGGGATCGTCAAGCTGGTGATCTTCTTCCTGGTGTGGGGCCTGCTCCACCACCTGTTCGCGGGGATCCGCTACCTCTTGCTCGACATCGATATCGGTGTGGAGAAGGAAAGCGCTCACAAGAGCGCCTGGGCGGTGATGATCGGCGCGGCCCTGGTGGCCCTCATCGGCGCGGGGAGGATGCTGCTATGAGCCGTCAAGCGACCGGATTGCGGGCCTGGGCGCTGCAGCGCATCACGGCCATCTACCTGGGGCTGTATCTGATCTACCTGCTCCTCCATGCCCTCGGCGGGGGACCGGGGAGCTTCGAGGCCTGGCGAGCCTGGGTGACCCAGCCGGCGGTGACCATCGGGCTGCTGTTGTTCGTGGTAGCGCTGCTGCTGCACTGCTGGGTGGGGATCCGCGACGTGCTCATCGACTACGTCCGTCCCCTGGGGATCAGGGTCCTGCTCCTGTCCCTGTTCGCCATCGGCTTCATCGCCAGCGGCCTGTGGGTCGTACAAGCGATCTTCCTCGCACGCCTGCACGGATAACCACCATGCCCATTCAAAGAAGACATTTCGACGCCCTGATCATCGGCGCCGGGGGGGCCGGCTTGAATGCCGCCCTGCGGCTGTCGAGCGCGGACGCCCGCGTAGCCGTGGTCTCCAAGGTGTTCCCGACGCGCTCCCACACGGTAGCCGCCCAGGGTGGGGTGAACGCCGCCCTCGCGAACGTCCTCCCCGACCACTGGCACTGGCACATGTTCGACACCGTCAAGGGGTCCGATTACCTCGGTGACCAGGACGCCATCGAGTACATGTGCCGCGAGGCCATCCCCACCGTCTACGAGCTGGAGCACAACGGGGTGCCGTTCTCCCGCATCGACAACGGCCGGATCTACCAGCGCCCCTTCGGCGGTCAGAGCCAGAACTTCGGTGGCGCCCAGGCCGCGCGCACCTGCGCCGCGGCGGACCGCACTGGCCACGCCATCTTGCACACCCTCTATCAGCAGAACATCCGGGCCCGCACCCATTTCTTCGACGAGTACTTCGCCATCGACCTGATCCGCGATCGCGAAGGTGTGGTGCTCGGCGCGCTGGTGATGGAGATCGAGACCGGCGAGGCCCTGCTGATCGAGTCCAAGACGACGCTGCTGGCCACCGGCGGCTGCGGGCAGGTGTACCGCACCACGTCCAATGCCCACATCAACACCGGCGACGGCATGGCCATGGCCCTGCGGGCCGGT
>CAZFHV010000161.1:0-2272 GCA_964519095.1 uncultured Chromatiaceae bacterium | reverse complement strand
GCTGATGGACATGGAGTTCTATCAGTTCCATCCCACCGGCATCGCGGGCAAGGGCATGCTCATCACCGAGGGGGTGCGCGGGGAGGGGGGTTACCTGATCAACGCCAGCGGCGAGCGCTTCATGGAGCGCTACGCCCCCAACGCCAAGGACCTGGCAAGTCGCGACGTGGTGGCCCGTGCCATCGTCACCGAGGTCAAGGAGGGCAGGGGGTGCGGACCCCAGAAGGACCACGTGATGCTCAAGCTGGACCACCTGGGCGAGGAGGTCATCACCAAGCGCCTGCCGGGCATCCGCGAGAGCGCCAAGATCTTCGCCGGCGTAGACCCGGTGGTCGAGCCCATCCCGGTGTTTCCTACCGCCCACTACATCATGGGCGGCATCCCCACCGATCGCTTCGGCCGTGTGGTGGCCCCGGTTGGCTCGGGCCCCGAAGAGGTGGTGCCCGGTCTCTACGCGGCCGGGGAATGCGCCTGCGTCTCGGTGCACGGCGCCAATCGGCTGGGCGGCAACTCGCTCCTGGACATCCTGGTGTTCGGCCGGGCCGCCGGGATCGATATCATGGACTACCTGCGCCAGAACCCCCATCACCGCACCATGGACGAGAACGCGGTCGAGCAGACCGTGGCCCGCTTCACCCGTTGGGACAAGACCGGGGACGGGATCTCGGTGCGGGGGCTACGCGATGAGTTCCGCAAGTGCATGGAGGACCACGCCGGTGTGTTCCGCACCGAGGAGGTCATGACCGAAGGAGTGGAGCGGCTCAAGGCCATCCGTGCCAAGCTCCCCGAGGTGCGCCTCAAGGACCAGAGCAAGACATTCAACTCCGCCCGCGTGGAGGCCCTGGAGCTCGAGAACCTGATCGACGTGGGCATGTCTCTGGCACTCTCAGCGCTGGCGCGCCGCGAGAGCCGTGGGGCCCACTCCCGGCCCGATTATCCCAAGCGGGATGACCAGAACTGGATGAAGCACAGCCTCTATTTCAAGGAGGGCGACCGCATGGACTTCAAGCCCGTGCGTACCAAGCCACTCACGGTGGAGAGCTTCCCACCGAAAGAGCGCGTCTACTGAGGGGATGCCCATGAAATTCCGCGTCTATCGCTTCAATCCGGAAACCGATACCAGCCCGCACATCCAGGAGTTCGAGGTGGAGGTGTTCCGCGGCATGATGCTGCGCGATGCCCTCCTCGAGATCAAACGCCAGGACGAGTCCTTCGCCTTTCGCCATTCCTGCGGTGAGGGCGTCTGTGGCTCCGATGGCGTCAATGCCAATGGTCTCAATCGGCTGGCCTGCATCACCCCCATCAGTGAGCTCAAGGAACCGGTGAACGTGCGTCCGCTACCCGGTCGCCCGGTCATCCGAGACCTGGTGGTGGACATGACCCAGTTCTACCACCAGTACCGCAGCGTCCAGCCCTATCTCATCCGCAAGGAGCCGCTGCCCGAGGCCGAGATGCTCCAGTCCCCGGAGGATCGGGAGAAGCTTGACGGCCTCTACGAGTGCATCATGTGCGGTTGCTGCTCCACCGCCTGTCCCTCGTTCTGGTGGAACCCGGACAAGTTCCATGGTCCCCAGGCCCTCATGGCCGCTTGGCGCTTCCTCGCCGACAGCCGCGATCAGGCCATGGACGAGCGGCTCGACGCCCTGGAAGGCCCCTATAAGCTGTTCCGCTGCCACAGCATCATGAGCTGTGTCGAGGTCTGCCCCAAGAGCCTCAATCCCACCCGGGCCATCGGCAAGATCCGCGAGCTGATGCTGGAGAAGGCCATCTAGCCGCCGGTGGAAAAGAGCGATCTCAACAGGCTGCGCTGGCAATGCCGGCGCGGCATGTTGGAGCTCGACCTGCTGCTCGAGCGATTTCTCGACGAGGCCTATCCGGCACTGGACGAGGAAGGGCAGCGGCTATTCGTGCGCTTCCTCACCCATCCCGACCCCATCCTCTACGACTGGTTGATGGGCTACGCGGAGGTACCGGACCCCGCGGAGCGGGCGCTGGTCGGAAAGATCCGCGCCTGCAACCTCTCCGGCGCCCGCTCCTGATCCCCTCGGACAGGGCCCCGGCCCGCCTTCACGCAGCGGGCTCCTCGGGTCGCTGACGTACTCTGCTATGGCCGCCACCGGAGCGCGCCCTGTCCCGTCCTTCTGAGCTGCCTCCGTTAAGCCTCCGGCCGGGGCCTTCTCTCCTCTTGACGGGCTTCCTGCTACTCGTCCACTTAGCGGGTGCCGTTCCAGTGATTCTGACCCCTTTGCCCTGGTGGGGGAGGGCGGGCCTG
>CAZFHV010000160.1:0-7838 GCA_964519095.1 uncultured Chromatiaceae bacterium | reverse complement strand
GCCATCCAGATGGCCCTCTCCGGTGAACTCAATGCCCAGGGGGGCGAGTAGTTACCCTTCGAGATCGCACGGGAGGAGTAGGGGCTTGATCCAATGGATGCAGATCCTCGCCAACGTCAAACAAGCCATCGATTGCACCAGCCATGAGCACCCAACAGCGTCTCCGCGAGCTCCGCCGCCTGCTCAACGAAGCGGCCCACGCCTACTACGTCCTCGATGCGCCGGTGATGGAGGACGCGGTCTACGACCGCCTGTACCGGGAGCTTCTTGAGCTCGAGGAGCAGTGCCCAGAGCTGGTTACGCCCGACAGTCCCACCCAGCGGGTGGGCGGGACGCCCAGCGAGGGCTTCACCACGGTCCAGCACCGCATCCCGCTGTTCAGCCTGGACAACGCCTTCGACACCGAGGAGCTGCGGCGCTGGTATCAGCGCCTGCTGCGGCAACTGGAGCGGGAGCCCGACGCGGAGCTGCCGATGGTGTGTGAGCTCAAGATCGACGGCAATGCCTTGGCCCTCTCCTACGAGGACGGCGTGCTGGTTCGGGCTGCGACCCGGGGTGACGGAGGTCGCGGGGAGGAGATCACCACCAACGTCCGCACCATACAGTCCATACCACTGCGGCTGAGGCTGGACGATCCGCCGCCGTGGGTGGAGGTGCGGGGAGAAACCCTGATCCCTGACGACACCTTCGCCGCGATCAATCAAGAGCGGGAGCGACAGGGCGAGCCGCTGTTCGCCAATCCACGCAATGCCTGTGCCGGAACCTTGCGCCAGCTCGATCCCAAGGTGGTGGCGGGCAGACGACTGGACTTCTTTGCCTATACCTTGCACCTGCCGGCAGCGATGCCGGATGCGCCCGCCACCCAGTGGCAGTCCCTGCAATGGCTGCGCAGGGCCGGCTTCCGGGTGAATCCCAATGCGGCCCTCTGCCCCGATGTTGCGGCAGTCGAAGGCTTTTTCGCGGCATGGGAGCAGAAACGGCACGCCCTCCCCTATGCTACCGACGGCGTGGTGGTGAAGCTCGATGCGCTTGCGCTGCAGGATACGGCTGGATTCAACGCCAAGGCACCCCGCTGGGCGATTGCCCTGAAATACGCCCCGGAGGAGGCTCCGAGCCGCCTGCTGCGGGTGGTGGCCCAAGTGGGCCGCACGGGCGTGGTGACACCGGTGGCCGAGTTCGAGCCCGTGCCCCTGGCGGGCACCACCGTGAGCCGGGCCACCCTCCACAATGCCGATCGGATCGCCGAGCTCGACCTGCGCGAGGGCGATACCATCGTGGTACGCAAGGCCGGCGAGATCATTCCCGAGGTGGTGCGGGTCCTCACCGAGTTGCGGCCGGCTGGTGCCGCCCGCGTACAGCTCCCAGATCGCTGCCCTGCCTGCGATTCGGCGCTGGTGCGGGAAGAAGGGGAGGCCGCCACGCGCTGCATCAACACTTCCTGCCCGGCGATGCTTCGCGGGGCGATCCGCCAGTGGGTGGGCCGCGCCGCCATGGATGTGGATGGGCTGGGTGGCAAGACCATCGAGTTGCTGGTGGAGCGGGGCCTGGTGAAGACCCTGCCCGACCTGTACCGGCTCGAGGAGCAGGTGCTGGCCAGCCTGGAGGGGATGGGCAAACGCTCGGCCAGCAAGCTCGTGAAGGCCTTCGAGGCATCGCGCCAGCAACCCTGGGCCCGGGTGCTGTTCGCCCTGGGCATCCACCACGTGGGCCCGGTGAATGCCAAGGCCCTGGCCAAGGTCTTCCCCTCGGCAGCGGCGCTGTCGCGGGCGGCACTACAGCAGCCTGACACACTCACCGCTGTCTTTGGTATCGGTTTGGAGATCGCCCTGTCGCTCGGGCAGTGGTTCTCCAATCCCGCTAATCAGCAGTTGTTGCAGGAGCTTCAGGCCATCGGCCTGCAGCTGGAGGCCCCTGAAGACGGGGTGGGGGAGGGCCAAGATCAACCGGTCAAAGAATCGGTGGCCGGCAAGACGTTCGTGCTCACCGGCACCCTGCCCAATCTCACCCGCAGCCAGGCTCAGGCCATGATCGAAGCCGCTGGCGGCCGCGTCAGTGGCTCGGTGAGCAAGAAGACCGACTACGTAATCGCCGGGAGCGAAGCGGGCGGCAAACTGGCCAAGGCGGAGCAGCTCGGCGTCACTGTGCTCGACGAAGGCGGTCTGCTAAAGCAACTGGGACAATGAAAGGACCCGACAAAGACCATGGCCAATCGAGCCGCTGAGCCCTGCACACCCGCGGAGGCGCGCAGCGATCTCTGCTCCGCGGGGCAGGACACCGTTGCGTTCCCTCATCGGTCCCACAGAAAACGATAGGGGCGGCAGTGGCAAGCTGCTGCTCAGAGATTCAGCCATCCGGCGCCCCTGACCCATACCCCAGCAGCTAACCTTGGCCCGGGCCGAGCTCGAGACCAGGCGGCGGGGCAACGAGGCGCAGGCGCCTGGTCGGGGAGATGGAGCAGTAGGTGCCTCTGTAGGAACTCTTTGGGCTGATCGGGCCTCACGACTATCCCAACGCGGAGCGAGGGGGGGCCGCCATATCGCGGCGGTTTCCTCGATGCAGGCCGCCGGCAATGGCGAGAGGCACCTGTGCTGCGGGGGCAAGCGGGGCGGGAAGACGGCACGCGTTCTCCCCACCGTTGGCTGGGTTCTGTGCGACCCCGTTTGTCGCATCCACGGGCTATGCTGCTCCCCATCGACGCCACCCGGGGAGCCCACATGAGACACGCGCGGAGCACGCAGCCCCGGGTTCGCGCCCCCATCTGGCTCCATGGTACCGAGTCGGCCGCCAAGTGCGGGAGCCGCGAACTGGTGAACCCCACTCTGTGCAATCGGGCCGGCCACGCCGGTGGGGGGAGGGCGGCGACCTGGAGACGATGGCCGACGAGATCTTCGGCGTCGCCCCTTCCACTGCAACGCCCGGACGCCATGCCGAACCCCATCAGGGAGACAGTCACTGCTGTCAACTCCGGGTATCGGATCAATCCCGACTTGGGTCGCCGAGGCTACCTGCACCGTCGCCTGAGCCTGCCCTGGTTTGCCAGCGAAGGGGTTGCTCGGGCCGGGAAATGTACAGCATCGGCATCGGGACCTACCGGACCACCCCGCCACCGCCCTAGTGACCAGGGACATCCGGATCTGCGACCGCTTTTTGAACTCTAAGGCTGACCAACCACCCTAAGGAGGCGTTATGAACTCACCCTTGACCCCGGACACATACCAGGACCTCGTCGCCGCCTTTCAGGGCGGACGCGTCGCATTGGGTTTGCCGGAACTAGAGGTCCAGGTACTCGACACCCACACGGACGGCCCGGACGGCGACGGCGACGTGCATCTGACCGTGCGCTACGCCGTGACCAACGGCACGGGCAGCGATCTGGAACAGTTGGACGTCTGTACCCAGCTGTTGAACGGCCAGGGATTGATCCTGGAGGAGTCACGGGATACCGAGGAGGTGACGCTTCCCGCGAGCGAAACCGTCCGCTACGAGGTGACCTTCTGGGTGAAGGCGCCACTGCTGGAACCGGAGGCGGATAAGGTCCTGGTCGTCATCGAGGTGACGGCTCGGGACTTTGGCCAACACCAGATTGGGATCCTGGAGGTGCCGGCGGCTACCCTGACACCGGTACCCCTGGCACCGGCTACCCTCCCCCCTGCTTTGCGCTTGGTGAGCGGTTGTCTCTGGAAGACCGAACCGGACGACGACAAGGATTCCCGGTTGGAGATAAAGTGCCTGGTGCAGAACCTCACCCCCCACCACCTGCCCGAGGTCCGGCTCGTCGCCGTGGTCACTGATAAGAAGGGCCGCGAGGTGACGGACGCGGGAACCTACGAGGAGGTCCGGCCGGCGGCGCTCGTCACCCTCTCCGGCAGTGGCTACGCCAAGGAGCACCGCTTCAGAGATTCCAAGATAGAGATTGCGCTACGCGGTTCCTGGCCGATTGCCAAGGGCCTCGCCTATGGTGAGGTTCCGGTACGGTTACGGGGTCGCCGCCAGCGGGCAGCGCCTGTGTCATCCCACGGAGATGACCCGCCTGGGAAAGGCGGCGGCTTGACAGTGCTCGTCTCGGCCTACATGAAACGAGCCCGGTATGACTTGGGCGATGAAGACCAGAGGGCGGCCCTGCAAGCAGCCCTAGAGGAAGACTCGGAAGGCACTCTGGCCGCCTTGATCGATGATCTGCCTCTGGGCGATCTGGAGGAGGATTTCCGCGAGCTCATCGATCTGCCACCGGAGGTGGAGTCCGTCAGGGCGGCTGCGGTCCGTGGCGACTGGGAAATCAGAGACGACGATACTCTGGTGATCAACCTGGAGGCCGACTGGATACTGCCCCTGAGGCGCAGGCCTGACGATGAAGACGAGTTGGGGTATGCGTTTTCCCAGCTGGGTTATCCGGCGCTCATCTTCGCCCATGGCGAGGAGGAGTACGGTCTGTGTTACGACGGGGACAACGGTGGCGATACCAGCATCGAAATCCAGGGGGATGAGGACTAGCCAATGAAGACCCTCGCCATCCTGGCCCATCTATGGGGCAGGCATGGCGAGGGGGTTGATCGTGGATGATGGACTGGTTGGTAGCGCGTCAGGGCCGGTCGGTATGCGCGGTGATTGCAGGGACTGGTGCGGGCCCCCAGCAGATCTTTTTTGTGCGGGCTGCTGCCTAACCGACCGTGTCGGGCGTTCCCTCGCCGACCGAGGTCAGCGCCAGGTCTGCTGGATGCTCCAGGCGGAGCGACTGGCCGAATCCAGACTCTGTAGCGCCCCGGCAACCGATCGCAGGGTATCCTCGGGGGAGTTGCCATTTGCGCAGCCGTAAGGACCCCGGCAGGCCCAGGGGGAATAGCCTGCCTGGCAGGAGCCGCTGCCGCCGAGGTACGCCGGGTCCGCCGGGCAAACACTGGAGTACGCCGGCGAGCCAGGGGCTCTGTAGACGGGCCTGGACTGCTGGGGCGTTGTTCCACAGCCGTAGAGGGAAAGAACCAGGACGGCGCCAGCCGCCATCCAGCGCAGTCGCCGAGCGCCCACGGCGAGGGGACGTCGTGGGCCGGGGGGGTGGATCCGCAGGAGCGTACACATCGTCGAGCCCTCCAGTTGCCGATCTCTCTTCCTCGGGGTATAGAGTAGACCCACCACCCGACAGATCGCGTCGCATCCAGCTTGCGACAGGCTACGGCGCTCCCGGCGTCTATCCTGGAGGCCCCCTTCTGGAGGATCAGCATGTCCGACGCCCTTCTCCGGCAGCTTGCCATGCTGCGGCTCATTCCGAGAAGCCCACGTAGCACCGATGCGCCGACCATCCGGAAGAAGCTCGCCGAAGAGGGCTTCGAGGTAGACGTCCGCACCGTGCAGCGGGACCTCGAGACGCTCTCTTCCCTCTTCCCCTTGGGCCGCGACGAGACGGGGAAGCCCTACCGCTGGTCGTGGGACCGCAACGCCCTCCACGAGCTTCCGGGCATGGACCCGCCCACCGCCCTCACCCTGGCCCTGGCGCACCGGTTTCTCGACCGGCTCCTGCCCCGGTCGAGCCTGCGCTTGCTCGAGCCCCACTTCCGCAACGCGGAGAACCAGCTCAAGGAGCTACGGTCGCGGGATTTCTCCGCTTGGCCGGGGAAGGTGCGGGTGCTGCCCCAGGGTCAGCGACTCATCCCCGCGGAGGTCGACCCCTCGGTGCTGGAGGTGGTCTACGAGGCGCTCCTCAAAGGGCGGCGCTTCTCCTGCAGCTATCGCCGTAAGGGAGAACGCGCCGCCAAGGCCTACGAGGTCAACCCCCTCGGCCTGGTGGTCCGCGACGCCGTGAGCTATCTGGTCGCCACCCTCTGGGACTACCCAGATCCCCTACAGCTCACCCTGCACCGGATGTCGCGACCGGCCCTACTGGAGAAACCCGCGACGGCGGTCGCGGGATTCGACCTCGACCGCTACATCGCCGAGGGGGCATTCGGCTATCGGCTCAGCGAGCAACCGATCCGCCTCAAGGTTCGCTTCGCGAAGGCCCCCGCCCAGCATCTCTACGAGACGGCACTCGGCCAGGACCAGACCCTGACCGAGGAGCCGGATACCCAGACGGTCCTGCTCGAGGCCACGGTGCTCGACACCGAGGAGCTGCGCTGGTGGTTACTCGGCTTCGGCGACCAGGTGGAGGTGCTGGAGCCGGGAGCGCTGCGGGCAGTGTTTCGCGGAATGGCGGAGAGGCTCTACCGAGAGTATTCCGTGAGCCCCTGAGTATACGTACTTCTGCTTTCGTTAAATGCAGGAAAGCGTGGCTGCTGGTTATCGTCCTAAAACGCTTTTGGCCCCTTTGACGCCAGTCGCTCTTCATGCCATCCTACGTTGAGTAGAAGACTGACGTACATGCCGCTCAGGAGTTCACAAATATGCCAAGCCTCCGCGAAGAACTGATCCGTCTGTTGCCGAAGGTTCTGCCCGATGATCCCGCGAAGGCACTGAATGGTACAGATCTTATTGAGAAGATGAAACCCCTGCTGAAGAAGGGTTACTCTGACAATTCACTGCGCCAACATTTTTCAGTATTAGCAGGCGACCCGACATCACCCATTGCGAAGGTGGAACAGGGGCATGGTTATTACTTGAGAGCAGTTGCGCGGGGAGAGACGTTAACGACAAGCAAGAAAAAAACGGCAGAGCAATGCGAAGAACTCTCCTCGCCGGATGAGCAGAAGCGGGCTTTACAGCTAGAAGAGAAGTTTCGAGCCATATATATCCGGTACCTGAGCCTAATTAACCTCTTTCCCATGCACATTGAGCACACAAGAGGGATAAAGCGACCTGCCGGTGTCAACAAATGGAAGTTTCCGGATGTTGTGGCAATTCAATGGGAAGTTGGGCAAGTAGTAGATTCAGGGTATCAGCTCGCGCAGGATCTTCTTGAAGTCAAGAGGAGTTTAGGCGAACCACCGTTCAAGCTCATAAGTATAGAATTGAAGACCGAACTGACCCTCACCGGTTTTAGAGAGAGCTTTTTTCAGTGCGTGAGCAATTCAAAATGGGCTCATGCCGCGCAACTGGTCGTTGCAGGCAAGATCACAGACAACACACTCGCGGAAGAGTTGCGGCGGTTAGGGTCATCTTATGATCTCACCGTAATCTCACATGGGCTTGATGCGCAGGATCTCGAAAACATGCCCTCATCTGACATCATTACGAGCATGGGAGACGATAAGTTTGATGAGATAGCCCGTAAAATCAATATTTCGCAGGTAGCATCGGGAAAGGGCAGAGATACGCTTGATTGGGAGCATATACGCGATCTGAGGACGCAAAGCATGGAATTCAATCAACTATTCACTTGGATCGCTTACTGCTTGGAAAAGAAAAAGGCCTATAGCTATAAGGATTATGCACAGATTGCCAAGGTTGAAGGCCGCTATTCTGGCCTATGATTCGAAGGCACTTACGAGTCCTTCTGTATACAATCCACTAACCTCAGCGGGTTAATGCTCTGTCGGTGTGACTCGGGCGGCGAACATCATTACCGCCGGGGAGGCAGCCCGTGCGGTGTCCTTGTTGAAAGTCAAACCGCCCTCCGACAGCGAAGCACCCACACGGCACCCTGCGTCGAACCCATACCCGTCTGGGGTCTTATCGAAACTACGCCGACGGTGCACCGTCCTTCGGGGGGGAGGCATCGGGCAGATCCGTCGCCTCCCCCATCATACTGGGCGTCAGAGGGCGGTCACCCTTCTACTTGAACGTCTCCTTCTGACCGGTCGCGCCGCACTTCAGGCATTTCCCGAGCCTGAACGCCTGGTTGGAGCAGACGCCGGATGTGGTCTGATCGCATCCCACGTGGCCGCATTTCTTGCACCGGTAGAGCGCGCTGA
>CAZFHV010000159.1:0-8005 GCA_964519095.1 uncultured Chromatiaceae bacterium | reverse complement strand
TCGCCCTTCGCGGCTTCCCACCGGGTACCCAATAGTGGACAGTTTATGTGCTACTGCATAGGACAGTTCTATTCGTCGCCAACAGCTGTCTTTTCCTGCCCAGAAGGCCCTGCGATGACCGTTAACACGCAAGCCTACCGTCTAAGTCCCAGAGGCTACACCGGGCCTGCGAGCCGCCGAGCGGCTCGCCCGTGAGCCAGGA
Source organism: uncultured Chromatiaceae bacterium (assembly GCA_964519095.1). Classification (GTDB taxonomy): domain Bacteria; phylum Pseudomonadota; class Gammaproteobacteria; order Chromatiales; family Chromatiaceae; genus JAEHCY01. The sequence continues at coordinate 7,803 of CAZFHV010000159.1, read as the reverse complement.
GATCCGCTTTGGGGTGCGGGGCATGACCTGCGCCAACTGCAGTGGCCGGGTCGAGCGCACCCTGCGCGCCCAGCCGGGGGTCACCTCGGCGAGCGTCAACCTGGCCGCCGAGGTGGCCAGGGTGCGCTTCGATCAGCTGGCCGTGCCGGCCCTGTTGGAGGCGGTACGGGAGGCGGGCTACGAACCGGTGGTGGAGCGGGCGACCATCGGGATCGGGGGACTGACCTCCGCCGACTGCGCCCGGCGCCTCGAGCAGGCCCTGGGTCAGCTGCGGGGGGTACTGGAGGCGGCGGTGGACCTCTCCGGTGAGCGTGCCCTGGTCAGCTTCCTGCCCGATACCCTGGGGGAGGACCGGCTACGCCAGGCCATCCGCGCCGCCGGGTTCGAGCCCACGACCGCGCCGGGGTCGGTGTCGGGGACCAGTGCGACTGCCCCCGCCGAGGCCTTGGGGTTGGAGCTGCGCCTAGCACTGGCGTGCACCCTGCCGTTGCTGCTGGTCAGCATGGGGCCCATGCTCTGGCCGCCGTTCGGCGTCTGGCTCGAAGGGCTCCTGGGCCCCCAGGGGCCTGGCCTCCTGGAGCTCGGCCTGGCCACCCCGGTACTGGGGTTCAGCGCCCGCCGGTTCTTTCGCCACGCCTGGGCGGAGCTCCGCAGCCTGAGTCCCGGCATGAGCAGCCTGGTGGTGCTGGGCAGCTCCGCGGCCTATGGCTATTCCCTGCTCGCCCTGCTGGCACCGGAGCTCTTCCCCGCGGGGACCGCTCACCGCTACTTCGAGGCCTCGGCCACCATCGTCACCCTGATCCTGTTCGGCAAGCACATGGAGGCCCGGGCCAAGGGGCGCACCACCGGCGCCATCCGCCGCCTGGTGGGGCTCCAGGCGCGCACCGCACGGGTGCTGCGGGAGGGGGAGGAGATGGAGGTGCCGGTGGAGTCGGTCCAACCTGGGGACCTGGTCGCCGTGCGGCCCGGCGAGCGCATCCCGGTAGACGGCGAGGTGATAGAGGGCGCGAGCTGGGTGGACGAGTCCATGCTGACCGGGGAGCCCCTCCCTGTCTCCAAGACCGCCGGGAGCACCCTGATCGGCGGCACCCTGAACCAGCAGGGGGCCCTGCGCATGCGGGCCCTCAAGGTCGGTGCCGAGACCGTACTGGCCCAGATCGTGCGCCTGGTCACCGAGGCCCAGAGTGGCAAGCCGCCGATCCAGGCCCTGGCCGATCGCATCGCGGGGATGTTCGTCCCCCTGGTCATGGCCGCATCCCTGCTGACCTTCGTCGGTTGGCTCGCCTTGGGCCCCAGCCCCGCCCTCAACTTCGCCTTCGTCACCGCGGTGAGTGTGCTGGTCGTGGCCTGTCCCTGCGCCATGGGCCTGGCAACCCCCACGGCGATCATGGTGGGAGCGGGGCGGTCGGCGGAGCTGGGGATCCTGTTCCGCCGGGGAAGCGCCCTGGAGGCGCTGGCGCGGGTGGACACCCTGGTGTTGGACAAGACCGGCACCCTCACCCAGGGGCGACCCAGCCTCACGGACCTGATCCCCTTCGGTCGTAACGAGGCCGACGTCCTGCGGCTGATCGCCGCCGTGGAGCGCGACAGCGAGCACCCCATCGGGACGGCCATCACCCGGGCCGCCCGGGAGCGGGGCCTCGACCTCCCGCAGGTGCGGGACTTTCAGAACCGCCCCGGCCTCGGGGTGACCGCCCGGGTCGAGGGGTTGGAGCTGGCGGTCGGCTCCCCCCACCTCCTGCGGGACCTGGGGGTGGGACTGCCCGAGGAGGCCGAGGCGGAGCTCCACCGGCTGGCCCTGGCTGGCAAGACCAGTGTGCTGGCTGCCGCGGGGGGCGAGCTGCTGGCCATCCTAGGGGTCTCCGATCCCCTCAAGGCCGGCAGCGCCGAGGCAGTGCGGGGGGCTGAGGCCCTGGGCCTGGGGGTGGTGATCATGACCGGGGACCACCCGGCCACCGCCAATGCCATCGGCGAGGCGCTGGGTATCGAGCGCATCCAGGCGGATGCGCGCCCCGCAGACAAGGCCGCGGAGGTGGCGCGACTCCAGCGTGAGGGGCACCGGGTGGCCTTCGCCGGCGACGGGATCAACGACGCCCCGGCCCTGGCCCAGGCGGACGTGGGGATCGCCATCGGCACTGGGACCGACATCGCCATCGAGACCGGCGATGTGATCCTCCTCTCCGGCGACCTGGGGGGCATCCTGAGTGCGGTGGCCCTGGCGCGGCGGACCCTGCGGATCATCCAGGGCAACTTCTTCTGGGCCTACGCCTACAACCTGGCCCTCATCCCCCTGGCCGCCGGCCTCTTCTACCCGCTTCTGGGTCGGCTCCTCGACCCCATGCTGGCCGCCGCCGCCATGAGCCTCTCCAGCCTGTTCGTGGTCACCAACAGCCTGCGGCTGCGCCACTTCGCCGCCCACCCGGGTCCCAGGCCCGCGACCGATCCTTGAGGATAGGGCGCACAGGGGGCGGACCCCGCCCCGCGCCCTCGTCCCCCCTTTGGCGGTTGTAGAAATCCGCTTTTGTCCCTACATTGCGCAACCGCACCCTGGCTGACGCACGGATCCGATCGATGAGTGAGAAAGACTGTTGGTATGGCTATCTCGAGGCAGGAGCCAAGAGCTCCCTGGTGGTCATGGACCCGGCCCTGAGCACGGGTAACAGCAAGACCCTCTACCTCTTCAACCTGGACCGCCAGCGCATCCTCGAGTACAGCCGCGCGGTGGTCGAGTCCAAGCTCCGTCCCCTGCGGGCCGACGAGCGGCCCAAGGTGGCCGGCCTGCAGGCGGCCTATGCCCAGGCCAAGAGCGGCTTCTCCCCCCGGGGGGGGCGCGCTTTCGGGGTCCCGGACCGGGGGCCGGTGGCACGCCGCCGCCGCGAAGAGTCCGTGGCAGAGTCGGACGAATACGAGGAGGAGGCAGCGGAGGAGCTCCCGGGCCTGGACTGGGCCTCGGCGGACGATTGACCGAAGCGGGGCCGACGACGCCCCTCAGGGTTTCCGCAGCGGACGACTGGGGGCCATTTCTCGGCCCCATCCCGGAATCCGCCCTCAGGGCTGGCTCGGGTACTCAAGGGCAGCTAAGAGGCCGAGGGTGATGCGGGCGCTCACCCCCCAGAGCACCTCACCCTCGTAGGGCTCGAAGTAGGCGACCGGGATCTTCGCCTCGTTGACCCCCAGGGTACGCACCCGCAGCCGGTGCCGCCCCGGTTGGCCCAGCCAGGCGAGGGGGATACCGAAGATGCGGCTGACCTCGCCCGGATCGGGCGCCAGGGCCAGGGGCCAGGGGATCAGCCCCACCACCGGCGTTACCAGGAAGTTGCTCACCGTGCGATAGGCGCCGAGGGAGCCGAGCACCCGTACCTGGCTCGGCGCCAGCCCCACCTCCTCCTGGGCCTCGCGCAGGGCCGCGGCCACCGCATCGAGGTCCTCCGGCTCCACCCGCCCCCCTGGAAAGGCCACCTGGCCGCCGTGGCGGTCACCGGGGTGGTCGGCACGCCGGATGAAGAGGAGGCGCCAGCTATTCCGGTGCCGATACAGCGGCACCAGCACGGCGGCTGGGGCGGGCGGCTGGGGGAAGAACCCGGCGGGAAAGACCTCCTGCTCCAGCGAGGGCGCGAGCGCCAGGCGCCGGCGGATCTGTCCGGGGCTTAGCCGATCCCAGTCCAACGGGCACTCCCGGGGGCCCGGGGCGGTGGCCCCCTCCGTCACCCTGGGCCCTTGGAGCCCCAGCGATCCCGGACCAGCTTGAGCGCCAGCAGGATCCAGGGTAGACTGTGGAGAAGGAGGTCGAAGATGTCGATGGGCCGGGTGAGGGTCCCGGCGGCCAGCATCTTGAGTTTCTCCCAGATGTGGGGCTCCGGCACCATAGGCGCGAGCCCCAGCAGGAGGGCCGCGAAAACCAGGGCCCCGAGGGGGATGCGGTCCAACCAAGCGAGTCGCTGCACGCTGAGATCCTCCTCTAGTCGGCGCCGTCACACCCGGGACAGAGTGCCCGGTAGATGACGGCGTCCGCCTCGGTAAAGCAACAGACCAGGATGAGCTCGAGCCGCTCGCGCCACTCCCCCATGGCTTCCAGGGCGATCCGAGCGGCCTCTTCCTTGGGATAGCCGTAGACCCCGGTGCTGATGGCCGGGAAGGCCAGGCTGCGAATCCCCTGCTCGACCGCGAGGTGCAGGCTGTTGTGATAGCAGCGAGCGAGCAGAGCCGCCTCGCCCTGACCCCCACCCCGCCAGACGGGACCGACCGTATGGATCACCCAGCGGGCGGGGAGCCGAAAGCCGGGGGTGAGGCGCGCCTCCCCGGTGGGGCAGCCGCCCAAGGCTCGACAGGCGCCTAAGAGCTCTGGACCCGCGGCGCGATGGATGGCCCCGTCCACCCCGCCACCGCCGAGCAGGCTGGAGTTGGCCGCATTGACGATGGCGTCCACCGCGAGGCGGGTGATGTCATCGGTGCGGATCTGGATCTTTCCCATCGTCCCCTCGCCCCTTACCATTGAGGCCCCTGCGCCTGCGACGCCCCTTGCCCGGTCCCCTGTCCGCGCCCATGGAGAGCCTGCTCGCACTCTTCACCCTGTTCCTGCTCGGCTGGTTCTGGCTGGACAGCCTGCGGGCCCGGGAGATCGCCACCGGCATCGGACGCGCCGCTTGCGAGCGCCGGGGCCTGCAGTTCTTGGATCAGACCGTGGCACTGCATCGCCTGGGGGTCCGGCGGGGACCCCAGGGCATGCGCTGGCGCCGGGTCTACCGCTTCGATTTCAGCGAGGAAGGGGTGGGGCGCCACACCGCCTATCTGATCCTGGCGGGACTGGATCTGGAAGAGCTGACCCTGGGACTACCCCAGCACCCCACCGACGCCTGAGCTACTTGACCACCTTGAGGCTCGGCCGCTCCTTGGTGGGTTTGGGTGGCTCTGGCTCGCCCTCAGGCTCCCCGGAGTCCTCGGGCTCCTCGGGGGACTCGCTCGCCGGGGGAAAGAGCATGCCCTGTCCGTTCTCCCGGGCGTAGATCCCCAACACCGCCTCCGGGGGTACCAGCACCTCCATGGCCACCCCACCGAAGCGTGCGCCGAAGCGCAGGGCCTCGTTACCCAGCTCCAGGTGACGAACGGCCGAGGGGCTGAGGTTGAGGACGATCTTGCCGTCCTTCACGAACTGGCTCGGAACCACCACGCCCTTCGCCTGGGCGTCCACCAGCAGGTGGGGGGTGAGGCCGTTGTCCAGGATCCAGTCGTAGAAGGCCCGGATCAGGTAGGGCCGCGTCGAGGTGAGGGACGCCATGGCGCGCGGGGGCTCAGGCGGCCTCCCGCATGTCGCGCTCGTCCTCGGTGAGGCTGGCCTTGAATCCGGGCCGCTCGAAGATCCGCGCCGCGTACTCGTGGATGGCCCGCGCCTGGGGAGGCAGCTCCACACCGAGAGACGGCAGGCGCCACAACAGGGGGGCTAGGGTGCAGTCCACCAGGGAAAATTCGTCGCCCATGAAGAAGGGCTTGGCGCCGAAAACGGGGGCGGTACTGAGCAGGCTCTCGCGCAGCTCCTTGCGGGCCCGCAGTGCCTCCGCCTCCGAGCTCTTCCTGATCTGCCCGGCGAGCCCATACCAGTCTCGATCGACGCGGTACATGTACAGTCGGGCGCTGGCCCGGGACACGGGGTCTACGGGCAGGAGCGGCGGGTGGGGGAAGCGCTCGTCGAGGTATTCCATGATGATGCGCGACTCGTAGAGCCGCAGCTCCCGATCCACCAGGGTCGGCACCGTGCCGTAGGGATTGAAGTCCATCAGCTCGTCGGGGAGGTTGGCAAGGTCCACGTCGACAAGGTCGCAGGTGATGCCCTTCTCCGCCAGAACCAGGCGTACCCGGTGGCAATAAGGACACTTGGGCTCTGTGTACAGGATCATCGCCGATCTCTTGTTAGCAGCCAGTGCCATGATTATCGCTCCCGCGACTACAGCCGGGTACCCTGCCCCTGACAACCGCGGAGGCGCCCGCAGAACGGAAAAGGGCGCAGGGAGACCATGCGCCCTCAGCCCGGCGGATGCCCGATAACGTCAGTGCACGTCCTTCCAGTATTCCTTCTTGAGGGCGTAAGACAGGACGAAGAACACCGCCAGGAACAATAGCACGTAGACCCCCAGCCGCTGCCGCTCGAGCTTCATGGGCTCCCCGGCATAGGTGAGGAAGTTGGTGAGGTCACGCACGAGGCGGTCATATTCCGCCGCCGTGACCTGCCCTTTGGAGCCGGCCTCGAATCCCTTGAGTGTCTTGGTGACTTGCCCCGCCGCATCCTTGTGCTCCTCGAAGACCGCCTTCTGCATCCCCTGCTGCGACTGGAGCACATGGGGCATCCCCACATCGGGGAAGATGCTGTTGTTCACCCCGTAGGGCCGGGCGGGATCCAGGTAGAAGCCCTTGAGGTAGCTGTACACCCAGTCGGGGCTGCGCCAGCGCGTCACCAGGGTCAGGTCCGGCACCTGGGTGCCGAACCACTTCTCGGCGTCATCGGCCCGCATGGAGGTCGTCATCTGGGACCCCGCGTTGGCGTCGGTGAAGACGAAGTTCTGCAGCACCTGGGCGTCGGTCATACCGGTGTCCGCGGCGAGGCGGTTCCAGCGCATGAACTGCAGGGAATGACAGCCCATGCAGTAGTTGACAAAGGTCTGGGCGCCACGCTGGAGGGAAGCCTTGTCGGCCAGATCGATGTTGGCGCTCTCTAGCGCGGGGCCGCCGCCCGATGCGAAGCCGAAGGCGGGTGCGATGAGGAGCATCGAGGCGATGATGAGCTTTTTCATTCCGTCACCCTCTCCGGAACTGGCTTGGTCTTGTCGATCTTGGTGTACCAAGGCATCAGCAGAAAGAACAGGAAGTAGAGCACGGTGAAGACCTGGGCCAGCAGGGTCCGGGTCGGCGTCGCCGATAGCATGCCAAGCCAGGCGAGGATCACGAAGGAGACGGCAAAGATGGCGAGGGCGATCTTGAACAGCAGCCCCTTGTAGCGCACCGACTTCACCGGGCTGCGGTCCAGCCAGGGCAGCGCGAACATGATGAGGATGGCGGCGAACATCACCACCACCCCGGGGAACTGGGAGCCGAACATGGGTGGGACCGCCCGCAGCATGGCGTAGTAGGGGGTGAAGTACCACACGGGCGCGATGTGCGCGGGGGTCTGCAGGGGATTGGCGGGCTGGAAGTTGGGCGGCTCCAGGAACAGCCCGAAGAAGTCCGGGGCAAAGAACACCACCGCGGAGAAGAGGATCAGGAAACCCGCCACCCCCGCGATGTCCTTCACCGAGTAGTAGGGATGGAAGGGGATCCCGTCCGCGGGGGCCTTGGGGTCCCAGCGGTTGCCCTTGGGGCCCTTCTTGATCTCGATGCCGTCGGGATTGTTGGAGCCCACCTTATGCAGGGCCACGATGTGGATGAACACCAGGGCCGCCAGGACGAAGGGCATCAGGAAGTGGAAGGCGAAGAAGCGGTTGAGGGTGGCATCCGAGATCACGTAGTCGCCGCGCACCCAGATGGAGAGGTCCTCGCCCACCACCGGCACCGCGGCGAACAGGTTCACGATGACCTGGGCACCCCAGAAGGACATCTGGCCCCAGGGCAGCAGGTAGCCGAAGAAGGCTTCGGCCATCAGGCACAGGAAGATCGCCACGCCGAAGATCCAGATCAGCTCGCGCGGCTTGCGGTAGGAACCGTAGAGCAGGCCGCGGAACATGTGCAGATAGACGACGATGAAGAACGCCGAGGCGCCGGTCGAGTGCATGTAGCGGATCAGCCAGCCCCAGGGCACGTCGCGCATGATGTACTCGA
>CAZFHV010000158.1:794-8076 GCA_964519095.1 uncultured Chromatiaceae bacterium | reverse complement strand
GCGAGGCCCAGACGCTGATCGAGCGGCTCGAGGGTGGACGGCCGGCGCGGCTGCCCGGAGAGTCGCCATTTTTCGTGAATCCTGAAATGGGTCCGATCCGATTTCAGGAGCGAAAAATGGCGACCATTATTGCCTGCGGCGCCCGCGTCCGTCCTGCGTCCGCCGCGGCAGGTACTTCGCTGCACTGCGCACCCTGCCACGGCTCCCACAATGACTCTACGCCGTGTCGGATGCCTTATGTTTTGTCTACGCCCGCGCTCCCGCGCGACCTGCGACAAAACATCCGGCTCTACGGCTACGCGGGGGGCGTCGCACTCGCTTCCGCTTCCTGTGCTCCTTCTTCGAACGTGCCTGGTGCGCTCGCACCGGGCTTGAGTACGAGGTCTTAATCCCCTCTAAATCGGGTCTCGTATTCGAACAGCAAGCCATGCTTGCACTGATCCTTTCCGCAGGTCTTAATCCCCTCTAAATCGGGTCTCGTATTCGAACGGCAATCCGTTCCGCGCTTGATGATCCTGCCGATGTCTTAATCCCCTCTAAATCGGGTCTCGTATTCGAACACAGAGTGCCTCGCAAGGGTGTCGAGATCAAAACGTCTTAATCCCCTCTAAATCGGGTCTCGTATTCGAACGCATCGTCCTGCGCGACGCTGGCAGCGTGCAGTAAGTCTTAATCCCCTCTAAATCGGGTCTCGTATTCGAACGAGCCGACGATGTCTAGCCCCGCCGCGAGCCCAGTCTTAATCCCCTCTAAATCGGGTCTCGTATTCGAACAAATGGCTATGACCAAAACCACCACCGCCAAGTCGTCTTAATCCCCTCTAAATCGGGTCTCGTATTCGAACGCGATGAGTTGGGCACCTTGCGCGAACTGCGCAAGGTCTTAATCCCCTCTAAATCGGGTCTCGTATTCGAACTGCGTAACTTGATTGGGCTCCTCCTACTAATCTCTGTCTTAATCCCCTCTAAATCGGGTCTCGTATTCGAACCGCTGATATTAAAGCCCTAGCCAAGCTACGGTTAGTCTTAATCCCCTCTAAATCGGGTCTCGTATTCGAACGGTCTACAAATTCGACGGCTACAATGCCGGCTATGGTCTTAATCCCCTCTAAATCGGGTCTCGTATTCGAACTAGATGATCAAGATCTAATTCGCGAGCTGGACCGGTCTTAATCCCCTCTAAATCGGGTCTCGTATTCGAACGTTCAAAATCTTTCGTATCCAGACTTTCTCCAGTCTTAATCCCCTCTAAATCGGGTCTCGTATTCGAACTTGGCATCGTTGCTGGTATACGCATATTTTTTTGTATGTCTTAATCCCCTCTAAATCGGGTCTCGTATTCGAACTGTATAGTATCTGTTAGATTTGTCAATCTCGTTAAGGTCTTAATCCCCTCTAAATCGGGTCTCGTATTCGAACAACAGAATTACCCCCTTACTTTGGATTTGGCTCTGAGTCTTAATCCCCTCTAAATCGGGTCTCGTATTCGAACGATCCACCAACTACAACCACGCATGGCTTTCCGCGTCTTAATCCCCTCTAAATCGGGTCTCGTATTCGAACGAAGCTGGCTGACGACACCGGGGCAAACGAAATGTCTTAATCCCCTCTAAATCGGGTCTCGTATTCGAACTTTATTGTCCAATTGATATCGTTATAAAGAAGGGTCTTAATCCCCTCTAAATCGGGTCTCGTATTCGAACCGCTCGCGCCCAGAAAGCCTTTGGAAACAAGCTGTTGGAAAGGCGGTTGCCAGGATTTCGGGCAACCGCCAAGTTGACGTGCAAGGCTCCTGCCCTTCGGCGCCCTGGGCCATGTTCCGAATGCCTCCACCGAGTGGTTCGACATGCACACTAGCGCCGTTACTCGAGCGCCGCAAGCCCCGGAATGAGGTCGTTGTTGAGGTCGCGGCCAAAGAAGTCGATGCCCGGCGGGAAGAGCTGTCGGCCGTACTGGGTGAGCTCGAGGCGCGCCGGGAGGGGGTAGATGCGGATGTCGTCGCGCTTGGGGTCGATGAGGTCGCCCAACTCGCCCTTGAGCCGCTCCAGGGCGGGTTTGTTGACCCGGATGAGAAACACCGAGTACTGGAGCGGCACACCCCAGCGGCGCATGGTGCGGTGCACGCGCGTGAGCCGGTCGGGGTCGGCGATGTCGTAGGAGAGGAGGTGGAGACGTGGGACCAGGTCGGCCATGACGGGCTACCTCAGGCGAGGTCCACCAGCCAGCGGTGGAGGCGATTGGTCAGCGCCCTTCCACGGGCGGCGGCGCGGGTTTCACGCGCTTGGAACATGACGATGGTCTCGCGGCGCGAAGGGGGCCGGATCGGCTCGCCCTTCTGCTGGGCGGTGTGGAAGCGCCGATTGAGCCAGCCGAGGCGGGCGGGCTCGAGATACCAGACCAGCAGGCGGGTGAGGTCGGCGGCGAGGGCCGGCCGTCCATCTTGACCGTGCTCGCTCTGGCGGCCGAAGCCGAGCTCCTGGAGGTGGGCCTGCATCCAGCCGAAGGCCAGGGCCCGCAGCCACTGGCGGGCGCGCAGGGCGCCCTCGCGCCCGGCGAGGCGCGCCGCGGCCTGCTCCACCCGGTTGCGCAGATCAGAGACCGAGGGCGTGGGTCCGCTCTCGCCCAGTCGGGTGTGGAGCCAGAGCACCGCCTGGCGCTCGACGCCGTCGCGCCAAAGGCGGTAGAGGTCTTCGGCGTCGGGCCGTTCGAGGAAGTCGACGAAGCGCTGGTGGAGCTCGTAGCGCAGACCGGGCCGCCCGAGCACCCGGGCCAGGACCTCGCCGTAGCGGTCGGCAAACAGCACGCTGATGCCCCGGTCGGCACAGGCGAGCAGGGCCTCGGTGGACCAGAGGGCACCACCCTGCACGTAGACGCGCGAGAGGCGCACCAGGGGAAAGAGCCGCTCCGCCTGCTCGGGCACGGAGACGCGCAGCGCGGGGCCGTCGAGCTCCACGCGCATGCCGGCGTGGGGCATGAGGTAGAGGGGCTTGGGCGCGGGCGGGGGTGCGTCCGCGGTGGGCAGAGGGGTGCGTGGGGCGGGTCGGGGCATGGTGGGGTCTCCCTAGGAAAGGGGGGCGGATCCGGGGGTGTCGGGACGGGTCGCCCGGGCGTCGAGGGGGTCTTTGGCTGCCTCGGCGAGGCGCTGGGCGAGGCGGTTGGCGTAGCGGCGCAGCAGCCGTCGCGGGGCGCGGACGAACACCTCCCAGGTGGCGAAGAAGCTGTGGCGACCCCCCTTGCCGAGCAGGCAGGCCCCCTCGGTGGTCTCGAAGTCCTCGGCGCGGAGATCCCGGGCGCGAAAGCGCTCCCAGGCCCAGCCATCCACGCGGGGGCGCAGGGGCTCGATGAGGTCGGAGGCGAGGGATTCGCGACCGAAGGCCAGCTCGTGGTAGAAGCCGATGAGGGGGTCGAGCCCGGCGCCGTGACAGGCCAGCACCGCCTCAGCGTGGAGGAGCGTGTAGCCGAGGGAGAGGACGGCGTTCACCGGGTCGCGCGGGGGGCGGCGGTTGCGGCCCCGGAAGGCGAGGGACTCGGGAAAGAGGCTGCACAGCCCTTCGAAGTAGGCGGCCGCCGCGGCCCCTTCGAGGCCGCGCACCCGCTCGGGGGAGGCCTGCTCGGTACTCAGGGTGGCGCGGATGCCCTCGAGCCGACCGAGGGCGGTGGTGAGTGGATAGCGCAGGTCGGGCCGCTCGCGCAGGGCGCGCTGCAGCAGTCGCATCTGTCCCTTGACCTTGAGGCTGACCAGGCGCTGGGACCAGGCGCGGCGCCACTCCGCATTCTCATGGGCGCGGTACTGGCCGATGCGGCGGGCGGCGTCGTTGTGCCAATCGCCCAGGACCAGGGCGTGCTTGCGGGCATGGCGACCACCGAACACCAGCACGCCCACCCCGGCATCGGCCAGGTGGGCAAGGAGGCTGCTCTCGAGGCTCACGGAGCTGCGCAGCACCAGCCGCTCCAGCAGATGCAGCGGCACGGAGCCGCGACGGGCGCCGTCTTCGAGAATCACCAGGCTGCGGCCTTCTTGCTTGAGGCCCAGGCCGCGGCGGTCGAGGTAGAGGGTGGTCATGTCGGAATCTCCGGTTGGTAGGAGCGGCGCCCTCGCGGCGATTGGATGTCCTAGCGGTAGGAGCGGCGCCCTCGCCGCGATCCGAAGCCCAATCGGGCCGGGGTGGCAGTCTCGGTGGGCGACTCATCCCACGTAGTACCAAGCGAGATCGAGGGGCCGCACCGCCTTCCCCAGGGTGTGCAGGGTGCCTCGCGGCTCCAGGCGCAGCAGAAAGAAGCGGTCCTCGTCGCGGTCGAGCACCGCGCGCACCTCGGCGAGCAGCGCCCGCTTCTCGCCCTCGGTGAGGAAGCACTCGAACACCGACTTTTGCCGGCCGCTCGCATAGCCCTTGAGCACGCGCAGGGCGTCGCGCAGGCGGGCGTCGTTGGAGACGTCGTAAGCGGCGATGTAGAGCGAGCGCTGGGTCATGCCGAGAAGCTCCGTGGGGGTTGGGCGATGCGCCAACCGACGGGGCTAATCTGGCACGAGGGCGCGATGAGCGCAGGGGCCGCAAGCTTGCGGGGTGGAAGCGGCGCCCTCGCCGCGATTCGGGGGTCTATCGCGTGGGGGCGGCGCTCCTACCCATCACCGTCGCAGCTCGCCCTGTGTTGCCCATCCGCACCTGGGTCTTATCATTGGGTGCCTGTACCGCCAGGGGGTCTACCCAGTGGACGAGACGGCCAAGAAGCTTGACCAACCCCATGGCCGAGATCTCCGCAGAGGCCGCTACTCAGAGCCTGGCCGGATCTATCACATCACGACCACCACCCGGCAGCGCCAACCAGTCTTCGCGGATCTCTACGCCGCACGGCGCCTGATCAACCTTGATGGCGGAACAGGCAAGGGTACGCGCCACCACGCTCGCCTTCGTGGTGATGCCCGATCATCTCCACTGGCTGATGCAACTGGGAGACACCCACACCTTGCCCCAGGTGGTGGCCTCAGTGAAGAGTGTGAGTGCGCACCGGCTGGGCTATCCGATCTGGCAACCGGGATATTACGAGCACGCCCTGCGTCGGGAAGAGGATGTCCGCGCCCTCGCGCGATATATCATCGAGAATCCTCTTCGGGCGGGGCTGGTAACCCGCATTGGCGACTATCCCCACTGGGATGCCATCGGGATGCTGTAGGAGCGGCGCCCTCGCCGCGATTCGGGGGCCTATCGCGCCGGGGCGACGCTCCTACCCCGATTCAAGGTCCCCTCGCGCCGGGGGCGGCGCTCCTACCCAGATTCAAGGTCCCCTCGCGCCGGGGCGGCGCTCCTACCCCAATTCGGGGGCCTATCGCGCCGGGGCGACGCTCCTACCCCGATTCAAGGTCCCCTCGCGCCGAGGAGGCCAGCAGCACCCGGTCTGGACGCCGCAGGAGCACCGGTAGCCACTTGGGCAACAATCGCTCGGAGGCGAGGCAGAGGTGGAGGGTCTGGGGGGGGTAGCCGCAACCGCGACCGGCACGGCGGCTCAGGCCAACCGCTCGAGCCAGGCAAGCTCGTAGGAAACGTCCACCATCTCCGCCGCGCTTAGGACCTTGCCCTCCGGCAGACGGTCCTTGAGGCGCAAGACGAGCGCCCTGTCGCCTTGCTCCATGGCCACCGCGATGCGATTGGTCCTGACCTCGCACCCCAAGACAGCCGAGAGGAGATCGGCAGATGCCTCGTGTCCGATGGCGGAGACGAACCCCCCGGCGATGCGCCGCCGCGCCTCTTCGGGCGCTATGGGACCGGTGAAGCGGAAGTCCCCGTAGGCGGTGAGGATGGGGGTGTTGAGGAGGTAGGTTCGCCTCGCCTGTGGGACGCTGGCAGTAGCACCCTCGATCAGTCCCCTGCAAGCCAGGTAGGCTTCTCGCAAACCCTCGCGCAGGCGCTGCCAGCGCTGCGGCTCGACAAAGCCACCGTGATTGAAGTCGTTGCGCAGCTTGCTGAGCCGGTCGTAGTGCTGCAGCAGATCGGCGTGGATGCGTCCCGCGCAGGCGCGTGCAAGCTCCTTGTGCTCGGCCAGGGCATCTCGCCATTTCACCTCTGGTACCTTACGGGCAAGCACGGCAAAGAGGTCAGAGACAAACTTCCGCTGCCAACGCTGGCGCTCGACGGGACCCTTCTGCGCCATCGGCTCATCCAGCAGATCGGCGCAACGTCGCACCCACTCATCGACCAAGGATTCCTGCAACAAGGTCAGCCCCTGCTGGACGAGATCGTGCTCGATGCACCATTTGACAGTGCGAAAGGCGTTGAGCGGATCGGTATCGGGAAAACCGGAGAACTCTGTTACCAGGCGCTTCAACACCGGCGCCAGGGGTGGCAGGAGGCCGGCGTGGGCGCGGCTTAACGGCTCAAGGACGTCCGAGTGAAACCGGATGCTCGCAAGCTCCTGGCCCCGTGCGTAGCGGGCCGCGCGGGCGAAATCCGCCAGTTGCTTCACTAGCCGGCGAAGGCTCCTCGCGTCCTCGTCGGGACCCTGGGCGCGCCTGAGAATGGGGGCAAGTTGCCCCTGCACCAGCCGTTCCAGGTCGTCGGGCGCGCCAAAGCGCAGGAGGTGGTCGATGGCCGCGCTCCAGTCGTAGAGGCGCAGGAAAGGAGTGAGATCGAGGATCGGCGCGTTGCGATCGGCGAGCGGCATCGCCTTCACCTGGTCGGGACGCCCCAATCGCTCGAAGGCCCCGTAGTAGACGCCGCGCACCCGTACCTTGCGCACCACGCCCAGGTATTGAATGAGCACCGTGAACAGCATCGGCAAAGAACGATACGAGTGGGTGATGTCGAACACCAGCTCGTCGCCGTCGTCGATGCAATCGAGCAGGCTCTCAAAAATGGCCCACAGCTCTTCTTCCGAGGTGCCGTCCGGCAAATCGAGGATCTCCGGCTCGAGGGACCAACCGGAGGTCTTTACCTCCGCTAGTAAGGCGCCGAGGTTCTTCTCCCGGGCATCCGCTGTGCAGCCGATGAGGACGCGATCGTCCGCCCCCCAATCGGCACATTCGAGGTGCAGCGTGGCGGTCTGAACAAACTGGACATCCCGCTGCCAACGCTCGCCGATGCCGTAGTTGCAGCGCACATAGGGGCTAGTGCCGAGAAAGGAGACGAAGAGCTTGGTCATGGTGAGTTTCCTTGGCTGCGGGTCGAGCCCGCTTAGTGCATCAAGACGCCTGAGGCATGGGAGATGCCTGGATCATCGGTACGGCGAGTCATCCTCCCGGGTGGCGGTCAACCGCTCGATCGCTCTGACTAAGACGGCCGCATCCGCTT
>CAZFHV010000158.1:0-784 GCA_964519095.1 uncultured Chromatiaceae bacterium | reverse complement strand
CGCTTGGTCCTTTGGCCTCACCCCTCGCTTGGTCTTGAGGAGACCCTGGAGATCGAGCACCGGGATCCGTTCGCCGTCCAGGGTCATCCACTCCCGATGGCCCTCCAGCTCGCTGAAGGGGATGCCGCTGACCGACGGTAGAATGTCGACCGTGAATTCGTCATTGATGCGAATGGCGTGTAGCTCGTCCCCCTCGAACGGGTCCGCCTCGCTGGCCAGCGCCCCGGCCGCTCCGTCTGGCAACCCGGAAAGGGCCAGCACCCAGCGGCGGCTATTCTCCCGGTCCGGCGCCACGGCAATGTCGATGTCCTCGGTCATGCGGACATAGCCGTGTGCAGCGAGGGCGTAGCCACCCACCAGCAGGTAGCGTACCCCCGCGCGGTTCAGCAGGCGGGCGGTATGGACCACGTCCTCCCAGGTGGCCGGGCGAGTGAAGAGGGTCTCCGCCGGATCGGCGGGGACCTCCTCAACCTTGGCCCGAGGGCGAAACAGTCGCCGCAACCAGCTCAGCACACCAGCGCTCCCAATCCGCGTTGGCCTCGTCCAGGGTCCGGTACCTGAAGATCCCCTTGGGGACCCGGGTCCTACGATTGGCCATCTCCCGCACCCAGGCGCGCTCCCCGGGCGTGGGGGGGCGCAGGGGACCGGGGGGGCGGGGTTGGCGGGTACCGATGACCGTGGGTAAAGCGTCTTCGGACGGCCATCGATCGCCTGAATATCCCATTGTTCCTCCTAGCAGCCTGTCGGACTTGAGCCTCGCGATGACCTTCTTGGGCCGTCAAGA
>CAZFHV010000157.1:0-8218 GCA_964519095.1 uncultured Chromatiaceae bacterium | reverse complement strand
CCTGCTGGGGGGGCTGCTGCGCGGCGGGGTGTTTCGTCCCCAGCCCGGCTGGTGGCTCCGTCTGCTGCGGGCGGGGCTCGCCGTGGTGGCTATGGCCGGGGTATTGCTGGCACTGAGCGGGGAGGGGACCGTCTGGCTGGTGATGTCGGGCCGGGACCGACTCTTGGGGCTCGGTGGTCTGGTACTCACCGGGCTCGCGACCTACGGGTTGGTGCTCGTGGCGCTCGGTGAGCGCCTGCGCCCCCGCCCCCTGGCGGGGCACTCGGGTCGGTCCTGATCCCTGGAGCTGGTCTGGTCTTTGCAATGCGTACAATTGTTGGCAACATACCCAGCTTATCTTGAGGCAAGGGGGGCGGCCGCGCGGGTGGGGGCCCTGGGCCAGCAGGCCGCGCCGGCCCGGGGTCCGAGTGTTCAAGCGCATTCTGGTAGTCTGTGTGGGAAATATCTGCCGAAGCCCTATGGCAGAGGCACTGCTCAGGCGTGCGCTCAACCGCGGGACAGGGGGGATGGACGTGCGGTCGGCAGGACTCGGGGCCCTGGTGGGCGAGCCGGCGGATCAGATGGCCCGCTCCCTGATGGATCAGGAGGGCCTGGATATCGCGACGCACCGGGCGCGGCAGTTGGATCGGGAGATGCTGCGCTCGGCGGACTTGGTGCTGGTGATGGAGCAGGGACACAAGGTCGAGTTGGCTCGTCTGGAGCCCCAGGCTTGGGGCAAGGTATTTCTGCTTGGGCATTGGACGGGGGAGGAGATCCCGGACCCCTATCAGCGCGGGGCCGAGGCGTTCGCGGATGCCCTCGGACGGATCGAGCGCGGCGTGACGGCCTGGGCCAGCCGCATCGGCCGGTGACAGGGGCAGGGCAAGGAGGTTTTCGGGCGTGGCGTGTGGGGGGTTCACCAGAGGGGTGTGCAACCGATGAGCGGGATGCGGCGGGGTTCCGGGGGGATCCGATGGCTGGGCGGTACATCGGCGGTGCTGGGGATGGCCTGGCTGGCGCTGGGGCTCAGCGGGTGCGGGGTCTTGGTCCCGGGTCAGCAGGCCTATGGGATTCGGGTCACTGGCCACTCCTCGGTGAAGCTTCCGGTCAGACAGGAGGAGGGGAGGGAACTCATACCGGATTTCGTCAAGGTCCAGCAGATTGACGCCAACTTCGTGATCGCCGAGACCAAGAAGCAGGCGGCACAGAAAAAAGAGGCGCTGAAGCCCGTTCCCCACCGGGATTACCGTATAGGGCGCGGGGATATTCTCAGCGTCACCGTGTTCGACCATCCGGAGCTGACCACGCCTGCCGGGCAGTTCCGCTCTGCCGCCGAGACCGGGTTCGTGGTCGCGGAGGACGGGACCCTGTTCTTCCCCTACGCGGGGGTCGTGAAGGTCGAGGGCCTCACGCTGCGACAGGTCCGCTCCCTGCTAACCCAGAAGCTCGGCAAGTACATCGAGGATCCACAGGTGGACGTGCGGGTGGCGGCGTTCCGGAGCCAGCGGATCTTCGTGGTGGGCGAGGTCGGCAAAAAGGGCGTCCTGCCCATCACCGACATCCGCATGACCACCCTGGAGGCCATCAACCAGGCGGGTGGGTTCACCGACAACGCCGATCAGCGGCGCATCACCATCACCCGTAACGGGAAGACCTTCGATGTGGATCTGCAGGCGCTCTACGAGGACGGGGATCTGACCGGCAACGTCTTGCTGCAGGACGGCGACGTGGTGAACGTGTGGGACCGTGAGCACAACAAGGTCTTCATGCTCGGCGCCATCATGGCCCCCGGCTCGCTCGCCATGAAGAAGGGGCGCCTCACCCTGGCCGAGGCCCTCAGCGATCGCGGCAACCTCAACCAATTCACTGCCAACCCCTACCAGATCTTCGTCATCCGTGGTGGCGACAAGCCGGCGATCTATCACCTGGCCTCGTTGGAGCCCGATGCCATGGTCCTTGCCGATCAGTTTCCCCTGCGTCCGCGGGATCTGATCTATGTGGATGAGGCCGACGTCGTCCGTTGG
Organism: uncultured Chromatiaceae bacterium; assembly: GCA_964519095.1. Lineage (GTDB taxonomy): Bacteria > Pseudomonadota > Gammaproteobacteria > Chromatiales > Chromatiaceae > JAEHCY01. The sequence continues at coordinate 6,215 of CAZFHV010000157.1, read as the reverse complement.
AACAAGCTCATCAGTAATATCCTGCCCACTACCAGCACGCTGCAGAGCTGGGGCTACAGCAACTTCCCGGCGTTCCGGACCCAGCAATAGCGGAGGGATCTCGACGATGCTCTGGGGACGGCGCGAGGCGCGGGCAACCTGCTTCCTTGATTCCCATGCTCGAAACCTAACCCCTAGGGGTTGCGCAGGGCCGTGAATGCAACCGATACGGTCCTAGGGACGGGCCCTGCGGTGGCTGCTGCCGAACAGCGGCCATTCCTGCGCCCCGCTGCCAGGGACGAGCCCAGCGCGGACCTGCTCGAGTACCTCGGGTTACTGCTCTCCCACAAATGGTTCATCCTCCTGGTGGTGGTCCTCGGCCTGGTGGTGGGCTACGTGCGCTTCCTCCGGACTCCGCCGGTCTACATGGCCAACGCCCTGATTCAGCTCGAGCGCAGGACCAGCATGGGCAGCTTCTTGGAGGTGTCCCCCGTATTCGAGGGCATCGCCACCTCGGATGCCCAGATAGAGATCATGAAATCGCGCATGGTGATGTCGAAGGTGGTGCAGAAGCTCCACCTGGACATCGTCGCCGCGCCCTGCTACTACCCCTACATCGGAGAGATGATCGCCCGCTCCTGGGACCCCTCCCGCGGTGTCTCCCCCCCCTGGTTCGACAAACCCCAGTATGCCTGGGGCGGCGAGCAGATCGACGTCAGCAGCCTGGAAATACCCGAGGCCTGGGGCAGGGCTGCGGTTACCCTGGTGGCGGGGGATGCAGGGCGGTTCCAGATTCTCGACCCTAGCGGTCAGCCCTTCGCGGAGGGTCGTGTGGGTGAACGGGTGCGTGCCGAGCCCAAGGAGGGTGGGCTATTCATCCTCTATGTGACCCACCTCAAGGCCCGCCCGGGGACCCAGTTCCGTCTCGGCCTGCAGGGGATCGAGGGTCTTGCCATCGGCTTGGGGTCGCGGCTGTCCGCGAAGGAAAAGGCCGGCACGGGCTATGCCGCGAGGACGACGATCCTCGATGTCAGCTTCATGGCCGGCCAGCCGCGGGAAGCGGCCGAGGTGCTCAACGAGATCCTCAACACCTACGTCCGCTTCAGTGTCGAGGAGAAGACGGAGGAGGCGGAGAAGACCCTCGGCTTTCTGGAAGGGCTGGTGCCGGCCCTCAAAGAGCGCCTCGAGGCCGCGGAGGCGGCATTCAACAGCTACCGCATCGAGCATGGGGCCCTTGATATCGACAAGACCAGCTCGGCCCTGCTCGGAGACATCGTCGCCATCGAGACCCAGCTCTTCGCCCTCGACACCCAACGCGAGGAGCTGCGGCAGCGCTACAAGACGGAGCACCCCAAGATCCAATCGGTAGACCGGTTGCGCGGGCGACTCAAGGAAAAGCTCACGGAACTCGAGCGCCAGATTCAGCAGCTACCCGAGGCCCAGCAGGAGGTCCTGCGTCTGTCGCGCGACGTGGAGGCCATCACCAAGATGTACCTGGAGCTGCTCAATCGGGTGCAGCAGCTGCGCATCGCCAAGGCAGGCACCGTCGGCAACGTGCGTGTCATCGACTACGCGCTCCCATTGGGCTATCGCATCGCCCCGGTGCTCCAGACCATGCTGGCCACCTCGGGGGCCGGTGCCTTGATGGTCGCCATCGGCCTGGTGCTGCTGTGGCAGATGTCCAGCAAGGCCCTGGAGGATCCCGACCGCATCGAGCGCCAGCTCGGACTGCCGGTCTATGCCGTCATCCCCTTCAGCGCCGAGCAGGTCAAGATCCATCGCGTCATGAAGGGCAAGAAGGGCTTGCCTGGCATCCTGGTGGAGCACGCCCAGGACGACGTGGCCGCGGAGAGCTTCCGCAGCCTGCGCACCAGCCTGCACTTCGCCCTCATGGACGCCCGTGTCCCCAGCGTTTTGATCACGGGCCCCACGGAAGAGGTCGGTAAGAGCTTCGTCGCCGCCAACCTGGCGGTGGTGCTCGCGAAGGGGGGCGAACGGGTGTTGCTGGTCGATGGGGACCTGCGGAAGGGGCACCTTCACAAGTACCTGGGCCTCACCGATGTGACGGGCCTCGCGGAATGGCTCTCGGGTCAACATCCGTTAGAGGAGGTGATCCGCGATTCGGGAATCGAGAACCTGGATTTCGTGGCTGCCGGGAAGCGGCCACCGAACCCGTCCGAGTTGCTGCTACAGAAGCGGCTCGCGGAGCTGATCGAGCTCGCGAGCAACAAGTACGCCTACGTCATCATCGATGGCCCGCCGATCCTGGCTGTGACGGACGCCGCCATCATCGGACGCCTCACCGGCGCCACTCTCATGGTGGCCCGGTCCGGGCGACACTACATCAGGGAGCTGGAGCTCTCGGTCAAACGCCTGCAGCAGGGCGGGGTGAACGTGCGAGGCTTCATCTTCAACGGCGTGAAGGCTCGGAAGCGCTATGGTTACTACGGCCGCTACCGCTACGGCTACGGATACCGCTACAAACCTTACGCCTACGGCTATTCCTACAAGTCCAATACCTAACCCAGGAAACGGGGTTGCCCACCGCGCGCCCACTCGGCATGGCGGCTCAGTGAGGACAGGCCGGCCTCCGCGGGGAATAGGCTAGGGGCTAGCGGCTCGCCGGAACGCTGCGCAAGCTCGCTAGAGGGGGGCGGCTCCTAAGTGCGACGCCTCCCTGCCAGGCTCAGGAAGGTAGTTGGGCCAATCGCTTGTACCGCCGCGGTCGGGGCTTCCGCGGGCGCAAGCGACTCCTCAACGGGGCTTTCCCTCATGGCGACGCCTCAGGCCTTCTCCCATACGCCTCGCCCCCTGGGAACCTGGGCAAGACCCTTTCCCATAATCGCCACGGGAGACCGACCCCATGGGACCCAAGACCCGTCAGATCACTTCCCACATCCACCAGGTCGGCGGACCGGGGCTCACCGCCCCGGAAGACGCGGCGCACTACCTGGTCCAATCGGGCGACGCGGTGGCCCTGGTCGACGCGGGCTGTGGCGAGGGCTTGGATCGGCTGCTGCTCAACCTGGAATCCGTCGGGGTGGATCCGAGCCGCGTTCGCTATCTGCTCCTGACCCATTGCCACTACGACCACAGCGGAGGCGCGGCCGAGCTGCGGGTGCGATTCGGCTGGCCGGTGGCGATCCATCTCTTGGATGCGCCTTACCTGGAGACGGGCGATCACCGGGTCAGTGCCGCCAGTTGGTACGGTGCCCGCTTGACGCCTTGTCCGGTCGACAGACGGTTGGTGGATGGGGATCGGCTGCCCCTCGGTGCGCTCGGGATCGAGGTGATCCATGTCCCAGGCCACTCGCCCGGCTCGGCAGCCTTCCTGGTGGAGGCGGATGGCCGGCGGGTCCTCTTCGGCCAGGACATCCATGGCCCCCTGCATCCGGCGCTCCTCTCTGACCGGGACCAGTACCAGGCATCGCTGCGCAAGCTGTTGGCCCTGGAGGCCGACATCCTTTGCGAGGGCCACTTTGGGGTATTCGTGGGACGCAACGCGGTGGCCCGGTTCATCGGCCGATTCATCGCGGATTGAGCGCTGGGCCCAGCGGTGCTTGGGGTCTATGCCAGTCCATTCCAGAGAGACGGATGTCGGCACGCGGACCCGGTAGAGGGAGACCCCTGTTGGGAAGCTCGGGGCCGCGGTGGAGCCGATGGCCGCCACTGCCCGGAACCCCTGCGAGGCTGATGGAGGAGCCCCAACACTCGACTACATCGGTGTCCGGGATAGGGAGCGGAAGCCCTGGGGGGCGCCTCGGCGCCGGACCAGCGAGATGGGCGGTGTCCACCAACGCCGATCATTGCTGCTGACACCGAATGCGCGGATCAGGCGGGTGGTTGCATTCTAGCGTCCGAGCTGCCCATCCGCTTCGGGTGGTTCGGCGATCTCCCGCTCGACGTGCAACCAGTCGCGGACGGCAATGTCCCAGGCGGGACGGTTCTCCTGCTGAGGGCATAGCACGAACGCCGGTATCTCAAAGCGGCGGCGATCGCCGCAGGTCTCGCGGCCCCCGCCGGTCGCGAGGGCATTGCCTCGATTCGGGGTGCGGGTCTCCGGAGGGCCCGATTCTTCTAGTCAACGCGCCGGCGCAGGGATTTGGGCCCGCCCTCACCCCTTCGCCGTGAGCTGTGCCTCCAGCTCCAGGATGCGTTGCTTGAGGTGCTCGAGGTTCTGCAGACGCCCGGCCCTGGCCCGGTCCAGGCCCTGTCGGAGCCAAAGGATCCAGGGGTTCATGCCCTGGCCAGTGGTGGCGGAAACCTCCAGCACCTCGAGGCTGGGGTTGATGCGGCGGGCGTATTCGAGGCAGCGGGCCACATCGAAGCTGAGGTGAGGCAGCAGGTCGACCTTGTTGAGCAGCATCAGATCGGCGGCGTGGAACATGTCCGGATACTTGAGGGGCTTGTCCTCGCCCTCGGTCACCGAGAGGATCACCACCTTGTGGGCCTCCCCCAGATCGAAGGCGGCGGGGCAGACCAGGTTGCCGACGTTCTCGATAAGCAGTAGGCTGTCGTCGGCTAGGCTGAGGTGCTCCAGGGCGTGGCCCACCATGTGGGCATCGAGGTGGCAGCCCTTGCCGGTATTGACCTGGATCGCCGGGGCCCCGGTGGCGCGGATGCGGTCGGCGTCGTGGCTGGTCTGCTGGTCCCCCTCGATCACCGCCACCCGGATCCTGTCCGCGAGCCGCCCGATGGTCTCCACCAGCAAGCTGGTCTTGCCGGAGCCCGGGCTGGAGACCAGGTTCAGGGCGAAGATGCCGTGCTCGGCGAGCCACTGGCGGTTGGCCGCGGCGTAGGCGTTGTTCTTGCCGAGGATGTCTTGCTCGATGCGGACCAGGCGCTCCTGGCTCAACCCCGGCGCGTGGCTGTGGGCGGGACCCAGGCCGAAGTGCAGCCCCGCCGCCTGCTCGGCGCCGTGGGGGTGCTCGTGGGGGATGCCGGCGGCGTGGAGCTGCTCATGGCGGTGCTCGTGCTCATGGGGGTGGGCGTGGTCTTCGCCCTCGATCCGGGTCTCACCCTCGCCGCAACCGCATACCGTACACATGGTGATGGCTCCTTCGCCTTGCCAAAGACTCACCGGCGAGCCGGCGCTTGTTCCACCAGCAGGTCCTTGACCCGCATCTGGGTGCCGCCCGTGGGCTGCACCTGAAAGCTGCCGCAGTGGGGGCAGGCATCGTACCAGGCATTGAGGGGTACGCTCACCCCGCAGAGCAGGCACCAGCCGGTGCCCGGGACCCGATCGATCTGCAGGGTCGCGCCCTCGGCGATGCTGTCCTTCAGGACCAAGTCCAGGCAGAAGCCCAGCGCCTCCACCTCCACCCCCGAGAGGGCACCGATCTCGAGGCGCACCTCCTTGACCCGCCCGAAGCCCCCTGCACGGGCCGTCTCTTCGACGATCTCCAGGATACTCTCGGCGATGGACATCTCGTGCATGGTGGGGGGCTGCAATAGCGACTGACATTCGACTGGGGGCGAGAGGGAAACCGCCGCCTGCCCCCCGGGGGTGCGAGGATTGTGCCACGACCACCGCCCTGGTGGGGTGATGCTTGGCAATTGCTTCTTTCTATTGACATACCGAATTGACAGGGGATGTCCAGGCCGCAGGTTATCCGAAGCTCGCGAACAGATCGTTGGGCTTGTGTGACGGATTCCTCGCAGCCCTTACGGCAGGCTCGCTATGGGGAAAACAAGGGGTCCAAGGGACTGAGGACGAGAAGCGAACGAACCCTGCGCCCCGGGGCGCCGCCGCCAGGCTCGGGTGGGGGCCACCCCGCTCCCGACCCTCGCTGGTTCGATCGCTCCTGGGCTCTCGCTGTTTCGGTACTGGGTTTCTCAGAGCTCTTGGCCCTGTCGTCCGCTCTGGCGGCGGAGGGCCCTTCCCAGCCGCTGGCCGATGACGCCGACCTCACAGGGCTCATGCGCCTCCTCGACGAGGAGACCCAGCTCGCCACCAAACGGCGCACCAACATCGACTACCTGCCGGGCATGATCAGCGTTCTCTCGGGGGAGGAGATGCTGGTGCGCGGGGCCCGGACCGTATGGGAGGCCCTGGCCCTGGTGCCGGGCATCAGCCAGGGCATGGAGTTCACCGGCGAGCGGCAGGTCCTCGCCCGCGGCGTGGAGCACGGCTATGCCTCGGGTCAGGTGAAGATCCTGCTCGATGGCCAGTCGATGAACTCCGCGAAGGAGCACAGGAAGCGGAAGCGAGTGCGACGCCCCCCGCGTAGCCGTAG
>CAZFHV010000156.1:0-8248 GCA_964519095.1 uncultured Chromatiaceae bacterium | reverse complement strand
CTTCAAGGCCGCCTTGGATGACGACTTCCGCGCTAAGGTCGTGTTTGGACAGGGCCGATCATTCGGTAGACCTGCTGGTTTCCCAAACCCGGAACCCGCTTCGAGAGGGACGGTCGCGTCGGCGGGTCGGCAGGAAGCGTACAATCCTAGCGGGGACCGCAGTGTCCCCTGAAAAAGCGGCGTTTCCCCGCCGGCAACAAAAAAAGTCTACAGCGGCGTCAGTAATGCATTCCGGTCGCCAATAATGACCCGCGCCCCCACGACCTGTGATCGTTGGTTCTACGGGGAAGGGCGGTGTGTTGACGGTTGACCCGAAGCGCGGGGTGCTCGTGTGAAACACCCGTGGGCGGCGCGTGACTGCTGCTGCCACGGCGTGTTAATGGCAGAGGATGAGGGGCGGGTTTTGTCGCAGCGCTAGACCCGGCACAGGGTGGAGATACGCCCCCAAACTTTGCCCCGAACGGGGCTCGGATGGCTCTCACGCGGTTCCGGGGCAGCAGGACTAGGACTGCTGCCCCGGAAAAGTAAACGCTCTACTGCTTGCGACGGCGCGCAAGGCCCACAGCTAGCAGTGGCAGCCCGATTAAAGAAGCACCCAATCCAAGGAAGGAGATCGCAGGAACTGGCGGCGGAGGCGGTGGCGGTGGCGGCTCTTCCAAGACAACGCTGATGCGGTCCATGTCGAGGTCAAGTGCTTCCGACTGGGAGCTGGAGCCGTCGATCTCAAGCTCGACCGAAGATACACAGCTATTACCACTAATCGTGAAGCTGTAGTCAGCGAACGACAAGTTAGCCGGAAGCGCCTTGGACTGGCTCTGCCCGCCCACGGTCACCTTCATACCCGCAGGATGGTCCTGCTTGGACCTAACCACCAACTCCTTTGCGTTGGTCCAATCCATACAGGGACTGAGGTTCCAAACGATCTTGCCCTTACCAAAACTCTGGTTGGAGCTCTGGAAGTAATGGTATTCGCCTCCGCTGACGTATGCCCCGACTTGGTCGCCCGATATAAGCGTTACCGATAGGGTCCGGGTGTCGGTGGCGCGAGGAGCGGGTCGTGCTGAACCGGTGGAGGTCCCCGGCGCGCCATTGACGCTGACTGCGGGACTCGCCGCGCTCCCGTCCTGTACGTCGAACTCGGTGAACACGGTCGTGGTAGCAGCGAGTGCCGCCTGCCACGCACCGCTCACAGCCAACGTGACACCCAGAGCCACGAGGCGCATACCATGTAAATGATTGATATTCATGCCATTTTGTCTCCCATGGGTTCGTTGATTGCTCTAGGGTCTAGGGGATAGCGATCCCGAATCCATACTCTCCCGCTTGGAAATAATAATCTGTTGCGGCAAGAAAACAAGTGGTAGGCCTCATCTGTTGTATTTTTGTGGCAACAAGGTCTCCGGCGCGTTGGTCGGTGGGTTCTTGGTTACCGCGGATTCGGTGGGTTGCGGGGCTGCTTTGAGATGTCGCGCCGACTCGACTAGAGATGTCTATCGGCCCCTCACTCAGCATGGGCCCTCTGGCTCCTGATTTTTCGGGCCAGCCGCAAGGGATGTCAAGCAGGCTTCCTCCCGAGCCCGATGCTGAGCCGCGGTGCTCGCCGACTGCCCAGTAACCGGGTTGTTATGGGGACTCAGTAGCGGCGCGGTCCCCGGGCTGGGCGGTCGCGATCGCTCTTGGGCTTGGCCTGGTTGACCTTGATGTTGCGGCCCTTGAAGTTGGTCTCGTTCAGGCCCTTGATGGCCGCATCGGCATCGGCGTTGCGGGCCATCTCCACGAAGCCGAATCCCTTGGACTGACCGGTGAGCTTGTCGGTGATGAGGGTCACCTGGCTCACCTCGCCAAATTGAGAGAAGGCGTCCCGAAGGTCGGCCTCGGTGACGTTGTAAGGAAGGTTGCCTACGTAGATATTCATCGGCTCTTGTCTCTGCGTTCTCGTGTGCTGATGGGAGGCGACCACTATCGAAGATTCAACACACAAGACACCTCGACAGCGGATAACCGGGGATTCCGGCCCGAGTGAGAAGCCTCTGCGAGCAGCGGGCTACTCAAGGGAGCCACCGCCACGCACAAAAACCCTGGTCCGATCGGGAGCCGGACCAAACCCTCGCCGCCGACTGTAACAGCGGCCCAGGGAAAAAGCACGCTCGATGTTGATGGCGAGGGCGCGATGGCGCCCGGCTGGGGTCGCACTCAGGGTCCCGCGTAAGGGCCCCGGGCGCCGCCGTCGCGGTGGGGATAGCGCTCGGGCGGAAGGGCTGGCCAGGATTGCGGCCAAGGGGATGGCCCGAAGGCGGGGGCCGGCTCGGGGTAGCCGCCGTCGCGCGGCTCTTCCGCGGGTGCCCGGCCCGGGCTCGGTCGCCCCGGTTGCGGGTCCGGGCGCCGGAAGCCATAGTCCTGACGCTGGCCATAGCCCCCGCTTGGAAGGGACTCGCCCGGGACCCCCGGACGGGGCCGATAGGCGGGCTCGTAGCTGCTCGACTCCTCGATCCGCTGCTTCTCCCGCTGGGTCAGGGGCCGGAAACGCGGCTGCCGCTGGGGGGCACCCTCGGGCATCAGGGGTGCCCAACCCCCGCCTGGCATCTCGACCTGCGGTGGGCCCTGGTTGAGGAAGGGGGGTGCGTAACCCGGTGCCTGAGACTGGATCCCCGGGGGGGGTTGCGGAGGGGTGGGGGGCGGGCGCTGTGGCTGCCGCGGCGGTGACGGTTTCGCTGCCGGGACGTTCGCGGGGGGGCTTGGGTCACCGGGTTGCCGATGGCCCAGCCACCAGCCCAGAGCCACCGCGGTCAGCATGCCAGCCGTGACAAGGAGTTTTCGTGACCACATGAGCGAAACAGTCCCGGTCTCGGAAGGATTCGTGCTCCGTTGAAAGAATGCCCCATTGCCCTGGGACCAAGGCCCTTCGGCGCCCCCGGTGCCTGATGCGAAACCCTCAGCCGTCCTACGCGATCCAGTACCTGGGGAGGCGCCTTTCCAGGGGAGCCTGACGGCCCCGAACATGATATCCCTTAGATGCTTGATGGTGGTCCCTGTGGGGGAGAAATTCAATTTCCATGGCCGCAGCGGCCTTGAACGCTGCCCCGGTAGGGAGGCGCGGGGGGCTAGCCGGTGATCAGCCCCAGCACCTCGCCCACCTGGGCGATGCGGCGCTCCGGGGTGGCCATGTCGCGAAAGAAGCGCAGTTTGTCGCCGGACTCGAGCTTGAGCTCCTTGGGCCGGGACTGGATGAGCTGCACCAGGCGGACGGGGTCGATCCGGGGGTTGGTCTCGAAGTGGAGGCGACCGCTGTCGGGGCCCGCCTCCAGCTTGCGGATGCCGTGGGCGCGCGCCCGCAATTTGAGCTCGGTGATGGCGAACAGGTTTCTGGTGCCCTCGGGCAGGGGGCCGAAGCGGTCGATCATCTCCACGCGCAGGTCATCGATGTCCTCCTGGGTGGCGGCGCTGGCGATGCGCTTGTAGAGCACCAGCCTGGTGTGCACGTCCGGGAGGTAGTCATCCGGGATGAGAGCCGGGACATGGAGGTCGACCTCGGTGCTCGGCGCGGTGGGGCGCTCCAGCTCCGGTTCGCGACCGCTCTTCAAGGCTTCCACCGCCCGTTCCAGGAGGTCCATGTAGAGGCCGAAGCCGATCTGTTGGATCTGACCGCTCTGCTCCTCTCCCAGCAGCTCCCCGGCACCCCGGATCTCCAGGTCATGGGTCGCGAGGGTGAAGCCGGCCCCCAGGTCCTCCAGGGACTCGATGGCCTCCAGGCGCTTGAGGGCGTCGGGGGTCATGGCCCTCGGCGGGGGGGTGATCAGGTAGGCGTAGGCCCGGTGATGGGAGCGACCGACCCGTCCCCGCAGCTGGTGGAGCTGGGCGAGACCGAACTTGTCGGCCCGGTTGATGAGGATGGTGTTGGCGCTGGGGACGTCGATGCCGCTCTCGATGATGGTGGTGCACACCAGGACGTTGAATCGCTGGTGATAGAAGTCGCGCATGATGCGCTCGAGTTCCCGCTCGCGCATCTGGCCGTGGGCCACCTCGATACGCGCCCCCGGCAGCAGGGCCCGCAGCTGATCCGCCTGCTTGGCGATGCTGTCCACCTCGTTATGCAGGAAGAACACCTGCCCACCGCGCTTGAGCTCCCGCTGGCAGGCCTCGCGGACCAGGCCCTCGTCCCACTGGCTGATGAAGGTCTTGATGGGGTGCCGCTCCAGGGGCGGGGTGGCGATGATGGAGAGGTCGCGTAGGCCCGCGAGGGCCATGTTGAGGGTGCGGGGGATGGGCGTGGCGGTGAGGGTGAGGATGTCTACCTCGCTCCTCAGGGCCTTGAGTTTCTCCTTCTGGGCTACCCCGAAACGGTGCTCCTCGTCGATGATCACCAGTCCCAGCTGCTTGAATCGGACGCTCGGCTGCAGGAGCTTGTGGGTCCCGACCAGGATGTCCACCCGTCCCTCCGCCAGGCCCTTGAGGATGGCGCTCTGCTCGGAGGCGGTTCGGAAGCGCGAGAGGTTCTCCACCCGCACCGGCCAGTCGGCGAAGCGGTCGGAGAAGTTGTCGAAGTGCTGCTGGGCCAGCAGGGTAGTGGGCACCAGCACCGCGACCTGCTTGCCCGCGTGCACGGCGGTGAAGGCGGCCCGCATGGCCACCTCGGTCTTGCCGAAGCCCACGTCGCCACAGACCACCCGGTCCATGGGACGGGGGGCCTGGAGGTCTGCGAGCACGCTGTCGATGGCCTGCTGCTGGTCGGGGGTCTCCTCGAATTCGAAGGCGGCGGCGAAGGCCCCGTAGTCCCGCTCGGCGGCGGGGAAGGCATAGCCGGGGTGGGCGGCGCGGCGGGCATAGATGTCGAGGAGCTCGGCGGCCACATCCCGCACCTGCTGGGCGGCCCGGCGTCGGATGCGCTCCCACTGCTCGCCGCCGAGACGATGTAGGGGGGCGCTTTCCGGTGAGGCCCCGGTGTAGCGCGACACGAGGTGGAGCGAGGCGACCGGCACGTAGAGCCGGTCGCCGCCGGCGTACTCCAGGCACAGGAGGTCCGTGGGGATGCCCCCCACGTCCAGGGTCTGGAGCCCCCGGTAGCGGCCCACGCCGTGCTCCTCCTGGACCACCGGGGCCCCGATGTCCAGCTCCGTGAGGTTGCGCACCACCGCGTCGCTGTCGCGCTGGGTGGCACGGCGGCGGCGCTCCTGGCGCACCCGTTCCCCGTAGAGCTGGGTCTCGGTGAGGATCGCCAGGTCCTCCCGCTCCAGAAGCACGCCCTGCTCCAGGGGGCCGATGCCGAGTCCGAGCGGTGCCTCCCCAGCCAGGAAGGCGGACCAGCCCTCATAGGGCGTAGGGCGGATGTCGAAGCCGCGGAGGTTCTCCAGCAGTAGCTCCCGGCGCCCCGGACCCTCGGCGAGGAAGAGCATCCGGCGGCCCGGCGCGGCGATGAAGGCCTGGAGGGCCCCCGCGGGGGCGGCGGCGCGCGCCTGGATGGTCAGGGCCGGCAGGGCACGGGCGCCGAAGTTGTGGGCCGCGCTGAACCCCCGGCGCGGCACGGCGATCCCGGTGCCCTGGATCTCCACTAGGGCCTGGGCGTTGAGTCGCCCGGCCAGCTCGTCCGCCCCTAGGTACAGCTGCTGGGGGGCGAGGAGGGGACGCTCCCGGTCGTGTCGGCGCTGCTCGTACCGCTCGGCCACCTCTCCGAGGAACTGCTCGGCACTCTCCCGGTATCCGGCGAACACCAGCACCAAGGGGGAGGGGGGCAGGTAGTCGAACAGGACCGCCGTCTGCTCGAAGAACAGCGGCAGGTACGACTCGAGACCACCCGGCGGGCGCCCCTCGCTCACCTCCCGGTAGATGAGGCTACGCTGGGGATCCCCCTCGAAGGTGGCACGGAAGCGCCGGCGGAACTCGGCGATCCCCGCCTCGTCGAGGGGAAACTCCCGCGCCGGCAGGAGCCGGATCTGCGCCACCCGCTCCTTGGAGCGCTGGGTGTCCGGGTCGAAGGTGCGGATGTTCTCCACCTCCTCGTCGAAGAGGTCGATGCGGTAGGGGACCTCGCTGCCCATGGGGAACAGGTCCAGCACCGACCCCCGCACCGCGTATTCCCCGTGGCCGAAGACCTGCGAGACGCAGTGGTAGCCCGCCCGCTCCAGGCGCCGGCGCATGGCATCGATCTGGAGGGTATCGCCCTTCTTGACCAGAAGGGTCCGACCCTCTACGAACTCCCGCGGAGGCAGCCTCTGCAAGAGGGCGGCGATGGGTACCACCAGCAGGCCCCCGCGAAGGCCGGGCAGGCGATGGAGGGTGAGCAGGCGCTGGGAGACCAGTTCCGGCAGGGGGGAGAAGAGGTCGTAGGGCAGGGTCTCCCAGTCGGGGAAGGTCAGTACCTCGAGGTCGCTGCCCGCGAGGAAGAAGCCGAGCTCCTGCTCCAGTCGAGCCGCCGTCTGGACGTCGGGGACGACCGCCAGGGTGAGCCCCCGCCAGGCCCGAGCTGCGCTGGCGATGGCGAGGCCGGGGGCCGCCCCCACCAGGTGCCCCCACTGGAGGTGCTCGCCCATGCGGCTCGGCAGGGGCGGCTGCAGGGGGCTCGCGGGGCCCGGGAGGGCTTCGATTGGATCGGCGGGGGGGGTCGACATCAATAGAGGCCCGGGCGGGGAGAGGGCGGCGCGAGATTGTCGCACAGGGCATCGGGCGAGGCACGGCAACGGCCGTCCGCCCTAGGGCTCCCGAGTGATCGTGCTCTTTAATAGATGCGCTTATGTAGCATACCGTCAAAGACCGTTGAGGAGGTTGAGGTATGCGCCCGGATCTGGTTTCCCATCTTGCGTTGGTTCGTGACCCGCGTTCGGAGAAGAACAAGCTCTACCCGCTCGAGGAGATCCTGCTGTTGTGTACCTGTGCGGTGGTCAGTGGGGCGGAGGGCTGGCAAGGCATCGTCGAGTTCGGGCACGCCAAGCTGGGGTGGTTGCGGCAGTTTCTCCCCTTCACCAACGCCATCCCCTCTGCCGATTGTCTGGGCTGGGTGATGGCGCGACTGCCGGCACCGGCGTTCCGGGCGTGCTTCATGGAGTGGATCCGGGGATGGTTGCCTCGGTCTTGCAGCCCTGCGCTTACTACTCGGGGCGGTAAGCCATCCGAAGGTGACCGTGCGATCAATGGGTTAGGTTTAAGTCAGTGCGGTTCTCTTCTACACCCCTTTGTGTGGTAGCTCTCGGCGGGCAATCCGGCTTTGTTGCCCTTGAAAAGATCACCGATTTCCCCCAACAGTAGCGGGCGAAAACCAGTCAGGGGAGTCAGCGCCCATGCCGATCTACGAATACCGATGCGAAAGCTGCGATTACACCTTCGATCTCTTGCAGAAAATGGCCGATCCGGCGCCGGCGGCCTGTCCGGAGTGTGGGAGTCCGAGCATCCGCAGACTGATCTCTGCCGTGGGTTTCCGCCTCAAGGGCGGCGGCTGGTACGAGACGGACTTCAAGTCCGGTAACCAGCGCAATCTCCATGAGGGCGGCGAGAAGGACAAAGGGGACGCGAAGGGGAAGTCCGCGGCCGAGGGCAAGTCGGCGGACTCGGGGACCCCTGCCATCAGCTCCCCAGCGAACAGCCAGGGCGCGACGGCGACTAGCACCTGAGGCTGGTGGTTTCCGTGCGCCCCCGGAGATCGGTTCTCCTGGCGATGAGCCTCTAAGCGGTTGTTTGCAGACACCTTCGAGCGCCTTGTCCCGGGGGACCGGGATGGCTAAGATGCGGCGGCAGGAATCCCGCTGATCCCGTTGAATTGCCGATGCGAACTCAGCCGATCCGTCTTCTGATTGCCCTGGTAGCTGCCGGCTCCCTAGCGGTTCCTGCCTGGGGGGCCTCCAGCAGCAGTGGCAAGCCCCCCACGCCAACGGCGAAGCCTACGCCGTCCCAGCCGACGAGAGCGGCGCCGTCGTCGCCCAGTGCCGAGAAGCCCAAGCCGACGGCTGCCCCGAGCACGACGGCGGCCAAGGGCCCTTCGACGCCAACGTCCGGCCAGACCAAGGGCGCTGCGGCCGCCACATCCGCCAAGGGGAAGATCACCGCCCCGAGCGGATCCTCTGGCCCGAAACCCGCGGCGAGCACCCTTGTAGCCAAGACCAAACCGACGGCGACCCCTGGTGGGGGGAAGGGGGCTGGGCCGACCGCCACGGCCGCCGCACCCACTGCCTCGAGCAAGGGCAAGACCGCTGCTCGCAATCAGGTGGCCAAAGGCCAAGCGGTCCCCAGCGCACAGCGTCTGGCCAAGGGGGGACGGGCTAGC
>CAZFHV010000155.1:0-8254 GCA_964519095.1 uncultured Chromatiaceae bacterium | reverse complement strand
GTCTTGACGGCCCAAGAAGGTCATCGCGAGGCTCAAGTCCGACAGGCTGCTAGGATGCGCTGAGGATCGCAGCCCATCGGCGACAAAGCGCATCGATCCAGGCGGATAGCGAACGCGTGACTGACGCGGGTTGGGATGATCGGTTTCGCTACGCTCTACCCATCCTACGGCTACTGGAGCCCAATTGTCGGACTAGAGTCCGACCCACCTGCCCGAGATGCGGTCCCACGACTTCCTGGGCTCCTGCGGCCGTTAGGCCCCTGGGGCAAGGGCGCAGCGCGAAACTACGCTGTTGCCGTGGGTCGGGCACTGGTGCTGAGCGCAGTCGAAGCATGAGCCCGACGCGGCCCTGGATAGCGGACTGAAGCCGAGATGTCGGACTATAGTCCGACCCAGGCCTATCGCAAGAGACAACGAAGGACAGCCCCCCGCGGTCCCTGACCGCGGGAGGGCCTCTGAGCTCAGCGCCGGCGCGGCGGCATGAGGTCGGTGATGGTCCCCTCGGCCATCTCCGCGGCGAAGCAGAGGGTCTCCGAGAGGGTGGGATGGGGGTGGATGGTGAGGCCCAGGTCCTCGGCGTCCGCGCCCATCTCGAGGGCCAGCACCGCCTCGGCGATCAGCTCCCCGGCGTTGCGCCCCACGATCCCCGCCCCGAGGATGCGCTTGGTCTCGGGGTCGAACAGGGCCTTGGTCAGCCCCTCGTCCCGGCCGATGCCGATGGCCCGCCCGCTGGCGGCCCAGGGGAAGGCGCCCTTCTCGTAGGGGATGCCCTTGGCCTTGGCCTCTGTCTCGGTGAGGCCCATCCAGGCCAGCTCCGGGTCGGTGTAGGCCACCGAGGGGATGGTGAGGGGGTCGAACAGGGCGGGGTGGCCCGCGATCACCTCGGCGGCCACCTTGGCCTCGTGGGTGGCCTTGTGGGCCAGCATCGGGTTCCCCACCACGTCCCCGATGGCGAAGATGTGGGGGACATTGGTGCGCTGATGGCCGTCCACGGGGATGAAGCCCCTCTCGTCCACCTTGACCCCGGCCCGCTCCGCGCCAATCTGGTTGCCGTTGGGCCGGCGGCCCACCGCCACCAGCACCTTGTCGTAGGTGGCGCTGTCCTTGCCGCCGGGACCCTCGAAGCTGACCTTGAGGCCGTTCTTCTGGGCCTTGATCTCGGTGACCTTGGTGCCGACCAGGATGCGGTGGTACTGCTTCTCGATGCGCTTGTGGAGCACCTTGACCAGGTCCGGGTCGCAGCCGGGGATGAGCTGGTCCATCAGCTCCACCACGTCGATCTGGCTGCCGAGGGCCTGGTAGACGGTGGCCATCTCCAGGCCGATGATCCCCCCGCCGATCACCAGCAGGCGCGCGGGCACGTCCGCGAGGGCGAGCGCGTCGGTGGAGTCCATGACGCGGGGGTCGTCGTTGGGGAAGCCGGGGATCTTCACCGCGCTGGAGCCGCAGGCGATGATGGCGTAGTCGAAGCCCAGGGAGCGCTGGCCCTCGGGGGTCTGCACGGCGAGGCGCTTGGGGCCCTCGAAGCGGGCGACCCCCTGCAGCACCTGGATCTTGCGCTGCTTGGCGAGGGCGGCGAGACCCCCGGTGAGCCGGCTCACCACCTTGTTCTTGCCGGTGCGCAGGCCGTCGAGATCGATCTCCGGCTTGGCGAAGCGGATGCCCATGTGCCCCATCTCGGCGGCCTCGTTGATGATCTCGGCGGCGTGCAGCAGTGCCTTGGAGGGGATGCAGCCCACGTTGAGGCAGACCCCGCCGAGCACCGGGTAGCGCTCGATGAGCACCACCCGCTTGCCGAGATCCGCGGCGCGGAAGGCCGCGGTGTAGCCGCCGGCGCCGGCGCCGATCACCACCACCTCGGCGGTGAGGTCGGCGGGTCCGGCTGCGACGGTGGCCTCGGCGGGGGCGGATTCCTCGGGGGTGGCTTGCACCGCCCCCGCGGCCACCTCAAGGCTCAGGATCGGGCTGCCCTTGGAGACCTTGTCGCCCTTGCTGACCCGCAGTTCCCGCACCACCCCGGCCTGGGGACAGGGGATCTCCATGGTGGCCTTGTCGCTTTCCAGGGTGATGAGGGACTGCTGGGCGGCGACCCGATCGCCGGGCGCCACCAGCACCTCGATCACGTTGACGTCGGAAAAATCGCCGATGTCCGGCACGCTGACCTCTAGGACCTTGCTCATGCTCTCTCTCTATTGGTGGTTGGGGGGTGCCCAAGGGCTATTGTTATGGCTGGGCCGGGGCCCATGGCTCCCGGCGATTGTACACCGATCCCCGGGCCCCACGGTCAGGCACCAACACCCTGCCGGGCGGGGATCTCCGATATAATGCCGCTGCCCGAGCCTCCGGCTCGCGCCCTTCTTCGCCAGCCAGCAGGCCCATCGATCATGCGCGGCAGACTCTTGGTATTCGCCCTGGCCCTGTCGGGGCTGCTGCCTCGACCGGCGAGCGCCGAGGATCTGCTGCAGGTCTATGACCTGGCGCTGCAGAGCGATCCCAAGATCCGCGAGGCGGAGCAGCGCTACTACGCCAACAACGAGACCCGGCCCCAGGCATTGGCGCTGTTGCTGCCCAATCTCAGCCTGGGAGGTAACCTCGACTACGTCCACGAGAACACCACCTCTCCCTTGCGGGGCAAGTACAGCGACGGCTTCGAGCAGAATCGGCTGCAGGCGTCGGTGCAACAGCCTGTCTTTCGGCGCGACCTCTGGTACAGCCTCAAGCAGGCGGACAGCGTCCTGGCCCAGGGGGAGGCGGATTACCGCAACGCCGAGATCGACCTCATGGTGCGCACCACCGAGGCCTACTTCAACGTGCTCAAGGCCGCCGACGGGGTGCGGGTGAGCACCGCCGAGCTCAAGGCGAATGAGCGCCAGCTCGAGCAGTCCAAGCAGCGCTTCGACGTGGGGCTGGTGGCCATCACCGATGTCAACGAGAGCCAGGCCGCCTTCGACCGGGCGCGTGCCAACCTCATCATCTCCGAGAACCAGCTCGACAACACCTGGGAGGCCCTCAAGAAGATCATCGGCAACGTCAATGTCCCCCTCGCCAAGCTCGGCGACAAGCTGGAGCTGATGCCCCCGCAACCTGCCGATATCGAGCAGTGGGCGGAGACGGCGCTGAACCAGAACTACGGCATCATCGCCGCCCGGGAGGCGGCCGAGGCGGCCAAACAGAACGTCGAGGTGCAGCGCTCGGGCCACTACCCCAGCCTGGACCTGGTGGGGTCCTACGGTCGGGTGCGCAGCGGGGGCGAGCTGGTGGGAGACGACAATACCGGCATCATCGGCCTGCAGCTGACCGTGCCGATTTTTGAGGGCGGCGGGGTCTCCTCCCGTACCCGCCAGGCCCAGTACCAGTACCAGGCGGCCCTGGAGGCCCTCGACAGCGTCCGCCGCGAGGTGCTGCGCAACGTCAAGGACGCCTACCGGGGGGTGTTGGCGAGCCTCAGCGAGGTGAAGGCCCGAAAGTCCGCCCTGATCTCGGCGCGCAGCGCCCTCGAGTCCACCCAGGCGGGCCTCGAGGTGGGGACCCGTACCCAGGTGGATGTCCTCAACGCCCAGCAGCGCTACTACCTGGAGGAGCGCTTCTTCCTCTTGGCCCGCTACGATTACATCCTCAACGGGGTGCGCCTGAACCAGGCGGCGAGCACCCTCAGCCGCGAGAAACTGGCCCTGGGCAACAGTTGGCTGGTTGCCGGGGAAGTGGTGCACCCCCCCGGGTCGGTGCCCCCCGCCGAGCCAGCCCCGCCGCCTAAGCCCGAGCCCAAGCCGGCCCCCAGCCGCAAGAAGCGCTCCCGCTGAGGGAACCCGATGTCCGGCAACAGCTTCGGTCGGCTGTTCTGCGTCACCAGCTTCGGCGAGAGCCACGGCCCCGCCATCGGCTGCATCGTCGACGGCTGCCCACCCGGCATGGCGCTCAGCGAGGTCGACATCCAGGGGGACCTGGAGCGCCGCCGCCCCGGTCGCAGTCGCCACACCACCCAGAGACGGGAGCCCGATGAGGTGCAGATCCTCTCGGGGGTGTTCGAGGGCCGCACCACCGGCACCCCCATCGCGCTTCTGATCTGGAACCAGGACCAGCGCTCCAAGGACTACTCGGAGATCGCCGCGCGCTTCCGGCCCGGGCACGCCGACTACAGCTACCTCCAGAAGTACGGCCTGCGGGACTACCGGGGCGGCGGCCGCTCCTCGGCGCGGGAGACCGCCATGCGGGTGGCCGCCGGGGCCATTGCCAAGAAATACCTCCAGGAGCGCTACGGGGTGCGGGTGCGGGGCTATCTCTCCGCGCTGGGTCCCATTCGCCCGACGAGCTTCGCCTGGGACCCGGTGGAGGACAACCCCTTCTTCTGGCCCGATGCGGAGCAGGTCCCGGAGCTGGAGCAGTACATGGACGCCCTGCGCAAGGAGGGCAACTCCATCGGGGCCGAGGTGACGGTGGTGGGGGAGGGCGTCCCTCCGGGCTGGGGTGAGCCCATCTTCGACCGGCTGGACGCGGAGATCGCCCACGCCCTGATGAGCATCAACGCGGTCAAGGGGGTGGAGATCGGCGCCGGTTTCCGTTGCGTGAGCCAAAAGGGTACCGAGCACCGCGACGAGCTGACTCCCGATGGCTTCCTGAGCAACAACGCGGGGGGCATCCTGGGCGGCATCTCCAGCGGCCAGGACGTCGTCGCGCGCCTGGCACTGAAACCCACCTCCAGCATCCGCCTGCCCGGCCGGACCATCGACCTGGCGGGCCGGCCCACCGAGGTGGTGACCCACGGCCGGCACGACCCCTGCGTGGGGATCCGCGCCACCCCCATCGCGGAGGCCATGCTGGCCCTGGTGCTCATGGACCACGCCCTGCGCCACCGCGCCCAGAACCTCGACGTCCGCTCCGAGACCCCGGTGATCCCCGCCGCCGCGGGGCGTTGAGCCTCGGCGGCGCCCCCAGCGACCGCCGATCGCGCCGGTTCGACCCTCCAGCGATGCCTTACTGGCGCCTGTCCGGCTTCTATTTCGCTTACTTTGCGGCCCTCGGGGCCCTGGTCCCCTACTGGGGGCTTTACCTGCAGGATCGGGGCTTCGCGCCGGTGGAGATCGGCCAGTTGATGGCCATCCTCATGGCCACCAAGATCCTGGCCCCCAATCTCTGGGGCTGGCTCGCGGACCGCTCCGGGAAGCGCCTGCCCATCGTTCGGCTGGCTTCGCTCCTCGCTACCCTGATCTTCAGCGGCATCTTCTTCGTCCAGGGGTTCTGGCCCATCGCCCTGGTGATGGCGCTCTTCAGCTTCTTCTGGAACGCCTCCCTGCCCCAGATCGAGGCCGCCACCTTCAACCACCTGGGGCTGCGGGCGGCGCGCTATACCACCATCCGGCTGTGGGGCTCAATCGGCTTCGTGGTCAGCGTGGCCGCCCTGGGCCCCCTGATCGGCTCCCTGGGCACCGGCCTGGTGCCGCCCACGGTCTTCAGCCTGTTTCTGGTCCTCTGGATCAGCAGCCTCCTGGTCCCCGAGGGCCCGCCCCATCCCCACCACACGGAGGCGGTCTCCTTTTCCCGGATACTGGTTCGGCGCGAGATCCTGGCCTTTCTCGGCGCCTGCCTGCTGATGCAGATCAGCCACAGCAATTACTACACCTTCTTCTCCATCTACCTGAAGCAGTCGGGCTACCAGGGCGGTGCCATCGGTGCCCTCTGGGCCTGGGGAGTGGTGGCCGAGGTGCTCATCTATCTGGTGATGGCGCGGATCCTAGAGCGCTTCGGCGCCCGGCGGGTGCTCCTGGCCAGCCTGGCGCTCGCCGCCCTGCGCTGGCTGCTGATCGGCCATTTCGTGGGGAGCCCGTTGGTCCTGATCGCCGCCCAGTCCCTGCACGCCGCTACCTTCGGCACCTTCCACGCCGCCGCCATCCACCTGGTGCACCATTACTTCCCCGGCCGGGTGCAGGGCCGCGGCCAGGCGCTCTACGCCAGCATCTCCTTCGGCGGCGGTGGCGCCATCGGGAGCCTGCTGGGCGGCTACCTCTGGGAGGGGATGGGCGCGGTGGTCACCTTCTCCGTGGCGGCGGGCATCGCCGCCCTGGGCTGGCTGGTCGCCTGGCACTGGGTGGATCCCGAGCGGCGCTATTGAGGCCCCTGCCGGGGGGAGATCGGCTGGGTTCAGTGTTGAGCAATGCGTATACCCGGTGCAGCGTTGCTCTAACCAGGGCCAGCGGGATCTTCTGGCCGGAGCCTAGAGCACCAGGGCCAGCACCGCCGGGATCACCACCAGGCTGGCCAGATTGCCCATGAGCACGATGGAAGCCACCCGCGGGGGCTCCTGATCGAACTGCTCGGCGAGCATGTAGTTGAGGACCGCCGGTGGCAGTGCCCCGAACACCAGGAGCTGTTGGAGCTGCACCCCTTCCAGTCCGAGGAGCGGCGCCGCGGCGAGCGCCACCAGCAGCCCGGACGCGGGACAGACCAGGGCCCCAGCGAGACCGATGCGCCAGTCGCCCAGGTCCACCCGGTTCATGCGCACCCCCAGCGAGAACAGCATCAGGGGGATGGAGACCTGCCCCAGCAGGTCCACCGCGCGCACCAGGGCCAGGGGCAGTGCCAGGTCGGCCAGGCTGATCAGCGCCCCCAGCAGCGCGGCCTGCAGCATGGGCATGCGCAGCAGCACCAGGGGGTGGGCGCGGCCTTCGAGGATCGCGTTCCCCACGGAGAAATGCAGCAGATTCTCCACCAGGAAGAGGACCAGGGCGCCCGCCAACGCCGACTCCCCGAAGGCGAACAGGGCCAGGGGCAGGCCCATGTTGCCGGAGTTGGTGAACATCATGGGCGGGACGAAGGTCCGATCCCGATAGCCCAGCCAACGCCCGATGGGCCAGGCGATCAGGCCCGATCCCAACACCACCAGGATTCCCCCGATCGCCAGGGCACCGTAGTCCCCGAGGGCGAAGTCTTTACCCGCGAGCACCGAGAAGATGAGCGCCGGGGTGAACACCTCCAGATTCAGCCGATTGGCGGCGGCCATGTCCGGGGCATGGCGGCGGCCGTAGAGAAAGCCCACCAGCACCAGGGCGAAGATGGGAAAAACGATGGAGAGGATCTGCACGCCCCGCTGTCCCTAACCGGCGGTCAAGGGACCAACGACTCCATCCGGCTCGCCACGGCGAAGTCGCGCTCGGTGAGGCCTTGGGCCTCGTGGGTGGTCAGATTCACCTCCACCCGTCGGTAGCTATTGCACCAGTCGGGGTGGTGATCGAGCGTCTGCGCCACCTGGGCCACCCTGCTCATGAAGCCGAAGGCCTCGATGAAGTCACCAAAGACGAAGGCCTTGTGCAGCCTGCCCCCGAGGATCTCCCAGGGAACGGCCCGGCCCCTGTTCAGCTGGGCCAGCCGGCGCTCGGCCTCGGCGTCGGAGAGTGCCTCGGCGTTGCGGGGAGCGGTGCCCTGTTCGCCGAGGGGGCTGCGCGATGAAGGGGTCGGACCCGACGCCGAGTCTGCTGCTCGCCGGACCCCCTGCTCGTCGACCCAGGCGGTGACGAACCGCACCGGGGTGACATCGAAATAGAGGTTGTCGATTCGCACCCCCGGCAGTTCGGGGGCACCGAGCTCGGCCGGGTCCATGCGCTCCAGCTCCAGGGGTGGCATCCCCGCGTCGCGCTGCTTGAAGCTCTCGCAACAGACCCAGAACGGCACCCCCCGCTCCCGGGCGGCCAGGGCCAGCAGATAGGTCCCCGCCTTGTTGATCAGGGAGCCATCGGGCAAGAGGCTGTCGGCGCCCACTAGCACCAGGTCCGCGTCCGCTATGGCGAGGCCGATCTGGGCATCGGTGACCAGGCGGGTAGGCACGCCCAGGCCGGACAGGAGTCCCGCCAGGCGGTGGCCCTCGTTGAGGGGCCTCGACTCGCTGACGATGGCAGCGACTCCCTGCCCGGCGAGCCTCTGGAAGACCCCCAGCACCGTCGCACTCAGGCTGTGGGTGAGGAGGGTCTTTCCCGGACCGATGGCGGCGGCGGTGTGGTCCGCCACCTGCTCGACCGCCTGTCGCGACAGCCCCGCCAGCGCCTTCGCCCGCTCTGCTGCCCCGAGGCGAGCCGCCGCCAGGTCGTCGCCCGAGACCTCGGTCAGGCCTTCCGACCAGCGCTGCACCAGCCGTACCAGGGGCGCCATGCTCGGACGTGCCCGCTGCACCCGCTCCGCCCGTGCCCTGAGCCCCTGGCGCAGCTCGGATGGGTTCCGCGCCTCCATGCCCGAGGCGGAGGCGGCGAGGATCTCGAGCCCCCGCCGG
>CAZFHV010000154.1:0-8287 GCA_964519095.1 uncultured Chromatiaceae bacterium | reverse complement strand
CGGCATCTATTACTCGAAGCAGGAGCCGGATGGCTACAACGCCGATGGCTCGTTCACTGCGGCTACCTTTGCCCCCAGCCTCAGCTATGACATCGAGACCACCAGCAAGGCCATGTACGCCCAGGGCACGCTGGAGCTCGGCATCATTTCCGAATCGTTGGAGAAGTTCAGCCTCACGCTGGGCGTACGACGCACCGAGGACGAGGAGAAGCAGGATACCCGGTTGCTCTATCGCGGCATCGCCAACCGCAGCTTCGAGCGCAAGTTCCAGCTCGCCGACCACGTTCGGGTGCTGGATGCCCGCCTCAAGGACGGGCTGTTGCGCATCGATCTGGCGCGCGAGATCCCCGAGTCCCTGAAGCCCCGCCGGATCGAGGTCCGCTCGGAGGGTCACAAGTACCTCGAGGCTGAGGTCAGCGAGAGTCGGGCGGCCTAAGCCGGTCGGTGATCAGGAGGCGGCTGGGCATCGGGCCCGGCCGTCCCCCTGATTCGGGTATCCTTAGCGCCTGGGGCGGCGCCGGGTCCGCCGGCATCAACCGCCCCCTCGCATAGACGCCTCGGTTGTGCCCTATGAAGCCCCGCCCCCTGATCCAGCGACCCGCGCTCTGGCTTATCCTGGCTCTGGGCGCGAGCCCTCTGCCGTACGCCGCCGCCCAGCTACCGGCCGTGGTGGGTGGGGAGCCTCTCCCCACCCTCGCCCCGATGATCGAGCGGGTCACACCGGCGGTGGTGAACATCGCTACGGTTAGCCAGATCGACGTGACCCAGCACCCCCTGCTACGGGATCCGGTATTCCGCTGGTTCTTCGACGTCCCCAATCAACCGAAGCAGCGCAGGAACCAGAGCCTGGGATCGGGGGTCATCGTGGACGCCCGCAAGGGGCTGATCCTGACCAATCACCACGTGGTGGCCCAGGCCGACGAGATCGAGGTAACCCTCCACGGCGGACGTACCCTGCGCGCCACCTTGGTCGGCTCCGACCCGGAGACCGACGTCGCCCTGCTGCGGATCCCCGCGGAGAATCTCACCCAGATCCCCCTGGCGGACTCCGACAAGCTGCGTGTGGGGGACTTCGTGGTCGCCATCGGCAACCCCTTCGGCCTCAAGCAGAGCGTCACCTCCGGGATCGTGAGTGCCTTGGGACGCAGCGGCCTGGGTATCGAGGGCTACGAGAACTTCATCCAGACCGATGCCTCCATCAACCCCGGCAATTCCGGGGGGCCCCTGGTCAATCTGCGCGGCGAGCTGGTGGGGATCAACACCGCGATCCTCGCCCCCGGCGGCGGCAACATCGGCATCGGCTTCGCCATCCCGGTAAACATGGCCCGAGCGGTCATGACCCAGCTCCTCGAGCATGGGGAGATCCGCCGCGGCCTGTTCGGCGCGGCTACCCAGGATCTGGACTCGGAGCTCGCCAAGGCCCTGGGGGTCAAGCAGCACGAGGGGGCGGTGGTGGTCGAGGTCCAGGCGGCCTCCGCGGCGTCCCGCGCCGGGCTGCGGGTGGGGGATGTGATCGTCGCCATCAACGGCGCCGCGGTTCACAGCGCCAGCGACCTGCGCAACCAGGTGGGACTGCTGCGCAGCGGCGCCCCCATCGAGGTGGAGGTGGTCCGCGATGGCAAGCGCCAGCGCCTCGCCGGCACCCTGGCCGACCCCTACGTCGGGTTCGTTCCCGGGGGCAAGGTCAGCCCCTTATTAGAAGGCAGCACCTTGGGCGAGGCGGGGAGCGGCGATGGCAGGGGACGAGTCCCCGGGGTCAGCGTCGGACCCGTGAAGCGCGACTCCAATGCCTGGAACCTGGGGGTGCGCGAGGGGGACCGGATCCTCGAGGTAAATCGCGCGGTCATCGAGGGCCTCGACGACCTCAAGCGCGCCCTGCGCGGCAAGGAGGTCTATCGGCTCAAGGTGCAGCGGGGCGAAGAGCTCATCCTGCTGTCGCGGCGCTGAGGGTCAGGGAAATCCCGGCCAAGGCCCGGGCGCACTTGTGCCCCTTGGCCCCCTTGACAGACGATCAGCAGTGGGGCCTGGTAAGGGAGTAGGGCGCCGGAAAAAGCAGAGGGCGCCCAGGGGGCGCGCGATTTCTCTGGGCCGGGGCCGTACCCCGGTCACCTGAGGCTGTGGGCCGCGTCCTCAGCCGCCCGCGAATACCGCCTGGCAATAGGCGAGGAGGGAGGCCGGGAACAGGCCGAGGACCAGCATCGCCAGGCCGTTGATCGAGAGGGCGACCTGCATCCCTGTGCTGGCCACCAGCGGCGTCTTCTCCTCAGTCCGGTCGAAATAGAGGATCTTGACCACGCGGATGTAGTAGAAGGCCCCCACGATGGAGAAGGCCACCGCCACCAACGCGACCCAGAGGAGATCGACCCGAACCACCGCCTCCAGCACCAACAGCTTCGACATGAAGCCGACGGTGGGGGGCACCCCGGCCATGGAGAACATCAGCAGTCCCATCATGGCCGCATACCAGGGGCTGCGATCGTTGAGCCCCGCCAAGTCCTGGAGCTCGTTGACCTCGAAGCCCTCACGGCCGAGCAGCATCAGCATGCCGAAGGCCCCCGCGGCCATAAGGGCATAGACCAGCGTATAGAACATGGCCGCCGCATACCCCTGTCCAGTACCGGCGAGGATGCCGAGGAAGATGAACCCCACATGTGAGATGGTCGAGTAGGCCAGCATGCGCTTGATGTTGGTCTGGGCCACCGCCACCACGTTGCCCAGGCCGAGCGAGAGCACCGCGAGCACCACCAGCATCCCCTGCCAGTCCGGGTGGAGGTGGCCGAGCCCATCCACCAGGAGCCGCATGGCGAGCGCGAAGGCGGCGATCTTGGGGGCACTGGCGAGGAAGGTCACCACCGGCGTGGGGGCCCCCTCGTAGACGTCCGGCAGCCACATGTGGAAGGGCACGGCGCCAAACTTGAAGCCGACACCGATCAGCACGAACACCAGCCCCAGCACCAGCACCTTGTCGGTCATGCCCTTCTTGGCTAGGACCTGGGCGACCGCGGCAAAGTCGATGGACCCCGTGGCGCCGTAGACCAGGGAGATGCCGTACAGCAGCATCCCGGAGCCGATGGCCCCCAGCACGAAATACTTCATGGCCGCCTCCGCCCCCGTCTGGGAGTCGCGATCGAATGCCACCAGGGCATAGAGGCACAGCGCCAGGAGCTCGAGCCCCAGGTAGACGCTGAGGAAGCCATGGGCCGTGACCATGACCGCCATACCCAGCACGGCGAACAGGCCCAGCACGTAGAACTCGCCGCGGAACAGGCCCCGGCGCAGCAGGTAATCCCGTGAATAGACGAAGGCGACCAGGCTCACCAGGAAGATAAAGGCCTTGAGGCCATCCCCCATGGCGTCGCGCACGTAGGTCCCGTCCATGACGATCTGTTCCTGGGGCCGGCCGAGAAAGAGCGTCAGCCCCAGCGCCGCCGCCAGGGTGGCCAGGGTAAGCCCATAGCTGACACCTCGGCGCTGGTCCGGGAGGAAGAGATCCAGCACCAGGATCACGCAGGCCATAGCGCCGACGAGGATCTCGGGCAACAGGGGGATGAGGTTGGCGCTGTCAAATTGCATGGGGACCTTCCCGCGCGTCGTCAGAGAGCCGTCAGAGTTTGGAGACCGCGATCTGCTTGAGCAGGTGCTGAATGGAGCTGTCCATGACCTCGACCAGAGGCGCCGGCCAGACCCCCAGCACCAGGACCGCAACCGCCAGGGAGCCGAGCACGAAGAGCTCGCGGCGGTTGACGTCCTCCAGCTTCGCGACCTTGGGATTGGCCACCGCCCCGTAGACCACCCGCTTGACCATCCAGAGGGTATAGGCCGCCCCCAGGATGAGGGTGGTGCCCGCCAGCACCGCGTACCAGATGTCGGCGCGGAAGCTGGCCAGGATGACCATGAACTCGCCGACGAACCCCGAGGTCCCGGGCAGGCCGGAGTTGGCCATGGCGAAGAACACCATGAGCGCCGCGAACACCGGCATGGTGTGCACCACCCCACCGTAGTCGGCGATCTGCCGCGAGTGCACCCGGTCATAGAGCACGCCCACGCAGAGGAACAGTGCCCCCGAGATGAAGCCATGGGACACCATCTGCACCATGCCACCGGTGATCCCCAGCACACCGCCGTCGGTCACGTCCGGCCGGCGCAGGATGGCGAAGACGATGAAGAAGCCCAGGGTGACGAAGCCCATGTGGGCGATGGAGGAGTAGGCGATCAGCTTCTTCATGTCCTGCTGCACCAGGGCCACGAAGCCGATGTAGACCACGGCGATCAGCGACATGGCGATGATCAGCCAGTCGAGCGAGGCGCTGGCATCCGGGGTGATGGGCAGGCTGAAGCGCAGGAAGCCATAGCCCCCGATCTTCAGCATGATGGCCGCCAGGATCACGGAGCCGCCGGTGGGGGCCTCCACATGGGCGTCCGGCAACCAGGTGTGCACCGGCCACATGGGCACCTTGACCGCAAAGGCGAGCAGGAAGGCGATGAAGATCAGCACCTGCTCGGTCATGCCAAGCTTGAGCCCGTGGAAGCTGGGCAGCGCCGGGTGGGCGGCGACGATGTCGAAGGTCCCCGACTGGAAATACATGTAGATCAGGGCGACCAGCATGAACACCGAGCCGAAGAAGGTGTAGAGGAAGAACTTGATGGTGGCGTAGACCCGGTTCGGTCCTCCCCAGACCCCGATGATGAGGAACATCGGGATCAGCATCGCCTCCCAGAAGACGTAGAAGAGGATGGCGTCCAGGGCGGAGAACACCCCAACCATCACCCCCTCCATGATGAGGAAGGCCGCCATGTAGTGGGAGGGTTTGTACTGGATCACCTCCCAACCGGAGATGACCACGAAAATGGTCATGAAGGTGGTGAGGACGATGAGCGGCAGCGAGATGCCGTCGATGCCGAGCCGGTACTGAACGTTGAAGCCGGGGATCCAGCGTGCGGTCTCGGTGAACTGCATCGCCGCGGTGCTGGTATCGAAACCCATCCACAGCAAGAGGCTTACCAGGAAGGTCAGCACCGCGAAGACCAAGGAGGTCCACCGGGAGACATCGGGGGCCTTGTCCCCGCTCCCCAGGACGGCGATGCCGCCGATGATGGGGAGCCAGATGGTCAGGCTCAGGATGGGCAAAGTCGACATCGTGCCTGCTCCCTAAGCGCTCAGAAGGCCACGAAGGCCGTCAGCAGGGCCAGGAGCCCCACGATCATGGCGGTGGCATAGTGATAGAGGTAGCCGCTCTGGATGTTGCGTACCCGCTGGGCGATCCAGCCGACGCCCTCGGCGGAGCCGTTGACGATCACCCCGTCGATGAGACGCTGATCCCCGCCCCTCCACAGGGCACCCCCCAGGGCACGGCTGCCCGCGGCGAATAGCCATTGGTTGAGCTCGTCGAAGCCATACTTGCGATCGAGCACCACGTAGAGCCATTCGAAGCGCCGCTTGATGGCGTCGGCGATCTCGGGCTTGAGCATGTAGATGAGGAAGGCCACCGCCAACCCGGCCATCGCCAGGTAGAAGGGCACCGCGAGCACCCCGTGCATCACCATGGCCCCTGCACCCTGGGTGTGGCGGCCGATCTCGGCGAGCACATCGTGCTGGGGTGCCACGTAGATCGCCTGTTTGAACCAGCCCTGGAACAGGAGCGGCTCCACTGTCATGGCGCCGATCACCACCGAGGGGATGGCCAGCATCACCAGGGGCACCGTGACCACGTTGGGGGTCTCGTGCAGATGGCGACGGGTGTGCTCGTCCATTCGCTCCTTGCCGTGGAACACCAGGAAGAACATCCGGAAGCTGTAGAGGGCGGTGACGAACACCCCGATCAGCACCAGCACGTAGGCATAGCCGGAGCCGAAGCGGTGCGCATGCCCCACCGCCTCGATGATGGCGTCCTTGGAGAAGAAGCCGGAGAAGCCAGGAAACCCGATCAGGGCCAGGGACCCCACCAGGGACGTCAGGTAGGTGATCGGCATGTACTTGCGCAGGCCACCCATGTGGCGGATGTCCTGGTTGTGGTGCATGGCGATGATCACCGAGCCCGCGGCCAGGAACAGCAGGGCCTTGAAGAAGGCATGGGTCATGAGGTGGAAGATGCCCGCGGCGTAGGCCGAGGCACCCAGGGCCACCACCATGTAGCCGAGCTGGGAGAGGGTCGAATAGGCCACCACCCGCTTGATGTCGTTCTGCACCACGCCGATCAGCCCGGTGAAGAAGGCAGTGGTGGCACCCACCACCAGCACCACGCTCAGCGCCGTCTCCGAGAGCTCGAAGAGGGGCGACATGCGCGCCACCATGAAGATGCCGGCGGTGACCATCGTGGCCGCATGGATCAGGGCCGAGATGGGCGTGGGGCCTTCCATGGAATCCGGCAGCCACACATGGAGGGGCATCTGGGCCGACTTACCCATGGCGCCGATGAAGAGAAGGATGCAGATGACCGACAGCAGGGACCAGGAGGTGTCCCCGAAGACCCGGATCTGGGTATCGGCCAGCTGGGGCCCCTTGGCGAACACCTCGGTGTAGCCCAGGGAATGGAAATACATAGCCACCGCTGCGATGCCCAGGAGGAACCCGAAGTCGCCCACCCGGTTGACCAGGAACGCCTTGAGGTTGGCGAAGATGGCGGAGTCCCGCACCGACCAGAACCCGATCAGGAGGTAGGACACCAACCCCACGGCCTCCCAACCGAAGAAGAGCTGGAGGAAGTTGTTCGCCATCACCAGCATCAGCATGGAGAAGGTGAAGAGCGAGATGTAGCTGAAGAAGCGCTGGTAGCTGTTGCGCCCCGCGAGACTCCCATGGGGCCAGTTGTGCTCGTCGTCGGCCATGTAGCCGATGGTGTAGATGTGCACCATCAGAGAGACGAAGCTCACCACCGAGATCATGAGCGCGGTGAGGCGGTCCACCAGGAAGCCCACCTCCAGGCGCAGACCATCGCTCACCATCCAGGTGTAGATGGCCTGGTCGAACACCGGCTCATCGTTATAGACGAAACGCTTGAGGACGTAGAGCGAGAGCAGGGTCGAGACGCCCACACCCAGGCTGGTCACCCAGTGGGCCCCGGCGCGGCCGATGCGCCCCCCCCAGAACCCCGCGACGATGGCACCCAGGAGCGGCGCCAAGACGATGATCAGGTAGATGCTTTTCATGGCCCTTGGTGGTCCACCGGCCCTCGCCCAGCGGCCGCTACGCGACCGGCGGCAAAGCCCCTCTGTTCGCCCTTTGAGGTCCCGAGGCGACCCGGGACCCCGCCCCCTTGTTCTTTACCCTAGCGCCCGCCCGACTAGCGGGCCCCGCGCCATCAGCCCACTCCCCTAGCCCTTGAGCGCGTTGAGATCGTCCACGTTGATGGTGCGGCGACTGCGGAACAGCACCACCAGAATGGCCAGCCCAATCGCCGCCTCCGCCGCCGCCACGGTCATGATGAAGAACACGAACACCTGTCCAGCGGCATCCCCCAGGAAATGGGAAAAGGCCACGAAGTTCATGTTCACCCCCAGCAGCATCAGCTCGATGCACATCAGCAGGATGATCACGTTCTTTCGATTGAGAAAGATCCCCGCCACGCTGAGAGAGAACAGGATGGCGCCGAGGATGAGGTAGTCGGATAGGGCGATCATTCGATGTCCAGTTTCTGCTCGGCCGGCATCTGCACCAGACGCACCCGGTCGCTGCCCTTGTGGACACGCACCTGAAGGGACGGATTCTGGTACTTGGTCTGGGGTCGATGCCGCAGGGTCAGGCCGATGGCCGCCACGATGGCCACCAGGAGAATGACCGCCGCGATCTCGAAGGGATACATGTAGACCGTATAGAGCACCTGACCCAGCTCGGTGATGTTGCTGTAGCTGGCCGGTTTGGCCGCCGGTGCCGCAAACTGGCTCAGGCCGAAGTGCTGGGGCCCCACGATCAGCACCAGCTGCACCAGCACCGCCGCGGCGATGAGGAGACCCACGGGGAGTTGGCGCACGAAGCCAGCCCGCAGGGTGGCCACGTCGATGTCGAGCATCATCACCACGAACAGGAACAGCACCATCACCGCCCCGACGTACACCAGCACCAGGGTGATGGCGAGGAACTCCGCCTCCAGCAGGAGCCAGAGCACCGCGCTGCTCACGAAGGCGAGCACCAGGAACAGTACGGAATGGACGGGGTTGCGACGGGTGATCACCATGACGGCCGCATAGACCGTGAGCGCAGCGAACAGGTAGAACAGAAACGTGGCGAAGGTCATCCCCCTGCTCCCCTAGGTGGGCCGCCTAGCGGTACGGTGCGTCCGCCGTGCGGGCG
>CAZFHV010000153.1:0-8294 GCA_964519095.1 uncultured Chromatiaceae bacterium | reverse complement strand
TGAAATCGGATCGGACCCATTTCAGGATTCACGAAAAATGGCGACTCTCCGGTTCTTCGACGCCACACTTTCTCGGAACGCGAACCAGTCCTGTGCGACTTGCCACGGCCCTGCCGCCGGCTGGGTTGGGCCCGACACCCCCATCAATGCCGGCGGCAGCGTCTACGATGGCTCCATACCGGGCGCCTCGATCTCGGCCTCCGGGTCCCCACCGGCAAGGTCAGTGCGGTGGCCGAGGCTGGCGTCGAGCCCGGTCTCTCCGCCGGCCTCCGACATCTGCACCAACGTCGCCTTGAGCGCCTTGGCCGAGCCTACGCGAGTTGGCCAAGGTATCGTGGTCAGGATGGCTGTTGGCCGCCATGAGGTGTAACGCCGAGGGGTCAGGGATCGCCCCCTCGATCTTGCGGCTGCAATCGCGGCCCCTGGAGGGTCCAACAGGCTGCCCGGGCCCTCTTCGGTGGATGGGTACCCCGGCACGTTCAACCATTTTTTATACAAAGTATATACCCTGTTAACAGAACGGCTGCACACTAAGGCTGTCGTCATGCTCAACCAGCCCCCGGGGGCCCGCAAATGATTTCCCAGACCCAGCTTCTGAGCGTCAGTGTCGCCGTTGTTGCCTTGTTGGCGGCCGGCGCCGTCTCCCCCCGCGTCGAGATCCAGAACAAGGGCTCCGATACCCTGGTCAATGTGGCCCAGACCTTCGCCGAGGAGTATGCGAAGATCAACCCTG
This sequence comes from uncultured Chromatiaceae bacterium, assembly GCA_964519095.1. Classification (GTDB taxonomy): domain Bacteria; phylum Pseudomonadota; class Gammaproteobacteria; order Chromatiales; family Chromatiaceae; genus JAEHCY01. Next base: position 7,561 of record CAZFHV010000153.1, on the reverse strand, counting down.
GGGTAGCCGTTGCCGTCTCCGGAGGCGGGTCGGGCACCGGTATCGCAGCCATGATCAACGGCACCGTCGATATCGCCAACTCCAGCCGCAAGATGAAGGACAAGGAGATCAAGCAGGCTCAGGAGCGGGGCCAGAATCCCGTCGAGCACGTCGTGGGCTACGACGCCCTGGCCCTGTACGTCCACAAGAACAATCCCGCCGATTCCCTGGCGATCGCCGATCTCGCCAAGATCTATGGGCGCTATGGCGGCGCTACCAACTGGAAGGCGCTGGGTATCAGCGTGCCGGGATGCTCTTCGGGGGACATCGTGGTGGTGAGCCGGCAGAACAATTCCGGCACCTACGCCTATTTCCAGGAGGCGATTCTGGGCGAGAAGGGCAAGTACCGCCTAGGCACCCTGGACATGCACGGCTCCAAGGACGTGGTGGATCTGGTGGAGAAGACCCCCTGCGCTATCGGCTACAGCGGCCTCGCCTATGCCACCGACCACGTGAAGACCCTGTGCATCGCCCCCGAGGCCGGAAAGCCCTGCGTGAAGCCCTCTGAGTCCGCTGCCATGGACGGGACCTATCCCATCGCCCGGCCCCTGTTCATGTACACCAACGGCGAGCCCAAGGGCGAGATCAAGAAGTACCTGGATTGGATCCTGAGCAACGCAGGCCAGTGCCTGGTGGCCAAGGAGGGCTATGCCCCCCTGCGCAAGGTCCACTGCAAGTAACCCTGGAGCGAGATTGCGGGTTGGGGGGCGCCGGCTCCCCGCCCCCTGCCACTACCCCTGCCCGACCGCGCTTTGGAGCCGCCCCATGAACCATTACGAAGAACGTCTCCAGCGAGACCTGTCCCGAATTCAGCAGCAGCTGGCCTTGCTGGCCGAGCATGTGGAGGACGCCTTGGGCGATGCGGTCCACGCCCTCTTGAGCGGGAACGAGAAGCTCGCCCATGCCACGGCGCTGAACGACCAGTCCATCAACCGCAACAGCCGGGCCCTGGATCGGATGTGCCACGGCTTCATCGCGCTCCATCTGCCAAGCGCCGGGCACCTGCGCCGGATGTCGGCGCTCATCCGTGCCAACCTGGCCCTCGAGCGCATCGGCGACTACGCGGTGACCATCTGCCGGGAGTCGGTCCAGATCGCCCGCAGGCCCGAGGGCTTGGTTGCCCGCGAATTGGAGCTGATGGCCGGGGAGTCCCGCCAGATGCTCAAGCAGGCCGTTGCCGCTCTGGTCGCCGGCAACGCCGAGCAGGCCAAGGCCACCATGGGGATGGCGGACCAGGTCGAGCGCACCTTCGATACCCTGTTCAGCGATCTGGTCACCCAAGGCGACCATTTCAGCGTCAAGGACCTCTTCGCCTATCTCGTGATCTTCAACATGCTGGAGCGGGTATCCGACCAGGCCAAGAACCTTTGTGAGGACGCGGTATTCGCCGTGACGGGAGAGGGCAAGGCGGACAAGCTGTACCGCATCCTGTTTCTCGACGAAGACAACCGGCTGTTGGGTCCCATGGCGGCGGCCATTGGGCGGAAGAACTACCCCGGCAGCGGCGACTACCAGAGCGCGGGCCGCCATGCCGGGCCAGCACTGTCGCAATCCCTGCTTGGCTTCATGCAGGAGCGGGGTATCGATTTGGGCGGCCACCAGCCGAAGGCGCTGGACCTATCACGACAGGAGCTCGCGGATTTCCACGTCATCGTGAGCCTGCAGGGACCCGTCAGGTCCTATCTGGAGTCCATCCCCTTCCACACCGCGGCCCTGGAGTGGGAGGTCGGCGCCGTGCCCGAGGACATGGCGGAGGATCAGCTCCGCCAGCGCTACGAGACCCTCTACCGCGAGATCGCGGTGCAACTGAGCAACCTGATGGTGACCCTCCGCGGCGAGGGGGCGTCCTAAGATGGCCAACGGCACCGCTACGCTGAGCGCTGTGGCCGCCGGAAGCCCGGCCGATTTTGATCAACGTGACCTCGACTGGTACATCGACCGGGCTGTCCAGGCCGTTGTCTTCGTCTGCGGTATCTCGGCCATCATCTTCGTCCTGGGGATCTTCGTCTTCGTCACCAAGGAAGGTATCGGCTTCATCTTCGAGCGGCTCGATTTCCGGGAGTTCTTCCTCACCCCCTATTGGTTTCCCAGCGACCCGGATGACCCCGAGTACGGCATCCTGGCCCTGATCGCCGGCACGGCGAGCGTCACCGGCCTGGCGATGCTGGTGGCCATCCCCTTCTCCCTGGGGGCGGCCATCTACATCGCCGAGTTCGCCACCGGCAAGACCCGGGAGGCCCTCAAGGTGCTGGTGGAGCTGCTGGCCGCCATCCCCTCGGTGGTTTGGGGCTTCATCGGCCTGGTCATCATGAACCCCCTGATCATCGAGTGGTTCGACGTGCCGGTGGGGCTCAACGTGCTCAACGCCGGGATCATCCTGGGCCTGATGGCGGCGCCCATCATGACCTCCATCGCCGAGGACGCCCTCAAGGCCGTACCTGATCGCTACCGGGAGGCGGCGGAGGCCATGGGGGCGACCCGGTGGCAGGTGATCTTTAAGGTGGTGCTACCGGCGGCCAAAACGGGGCTCCTGGGCGGGGTGCTACTCGGTGTCGGCCGGGGCTTCGGCGAGACCATGGCGGTGCTCATGTCCACCGGGCACGCCGTCAACATCCCCGACAGCGTCTTCGACTCGGTGCGGGCCCTCACAGCCACCATCGCGGCGGAGCTCGGCGAGGCGGCGGTGGGCGAGGAGCACTATCAGGTGTTGTTCACCATCGGCATCTTGCTGTTCCTCATCACCTTCATCATCAACCTCACCGCAGACCTGATCGTGCGCGGCATCCGCAAGGGGTAACGAGATGACGACGGTCAATTCGCTGTTCCAGGCCACGAGCCTGAACCGGCGCAACGCCCGGGTCCAGGGACTCTACCGGCGGCTGTTCGGGCTGATGACCCTGCTGCTGATCGCTCCCGTGCTGATCATCCTGGCCACGCTGGTGTACAAGGGCGGCAGCCTGATCTCCTTCGAGTTCCTTTTCACCTATCCCACCGACGGCATGCGTGCGGGCGGCATCCTGCCGGCCCTGCTCGGCACGGTCTGGCTGGTGACAGTGGCGCTCTTGCTGTCCGTACCCATCGGCATCTTCGCCGCCATCTACCTCAGCGAGTATGCGGGGGACAACTGGTTCACCCGCATCATCAATCTCGCCATCATCAACCTCGCGGGCGTGCCCTCCATCGTCCATGCCCTGTTCGGGCTGGGGGCCTTCGTGCTCTTCTTCCGCTTCGGGACCAGCATCCTCGCCGCGAGCCTCACCCTTGCGGTCATGGCCCTGCCGGTGGTGATCGTGGCGACCCGCGAGTCCCTGCAGGCGGTGCCCCAGGCCTTTCGTGAGGCCTGCTGGAACATGGGGGCCACCCGCTGGCAGACCATCCGTCGGGTGGTGCTGCCCAATGCCATCACCGGCATCCTCACCGGCGTGATCCTGGAGGTCTCCCGCACCGCCGGGGAGACGGCACCCATCATGTTCACCGGCGCGGTGTTCTTCACCCCCTTCCTCCCGGAGAGCGTCTTCGATCAGACCATGGCCCTGTCTCTGCATCTGTTCGTCGTCACCACCCAGGTGCCGGGGATTAACGAGAGCGTCCCCTTTGCAGTTGCCTTGGTGCTGATCGGCCTGGTGCTGACCATGAATAGCGTCTCCATCGCCTTCCGTATGTGGCTGAGGGGTAAGAAGAAATGGTGAGTCAACTGGCCCTGCGCCAAGACTGGGCGAACGAGCCGCCGACGGTCGGGATCGATGAAGCGCCGCTCAAGCTCCAGATCCGGGACCTCAGCATCCACTACGGCGACGCCCTGGCTCTCAAGGGGGTCAGCGTGGATGTCCGCGAGCACGAGATCTTCGGCATCATCGGCCCCGCCAATGCCGGCAAGCCCTCCTTCCTCAAGGCCATCAACCGCATGGACCTGTTCACGCCGGGCATGCGGGTGACCGGGCAGATCGGCTTCAAGGGCCGCGACATCCACCAGTTGGCAAACGTCTATGCCCTCCGCAGCCGCATCGGCGTGGTCTTTCCCTTGCCCGTGGGCCTGCCGATGACGGTCTACGACAACGTCGCCCTCTCGCCGCGTCTGCGGGGCATCAAGGGCAAGGCCGAGCTGGACGTGATCGTGGAGCGCTGCCTGAGGCGCGCGGCCCTGTGGGACGAGGTCAAGGACCGCCTCCACGCCCTTGGCAGCCTCCTCTCCGGCGGCCAGCAGCAGCGCCTCACCATCGCCCGCGCCCTCTCCCAGGAGCCGGAGCTCCTGATGCTCGACGAGTTTTCCATCGCCGTGGACCCCGTGACCACCATGCGCATCGAGGACGTCCTCAAGGAGCTGCGCAAGGAAATGACCATCCTGCTGGTCACCAACCTGGTGCAGCAGGCGCGGCGGCTGGCGGATCGCACCGCCTTCTTCCTGGAGGGCGAATGCGTGGAGATTGGCCTCACCGAGGACCTGTTCGCCGGCGAGGTGCAGGACCAACGCACCCGCGACTACGTAGAGGGCCGCTTCGGCTAGTCCCCCTTGCCCGCGGATCCTCAGCCCTTTTCTTCCGGTCGGGGGGTCTTCCCCAACGCCTATGAACGCGGTAGCCCAACAGGTCTCGGCGGAGATGGTGGAATCGCAGTTCGCCATCCGGACCCACAAGCTCAACCTCTGGTACGGGACCTTCCAGGCCCTCTACGACGTCGACCTCAGCATCCGCCAGGGCCGGATCACCTCCCTGATCGGCCCCTCTGGCTGCGGCAAGTCGACGCTACTGCGCAGCGTCAACCGCATCAACGAACGCCTCGGCTACGTGCGCATCGAGGGCGCCATCGAAGTGCTGGGCCAGAATATCTACGACCCGGCGGTGGAGCTCATCCAGGTGCGCAAACAGGTGGGCATGGTGTTCCAGCGCCCCAATCCCCTGCCCATCTCCGTTCGCGCCAACATCCTCTTCAGCCACCGCCTGCACGCCAGGGGCGGTGGTGAGGTCGCCAAGGGCCGACCCGAGGAGATCGTCGAGGAGTCGCTCCGCCAGGTGCTGCTCTGGGACAAGGTCAAGGACAGGCTCAAGCGCAAGGCCACCGAGCTTTCCCTGGAAGAGCAGCAGAAGCTCTGCATCGCCCGGCTCCTGCCGGTGAAACCGGCCATCCTGCTGATGGACGAGCCCTGCTCCGCCCTCGACCCCAAGGGCACCGAGGCGGTGGAGGAGCTCATCTGGGAACTGCAGGGTCGCTACACCATCCTGATCGTGACCCATAACATGGCCCAGGCCCGCCGCGCCAGCGAGGAATGCATCTTCATGCTCATGGGCAAGGTGGTGGAGCACAGCCCCACCGAACAGATGTTCGTGACACCCAAGCACCGCGAGACGGCCGACTACATCGAAGGGCGCTACGGCTGAGGGGCCCCTTTGGCCGAGCCAGGGGTGCCCCTCGAGCGGGGGGAGGACTTGCCCTCTGGGTGATTCAGGTTACTCTGACGATTCGTGTCCCGGGGGGGCAGCTCGCGGCTCGGCTGGGGGCCTATCCTGTCTGATGATTCTCTACCTCCACGGCCTCAACAGCTCCGGGGCCTCGGAAAAGGCAACCCGCTTGCGGGCGGCCCTCGCCCCCATCGAGGTGCTGAGCCCCAGCTATCCCGCACACCAGCCCCAGGCCGCGATCGAGCACCTCGGCGGCTGGCTGAGCGCCCTGCGGCGCATGCGTGGTACCACCGGGCCCTGTCTCTGGGTCGGCAGCTCCATGGGCGGCTTCTACGGCCGCTACCTGGCCCGCGCCTTCCCGGTGGACCACCTGGTGCTGATCAACCCGGCACTGCGGCCCTGGGAGCTCTTCGCCCCCTTCCGGGGTGAGCGGATGCTCACGGCCAGCGGCCTCCCCTATGAGGTGGGCGATGCCCTGGTCGAGGGCAGCCGGCCCTTCGGCGTGGCGGCGGAGGACGAGTCCTCGCCCCCCACAACCCTCTTCATGGACCAGGGGGACGAGCTGATCGACTGGCGCATCGCCGCCGAGGTCTATCGGGGGCGGGGCCGGTTGTACCTCTTCCCCGGCGGCGACCATGCCTTCGCTCACCTCGAGGAGGCGGTCCCGATCATCCGGGATAGCTACCTGGCGCTGGGCTAGTCTTCCGCGCGGTCCTCTTGGGGGCTTCCCTGGCCGCCCCTGCGGCGCTCACGTATCATGGGCCCTGCCCCCGTCAGCCCAGGAGGCCTAACCTTGCGCACGCGGCTGCCCCAGGTCTCGTGGATCGCCCTGCTCCTGTGCGGCTGCGGGACGCTCCTCGATGGGCGCAAGGCCGAGCGGCTGGAGGCCACCCTCTCCCACTACGGCTCGGCCCTGCGCTGGGGCTACTACGACAGCGCCTTCGCCGTGCGGGATCCCGAGCAGGCGTCTGCCCCGCTGCCCGATATGAGAAACGTGCGCCTCACCGGCTATGAGGTGGCGCAGTCCCCCCTCATGGAGGGGGACGACATCGCGGTGCAGGTGGTGCGCATCGAGTACGTGCGTGAGGACGAGCAGCGGGTACGGGCCATCATCGACGCCCAACGCTGGCGCTACGACGCCGAGCGCAAGACCTGGTGGCTGACGAGTCCCCTTCCGGGCTTCCGTTAGCAGGGGGCGACCTCATGGGCGTCCGTCCCAAGCCTGTCCCCTGGGCCACGACCGGGCGATGAGCTCACCCACCAAAGGGCTCGAGCCGAAGGCGGAGCCCCTGCTGGCCCTCGTCCGTCGGTTCGTGGCGGAGACCCAGCCCGAGCTCGGAGCCCGGGGCGTGGATCTGCAGAGCCGCTTCGAGGCCGATCTCGGCCTCGACAGCCTGGCCCGAGTGGAGCTCCTCAAGCGCATCGAGGCCGCCCTGGAGATCAGCCTGCCGGAGCGGGCCCTGCTGGCGGAGCGGGTCGGGGACCTGCTGGCCCTCGCCGCCGCGGCTCGACCCGCTGCCCCCGAACCTCTCACCACACCGCCCGAGCCGGTGGCCCTCCCCACCTCCCAAGCCGGCGAGCCGGCGGAGGCAGGGACCCTCATCGAGGCCCTGGGTTGGCACCGGGAGGTCCACCCCGAGCGGGTCCATCTGTTGCTCTACGGCGAGGGGGAGGAGCCCCAGCCCATCAGTTACAGCGCCCTTTGGGAGGGGGCGCGGGGACTGGCGGCGGGTCTCTGCTCCCGGGGACTGGGTCTCGGCGAGACGGTGGCCATCATGCTGCCCACCAGCCGCGAGTATTTCGAGAGCTTCTTCGGCATCCTGCTGGCGGGTGGGGTGCCGGTGCCCATCTACCCGCCCACCCGTCCCTCCCAGCTCGAGGAGCACCTGCGGCGGCACGCCCGCATCCTGGAAAACGCCGGGGCCGCCTTCCTCGTCACCCTCGAGGCGGCCAAGGGGGTGGCCCAGCTCCTGCGGGCCCAGGTGGCCGGGCTGCGCCAGGTGCTCACCGCGGCCGAGCTCGGGGGCCGCCAGGGCGACTTCCAACCCGCGAGCCCTGGGCCGAACGACCTCGCCTTCCTCCAGTACACCTCTGGCAGCACCGGCGATCCCAAGGGGGTCTCCCTC
>CAZFHV010000152.1:0-8314 GCA_964519095.1 uncultured Chromatiaceae bacterium | reverse complement strand
CTGGTGGCCCTGGTGCGTTAGGGCCCGATCGCGGGGCCCCGACCCTAGCCCTCAGGCCAGGAGCTCGGCGCCCCCCATGTAGCTGCGGAGGACATGCGGCACCCGGATGCGACCATCGGCCTGCTGATAGTTCTCCATCACCGCCACCAGGGTCCGGCCCACCGCCAGGCCGGAGCCGTTGAGGGTGTGCAGGAGCTCCGGCTTGCCGGTCTCGGGGTTGCGCCAGCGGGCCTGGAGGCGCCGGGCCTGGAAGTCGGTGAAGTTGCTGCAGGAGGAGATCTCCCGGTACTTCCCCTGCCCCGGCAGCCAGACCTCCAGGTCGTGGGTCTTGGCGGCGGAGAAACCAAGGTCCCCGGTACAGAGGCTGACCACCCGATAGGGCAAGCCGAGCCGCTGGAGGATGGACTCCGCATGCCCCGTCAGGGCCTCCAGGGCAGCGAAGGAGTCCTGGGGCCGCACCGCCTGCACCAGCTCCACCTTCTCGAACTGGTGCTGGCGGATCATTCCGCGGGTGTCCTTGCCGTAGGAGCCCGCCTCGCTGCGGAAGCAGGGGGTGTGGGCGACCCACCGGCGGGGCAGCTCCCCCGCCTCCAGGATCAGATCCCGCGCCAGGTTGGTCACCGGCACCTCGGCGGTGGGGATGAGGTAATAGGTCTGCTCGCCTTGGACGCGGAACAGGTCCGCCGCGAACTTGGGGAGCTGACCCGTGCCGAACAGGCTGTCGGCGTTCACCAGGTAGGGGACGTAGGTCTCGGTGTAGCCGTGCTCCTGGGTGTGCACATCCAGCATGAGCTGGATCAGGGCACGATGCAGCCGAGCGAGGGGACCCCGCAGCACCACGAAGCGGGCACCCGAGAGCTTGGCGGCTGCCTCGAAGTCCATCCCCCCCAGCCGCTCACCGAGGGCCACGTGGTCCAGGGGCTCGAAGTCGAAGGCCCGGGGCTCCCCCCAGCGGCGCTCTTCGCGGTTGGCGGTCTCGTCGCGCCCGTCGGGGACGCTCTCGTGGGGAAGATTGGGCAGGCCGAGGCTGATCTGCCGTAGGGCCTCCTGCACCCCCTCGAGCCCTTCCTGGGCCGCCTTGAGCCGCTGGCCCAGGTCCGCGACCTCCCCGAGCAGGGGGCCGATGTCCTCACCCGCCGCCTTGGCCTTGCCGACGGCCTTCGAGCGGGTGTTGCGCTCGTTCTGCAGCTCCTGGAGGGACACCTGAATGGCCTTGCGCCGCTCTTCGAGGCCGGCGATCTCGGCCAGGTCCAGGCTCAGGCCGCGACGGGCGAGCTGAGTCGCGACCCAGCTGAGTTCCGCGCGCAACAACCGGGGATCCAACATCGCTAGCCGCCCATCTCCACCTTCACCGGCCAGGTCACCACATGACCCGGCGCCACGAAATCCGCGAGGCGCCTGAGCGCCCGCTGCACCTTTCCGGGCTCCTCGAAGAACTCCAGCACCAGCGGCAGATCGAGGGACAGGTCGATCAAGGCGGTGGTGTGGAAGTGACCCGAGGGTCCGAAACCGGCCACGCCGCGGGTTACCGTCACCCCCCGCACCCGCAGCTCGTCGTGGAGGCAGCGCAGCAAGGGCTCGAGCTCCTGATCGCCTTCGGAGAAGTAGATGCGCACCATGGTGGCCTCGGCTTCCATCAGAGCAGCCTCCCCAGCAGCAGCCCAAACCAACAACTCATGAGGCAGGCGAACAGGCTCACCCACATATTGGCGAAGGCCCGCCCCAGATAGCCCTGCTCGATCAACACCAGCGTCTCGATGGAAAAGCTCGAAAAGGTGGTGAAGGCCCCGAGGAAACCCACCAGCAGCAGGGCACGCAACTCCCCGGATAGGGGCCCCCGCTCCAGGAGCACCACGTAGAGGAGCCCCATGACGAAGGAGCCGAGGACGTTGACCACCAGGGTCCCCCAGGGGAAGCCCCGCCCGAGCCAGGCATGGACCCCGTTGGCGAGCCAGAATCGGCTCACCGCCCCCGCCGCGCCCCCCGCCAGGATGGCCAGTAGCTCCCGCACCCTTCCCCCCTTGCGTCGGGCGGCGATTGTAGCGCTTCGCCGACGGGGGTTCATCGGCCGCCCTTCAGCCGGCCCCGCCCTGCCCTTCCCGCGCCTGCCGGTCCAGCTCGGCCAGATGGGCGAGCTTCTCGGCGATGCGGATCTCGAGCCCCCGCGGGAGGGGCCGATAGTAGCGGGGCTCGCCCATCCCCTCGGGGAAGTAGCGCTCCCCCGCCGCGTAGCCCTCGGGCTCGTCGTGGGCGTAGCGGTAGCCCGCCCCATGGCCCAGGGCCTTCATCAGCCGGGTGGGGGCATTGCGCAGATGAGGCGGAACCTCCAGGGACCCGCGCCCGCGCGCGTCCGCCTGGGCCTCGCCCCAGGCGATGTAGGCGGCGTTGCTCTTGGCCGCGCAGGCCAGGTAGACCACCGCCTGGGCCAGGGCCAGCTCGCCCTCGGGGCTGCCGAGACGCTCCTGCACCTCCCAGGCGTCCAGGGCTAGGGCGAGGGCTCGGGGATCGGCGTTGCCGATGTCCTCGGAGGCCATGCGCACCAGCCGCCGGGCCAGGTAGCGGGGATCGCAACCCCCGTCGATCATGCGCGCCAGCCAGTAGAGGGCCGCGTCGGGGGCGGAGCCCCGCACCGACTTGTGCAGGGCGGAGATCTGGTCGTAGAAGAGGTCGCCGCCCTTGTCGAAGCGGCGCTGTCCTCCGGTGATGACCTCCCGCACCACCGCCTCGCCGATGCTGTCGCCCTCGGTCAGGTCGGCGGCCAGCTCCAGGAGGTTCAGGGCCCGGCGGGCATCGCCGTCCGCCGCCTCCGCGAGCAGTGCCCGTAGCTCGGGGGCCAGCCGCAAGGGCCGCTCGCCGAGCCCCTGCTCGGGGTCCTGCAGGGCCCGATCGAGGATGCGCTCCAGGTCCTCGCGTGAGAGGGGCTTGAGGACGTAGACCCGCGCCCGGGATAGGAGGGCGCTGATGACCTCGAAGGAGGGGTTCTCGGTGGTGGCCCCGATGAGGGTCAGGGTGCCGTCCTCCACGTGGGGCAGGAGGGCGTCCTGCTGGGCCTTGTTGAAGCGGTGCACCTCGTCGATGAAGAGCAGCGTCCCGCGCCCCTCCGTCTCACGGACCCGACGGGCCTCCGCCACGGCGTCGCGGATGTCCTTCACCCCCGCCAGGACCGCGGACAGGCGCAGGAAGTGGCCGCCCCAATAGCGGGCCAGCAGCCGCGCCAGGGTGGTCTTGCCCGTGCCCGGCGGGCCCCAGAAGATCATGGCGTGGGGGCGGTCGGCCTCGATGGCCCGCCGCAGGGCCCGTCCCGGGCCAAGGAGATGGGTCTGGCCGAAGAACGCCTCCAGGGAAGCGGGCCGCATGCGGTCCGCCAGGGGTCGCAGGGAGGCCTCCCCCGTCACCTTGGCCGGTCAGCGACTCTGGAGGATGTCGATCCCCGGTGGAGGATGGAACTCGAACAGGGCGGCCTCCAGTGCGGGGTTGCGCTCCACCTTGGAGAAGCGGATGCGGGTGACCTGCCCGAAGGCGTCCACCATCTCCACCCCCTCGAGCCGGTCGCCGACGAAGCCGAGCTCGATGCGCGCGACCTCGCTATCCTTGGCCTTGGGGGCGAGCTCCACCCGCTGGCGGCCGCCCTCGGGGTCGAGGTCGCGGATATTGAAGTGCTTGTCGATGGGGCCGGTGTCACTCAGCACCAGGGCGGGGGTCCCGCGCAGGGCCTTCTCCTCGCTCTGGTGGGACACCTGCTCCAGGGCCTGATCGTACAGCCAGACCCGGGAGCCGTCCGCCACGATCACCTGGGGGGTGGGTTTGCGGTAGACCCAACGGAACTTGCCAGGGCGCTGCAGGTAGAAGGTGCCCTCCGCCTCCACCTTGGAGCGGCCATCCGGCGAGAAGGTGGTCTGGCCGAACTCCGCACGCAGGGTACGCAGCCCCTCGAGGAAGGCATGGAGCTGCTTGGAGCCCGCACCCGCGGTGGCGGCGCTCACCCCCAGGGGGATGAGCAGGGCACCGAGGAGGAGTGCGAGGGGGCCCAGGGGACCCGAGGACCAAGGCTTCGTCATGGCAAGCAGTTCTCGTTAATGCAAGCGGGGGGCCGTTGGGGCCCCGGGGGTGCGAGGACCAGCACCTCGCGAGAGCCGGCGGCATCGGCGGGACCCACGACACCGATCCGCTCCATCTCCCCGAGGAGGCGAAGGGCACGGCTGTAGCCGATCCTGAGCTGCCGCTGGAGCGCCCCGGCGGCGGCGCTACGGGTCTCGATGACGAAGCGCACCGCCTCGTCGAAGAGGGCGTCATCCTCCCAATCCCCGTTAGACCCCGTCATGGTCAGCGGTTCCCGTTCAAGGTCGCCCCGGTGCCCTCAGGCGTCGGGGGGCGGCGGGACCAGGACCTCGCGGTTGCCGTTGGTCTCCGCTGCACCCACGATGCCGATCCGCTCCATCTCCTCCACGAGGCGGGCGGCGCGGTTGTAGCCGATCTTGAGACGCCGCTGGACCCCGGAGATGGAGGCGCGACGGCTCTCGGTGACGATGCGCACCGCCTCGTCGAAGAGGGGGTCCTGGTCCTCCAGATCGCCGTTCGACTCGGGGTCGATCCCCGGGATCCGCTCGCTCGCCTCTTCGAGGATGGTGTCGATGTAATCGGGCTCGCCGAGCTGTTTGAGAAAGTCGACCACCCGGTGCACCTCCGGGTCGTCCACGAAGGCGCCGTGGACCCGCTCGGGGACGCTGCTGCCCGGGGAGACGTAGAGCATGTCGCCGTGACCCAGAAGGTGCTCGGCACCCATCTGGTCGATGACCACCCGGGAGTCCACCCGCGCCGAGACCTGGAAGGCCATGCGCGTGGGGATGTTCGCCTTGATGAGTCCGGTGAGCACGTCCACCGAGGGCCGTTGGGTGGCCAGCAAGAGGTGAATGCCCGAGGCACGCGCCTTCTGGGCCAGCCGGGCGATGAGCTCCTCCACCTTCTTGCCCACCACCATCATGAGGTCGGCGAGCTCGTCGATGATCACCACGATGTAGGGCAGGTGCGGGAGGGGCGGGACCGGGGACTTGCCCCCATCGAGCAGGGGCTCGGGGACGAACAGGGGATCGAGCAGGGGCTCGCCCTTCTGCTCGGCCTCGGCGACCTTGCGGTTGTAGCCCGCGATGTTGCGTACCCCGAGCGCCGCCATGAGCCGATAGCGGCGCTCCATCTCCCCCACGCACCAGCGCAGGGCATTGGCCGCATCCTTCATGTCGGTGACCACGGGGGTCAAGAGGTGCGGGATCCCCTCGTAGACCGAGAGCTCCAGCATCTTGGGGTCCACCATGATCAGGCGCACGTCCCGCGGCAGGGCCTTGAACACCAGGCTCAGGATCATGGCGTTGATGGCCACCGACTTACCCGAGCCCGTGGTCCCGGCGATCAGGGCATGGGGCATGCGGGCCAGGTCCGTCACCACCGGCCGACCGGCGATGTCCACCCCGATGGCCAGGGTCAGGGGCGAGCGGGCGTCGTTGTAGGCCTTGGACTGGAGCACCTCGCTCAGGTAGACGGTCTCGCGGGTGTCGTTGGGCACCTCGAGCCCGATCACCGACTTACCCGGAATCACCTCCACCACCCGCACGCTGATGGTGGAGAGGGCGCGGGCCAGGTCCTTGGCCAGGCCGGTGATCTTGCTCACCTTGGTCCCGGGGGCGAGCTGCAGCTCGAAGAGGATGACCACCGGACCCGGATGCACGGCGACCACCTGGGCATCGACGCCGAAATCCGCCAGTTTCAGCTCCACCAGGCGGGAGAGGGCCTCCAGGGCATCGGCGGAGAGTGCCTTGCCGCTCTTACGGGGCGGGTCGAGCAGATCCAGGGGCGGCAGGGTGGTGGCGGGATCCGCCTCGAGCAGGGAATTCTGCCGCTCCTTCTGCACCCGCACGCTGGGCTCCGCCTTGGGGGGCGGGGGGTCGATGCGCGGGGGCGGATGCTGGATGAGGCGCTCCTTCTCCTGCTTCCTGATCGGCTCCCGTTCCTGCCTGGTGACGCGCCCGTTCTCCTGTTTGGCCCCTCGCCACCGCTCGATGGGTGGGGTATCCCGCACACAGGGCTCGGCGTCACCCGCTGGGGCTTCCGCCTCCTCCTTCTTGCGGCCGAAGAACCAGAACAGCCGGCCCAGGGCCAGCACTCCGGCGCCGATCAGCTCCATCACCGTAAGCCAGGAGATCCCAGTGAGCAGGGTGAAGCCGGAGAAAAAGAGGGCGAGCAGCAGGAGCGCGCTGCCGGCGGGATTGAGCACCGCTACCAGCTGCTGGGTCAGTACCCGACCCAGGATCCCCCCCACGCCACTGGGCCAGGGCAGCTTCAGGGGCCCGAAGTAGAGGTCCACCAGCGCACTGCCCGCGGCGAGGGTCAGGATGAAGCCGAACCAGCGCAGGGCCAGCAGGTGCAGCTGGGTGGCCCCCGGCGGGGGGGTGCGCCGGAACACCAGATAGGCGCTCCAGGCCACCATGAGGGGGATGAGGTAGGCGAAGACGCCGAACAGGTACAGGGCCACGTCCGCGAACCAGGCCCCGAGCCGCCCCCCGGCGTTGGCGATGCGCACGCTGGGGGCCGGTCCCACGTACGACCAGCCGGGATCCTCGGGGGAGTAGGTCGCCAGCGCGGAGACCAGGTACAGCGCCACACAGACCAGCAGCCACATGGCCCCCTCGCGGAGGCCGCGGGCCAGGTACTCGGAGAAGGTGAGCTGTCCCTGCGGGGTTGCCCGTCCCAATGCTACCTACCTACGGCCTCGGGTAAATTATGAAGATTAACAGATAATCGCATGGGTGGGCTGGAGATCAGGAAAGATCCCGCAAGGCGGGATGCAGGATGCCGCCCCGATCCACGTTGATGGCCCCCCGAAGTACCCCATCCGCCCGCCAGTCCGGCTCGACAAGCCGGAGCAGGTAGGGCATGAGGGCCGCGCTCAACGCCCCCGAGGCGGTGCGTGGCACCACACCCGGCATGTTGGTCACGCCGAAGTGCACCACCCCTTCTTCCACATAGGTGGGCCGCTCGTAGGTGGTGGGTCGGGTGGTCTCCACGCAACCCCCCTGGTCCACGGACACATCCACCACCACGCTTCCAGGCTCCATGGCCGCCACCTGGGCGCGGGACACCAGCCGGGGGGCCCGGGCACCGGGAACCAGCACCGCTCCGACCAGCAGGTCCGCCCCAGCGACGGCCAGCCCCATCGCCTCGGCATAGGGATAGAGGGCGGTCACGTTACCCCCCAGGGCCCGCATGGCCGCCTGCTTGTCGGGGCTCCGATCGAAGACCGTCACCTGGGCACCCATGCCGGCGGCCATCTCCACCGCACCGCCACCCACGTTGCCGGCCCCAAGCACCACCACCCGACCCCGCTCGGTGCCCGCGAGCCCCCCGAGCAGGCATCCCTTACCGCCCTGGGACCGCAGCAGCAGGGTGGCGCCGATCTGCACGGCCAAGCGCCCGGCGATCTGGCTCATGGGGGCGAGGATCGGCAAACGGCCCCGATCCTCCAGGGTCTCGAAGGCCACCGCCGTGAGCCCGATCGCTCGCAACCGCCCGAGCAGCTCCAGATTCGCCGCCAGGTGCAGGAAGCCGAAGAGGCAGTGTCCCGGCTGCAGCAGGTCGAGCTCCGGACCGACGGGCTCCTTGACCTTGACGATCAGCTCCGCCGCCCCATAGACGCCGGCGGCATCGGCCACCAGCTCGGCACCCGCGGCCCCATAGGCGGCGTCGGGAAAGCCGCTCGCCTCCCCCGCCCCCTGCTCCACCAGCAGCCGATGACCAAGCCCCACCAGCTCCGCGCAAGCAGCGGGCACCAGGGCCACGCGCCCCTCCAGGGGTTTGATCTCTTTGGGAAGGCCTATAAGCATGAGGGTTCCGTTACCAGCCCGGAGACCGTTTGTTCGGAAGGCTTACGCGAATGGGGGTTCCTTTACCAGCCCGGAGACACGCTGTAAGGCTCTCGGGCGCGCAGCCACCAGCAGGGTCCCCTCCCTGTTGTCGAGCCCCTTCCCTGGCATCGAAACTGGGGGCCTTGCGCCTCCCCGCCCCCGCACCGATCACCGGCCGCAGTTCAGGGGCAGATTGTATACCCGTCCCACAAGGATTTTCCGCCGCGATGCAGGCCCCTTGGGTCCGATCGCGGTGTTGGGCCGCCTCATGCTGGGCTCCGGACAGGCAGGCAGGGTCGCCAGTTGATTAAGTGCAGGCTGCGGCACGTCGAGCGCTTCAGCACCGAGATCCTGTTCGACCACATCCACGAAGGAGCACAGGAAGCGGAAGCGAGTGCGACGCCCCCCGCGTAGCCGTAGAG
>CAZFHV010000151.1:0-8389 GCA_964519095.1 uncultured Chromatiaceae bacterium | reverse complement strand
GTCTTGACGGCCCAAGAAGGTCATCGCGAGGCTCAAGTCCGACAGGCTGCTAGACTGCAACAATCACGCTGGAAGGGGGTAGGGGGCCTCTTGGCGCTGGTGCTGCTCGCCGCGCCTACACCGTCCTGGGCTGACTGGACCTGGCGCATACAGCTCTGGGAGCAAAGCTCTGGCACAGTCGACGAGTTCGCGCCTTTTTGTGACACGGCGGACTGTACCGGCCCCCTAACTGGCCAAACCGTGTGTGTCAGTTCGCCGAGCTACACGGAGGTCTGCATCCCTGCGAATACCAACGGGGGCGGAAGCGCTGTCGCCAACACAGCGGTTTTCAGCGGCCTTCCCTCTGATGCCGCGGACGAGGTCTTTACAGCCTGCGTGCAGGCCCCGTCTCTCGTCCTATACGGTGTCTCCGCCGGTGTTACTGAGGCCCCTCCCCGTTGTATGACAAGAACGCAAGTTCCCGAGGACATCAGTAATGCGATGTATTTGTATGAAGGGGTCGGCACCCTGCGTGCCCTGAAACTCTACGATACGACGCGGGCAGGTTTTCAGTACTTCCCCGACACTGATCCACCGCTCAACGGATGGACAATGTGCCTGGACCCCGCCGGCACCGATCCTCCCACCCAAAACAACTGCGTAGTCACGGGGCAGGGACCCGAGCCGGCCGACGGTCGGGCCACCTGGCAGGACGTAACCTACGGGGATTATCAGATCTGCGAGTATCCCCCCGCCGGTCAGGAGGCCCTCTGGCATGCGACGCTGCCGCCGGCGGGCACCAGTTTCCCGGCGTGCCGCCAAGTAACCCTGGACGAGCGCGATCTCACCTTTAAGTTCAAGAACTGGAAAGACGGCACCATTCGCGTCGAGAAGTTCAACGACCTCAACGGCGACGGTGTGCGTCAGGAGGGCGAGGGCCCGCTAGAGGGCTTCGAGTTCACCGTGGCCGACACCAATTGCGGCACCCTGGTGACGGACGCAAACGGCCAGGCGTCCTGCACCTCCCCCGATATCCGGGTCCCGGTCGACTGCGACCCGGAAGAAGATGAGGGATGTGAGCCCTACAGTGGCATTTACCAGGTCTGCGAGACGCCCAAGGCGGGCTGGCAGTTGACAGGTGCCTACTGGGGCGACGATGCCGATCCGCAAGGCCAGAGTCCGGGTCCCTGCGTCAATACGGGTGCCCTGGATGTATCGGGCGGCGTGGACTGGACGGTGAAATTTGGGAACCGCCAGCTCGGTTCCATCATCGTCCAGAAGGTGTTGGCCTCGACAGGTCGTGGCACCAATCCGACGAGCGGGGGCCCCTTCAACTTCACGATCCAGAACACCAAGGGCCGTACTGGCAAGTTCAGCCTGAACCTCGGTGAGAAAAAGGAGTTTATCCATACCTTGCCTCCGGACACTTACACCATCACCGAGGGTCTGGCTACCCTGCCGACCAACTGGGTGTTCCGTAGCGCCGCCTGCGAGGCGTACACGCCCGATCCCGCACTGGGCAAGCCACAACAGATCGGGAACGGTGCCGTGTCCAATCAGGTTAGCCAGCCGGTTGCCGGTGATGAGTGGCTCTGTACCTTCGGCAATGATCGCTATCCCTACCTCTCGGTGACCAAGGTGGTCAGTGGTACTGACGAGCCCCCGAAAGGCTGGGACATCGAGGTGCGGCTGAATGGCGAGACCGTTGCCAGCGGAACGACCGGCAACAACGGAACCTGGAGTGCCTATCTGCCAAAGGTGTCGAGCGATCCTTCGGCGAATACGGCCACCTACCAGATCTGCGAGCGCGGGAAGATGAGTTTTATCCCCGTGGGGGCCCAATACAGCTTGGTGGGTGGCTCGATCAGCGGCAACGCTTCGCTGTCCCCCAAAAATGGATGGGCCTGCTTCCCCCTGGAAATGGGATATAACGAGGACTGGACGGTGGTCTTGCGTAACCGCGCCATTACCCAGACCCCGTTGCCGATCCCCTTCGTTGGGCCTCTCGGGCTAGTGCTCGGTGCCCTCGGCCTGGGCTGGCTTGGCATCTGGCGTGTGCGTCGCATGGGGTAATCCTCTGAAGCCGGCAGTTTCAGTGGAGTAGCGTTCGGGGGAGGCCGTGAGGCCTCCCCTTTTCTTGACACCGGTTTTCATCAGCCGCGCGCAGCTACGCAGCCGTGATCCCTCCGCGAAGCACCGCAGATGCACCAGGCGCCCAGTGGCGTCGTCGATGAAGGCCAGGAGCGTGGGCGCCGACCCCTTTCCCGGGAAGCAGATGTGCGGCGAGTTGTCGACTTGGGTCAGCTCGCGGAAGCGCCCCCGACGCTCGCCCCGCCGGAAGGCGTGCGCCGGTTGGGCTTGCACGCTCCGCTCGATCTAGACGGCGCAGATCGACTCGCGAACCGGCTCCTTCTGCCGCCGGTATGCGGGTACCGCGTGCTTTACCCCCAGGTCGTCACCCCGAGTTGTTCCGCCTGCCCGCTCTAGCTGCTCCTCGCCAACCGCCTCGACCGCCCGCAGGCGATGCAGTGCCTTCTTCGTGAACTCGATCTTCCCCCCGGCATCGAGCCCCCACGCGCATGGGCTTTGTGGGCGCGGGTTCGACCGCGCTTGACCCGCCTCACCCCAAACCCCAGCCCTTATCCCTTCCGAAGCCAGAGGCCGGCCCGCCAGGGTCTGCCCCGTGCCCACCGCACCCAGCCTGGGCAGGCACGGCACCGGGCCCCGGTTCACCCTATGGCTCCGCCTGCCTTCCACCGGCCCGGACCAGGGGCACGAAGGCCACCCCCAGGATGTCCCGCACGCTGAGGGCACCCGCGAGGTCCTTCTCCACCAGCTTGAGCTCCTGGTAGCCGTAGGGCGGACCCACCGGGATCACCAGCCGCGCCCCGGGCGCGAGCTGCTCCACCAGGGCCGGGGGGATGGTGCGGGCGGCGGCGGTGACAATGATGCCATCGAAGGGGGCCTCCTCCGGCCACCCCAGGTGGCCATCCCCTTCCCGGCAGGTGACGTTCCCGTAGCCGAGGCGGGCGAGGCGCTCGGCGGCCGTCCACGCCAGCTCGGGCACCAGCTCCAGGCTGTAGACCTGGCGCACCAGGCGGGCGAGCACCGCGGTCTGGTAGCCGGAGCCGGTGCCGATCTCGAGCATCCGGTCCTCCGGCTCGGGCCAGAGCAGCTCGGTCATGAGCGCCACGATGTAGGGCTGGGAGATGGTCTGGCCGTGGCCGATGGGCAGGGGGCCATTGGCGTAGGCGTAGCGCTGCTGGTCGGGGGGGACGAAGGCCTGGCGCGGGACCTCGCCCAAGGCCTGCATCACCCGCGGGTCGAAGGCGGCGATGCCGGTGAGCCGGCGCGTGTAGGCCACCTCGCGCTCGATGTCGCGGAGCATCGGCTCGATGCCGTTCATGGGTGCCCCCCCCACGGTGGCTGTCCCTGCCTCAAGTATGGCACCCGGTGGGGCGCCGGGCCTTCAGGGGGCTGCCTCCGCCGGGGCTGTGGCCAGATCGGGAGGCGGGGGGTAACGTTGGGCCAGGGCATCGGGGACCTCGCCGCGGCTGGCCTGGTAGAGGGCGCTCGACTCAAGCACCGCGGCGACCATCACCCCGATCAGCATCGGCGCCGCCGCCACCCGGACGAAGGCCAGGAACAGGAATTCCTGGAGCTTGGGATTGCCCAGCGAGAGCAGCCACCCCAGGCCGATGACGGCCGCCCCCACCCCGTAGGCGGCCAGGAGGATGAGGTATCGGCGGGTGGCGAGGCGCCAGTGCAGGGCCAGGAACCAGGGGTCGTTCCGGGTGGCCCCTCGGGCGCGCAGGAAGCTGAAGGCGATGATCAGGAGCGAGAGTGCGAGGGGCAGGGCAACCATCAGGGTGCGGTGGTTGCTGATCGCCGATCCCTTCTGGGCGAGGGTGCTGGCCAGGAGACCGGCGCACAGGAGCAGGTTGAACAGCAGCAGGTTGACCATGGCCAGCTCGTGGGGCGAGCGGGCCCGGCGCCTCAGGGCCTCGTCGATCTGGTAGATCATGGCCACCTCCCCTTGCCCACTGGCCCGAACCGACTGACAAGAACCAGTATCCCGAAGGGAGCGGTTGGGCGTCCATGACGCATCGCAACGGGGATCGGGAAGACGCCCGGGCCGGCGTGGCATTCGCCGCCCCGCCCGGTTAATCTTGCGCCGAGCAATCCCCCCGCAGGCTGGGGGCCCTTCAACGGAGCCAAGCCCATGACCGATTCCATCCTCCTCGCCAAGGGGAAGCACGAGATCCCCATCCTGCCCCGCATGGCCAACCGCCACGGCCTGGTGGCCGGGGCCACCGGCACCGGCAAGACGGTCACCCTGCAACGGCTGGCGGAGTCCTTCAGCCGCATCGGGGTGCCGGTCTTCCTCGCGGACGTCAAGGGCGACCTCTCCGGGATCTGCCAGCCCGGCGGGAACAACCCGAAGGTGACGAAGCGGGTGGCCGAGCTGGGCCTCGAGGGCTTCTCCTACGCCCCCGTACCCGTCACCTTCTGGGACATCCTCGGGGAGCAGGGGCACCCGGTTCGCACCACCATCTCCGACATGGGCCCCTTGCTGCTGGCGCGGCTCCTGAACCTCAACGAGGTGCAGGAGGGGGTGCTGAGCATCGTCTTCCGGGTGGCGGACGACAACGGCTGGCTGCTCCTGGACCTCAAGGACTTCAAGGCCCTGCTCCAGTACGTGGCGGAGCAAGCGGGGGCGCTGCGGGCCCAGTACGGAACCGTCTCCCCGGCGAGCGTGGGGACCATCCAGCGCCGGCTGCTGATGCTGGAGGACCAGGGTGTAGCGCGGCTGTTCGGGGAGCCCGCACTGGTGCTCGCGGACCTGATGCAGACCGACGAGCGGGGCCAGGGCCTGGTCAACATCCTGGCGGCGGACAAGATCATCCACACCCCGGCTCTCTATTCCACCTTTCTGCTCTGGCTGATGTCGGAGCTCTTCGAGCAGCTCCCGGAGGTGGGGGACCCGGAGAGGCCGCGGCTGGTGCTCTTCTTCGATGAGGCCCACCTGCTGTTCGACGAGGCCCCCAAGGTGCTGCTGGACAAGATCGAGCAGGTGGTGCGGCTGATCCGCTCCAAGGGGGTGGGGGTCTACTTCGTCACCCAGAACCCGCTCGACATCCTTGAGAGCGTGTTGGGCCAGCTCGGCAACCGGGTACAGCACGCCCTGCGGGCCTTCACCCCCAAGGACCAGAAGGCGGTGCGGGCCGCCGCTCAGACCTTCCGCGCCAATCCGGGGCTGGACACGGAGCAGGCCATCACCGAGCTGGGGGTGGGGGAGGCCCTGGTGTCGGTGCTCGATGGGGAGGGCAAGCCGACTCCGGTGGAGCGGGCCCTGGTGGTCCCGCCGGGCACCCAGATCGGCCCCATCGAGCCCGCCGCCCGCCAGGCTCTGATCCGCGCCTCGGTGGTGTACGGGACCTATGAGAAGGAGATCGACCGGGAGTCCGCCTACGAGATCCTGCAGCGGCGTGCGGCTAAGGCGGCGGCCGCCGAGGCGGAGGCCCAGGTTCCGGTGGCCAGCGAGCGGGGCAGCACCCGGCGCGGCGCCTCGCCCCTGGAGGCCTTCGCCACCAGTGCCCTGCGCTCCTTGGGGACCCAGGTGGGGCGGCAGATCGTGCGGGGGGTGCTGGGGTCCCTGTTCGGCGGTCGGCGCTGAGGCGCCACAGCATCGGGGTTGATCCGGGGGGCGCCGGCCCCACCCTCTGGGGCGAGTCCAGCCGAGGAGCCGTAGCTTGTCGCACCCCAGCGCCCGGGCCATCCAGCCCGAGACCCACTTCATCGCCGAGGAGCCCTACTACGAGCCCCTGGGCGATGAGATCGGGGTGTTCGAGGCCGCCTACCGCAACCGCCTGCCCGTCCTGCTCAAGGGGCCCACGGGTTGCGGCAAGACCCGCTTCATGGAGCACATGGCCTGGCGGCTGCGCCGGCCCCTGATCACCGTCTCCTGCCACGACGACCTCACCGCCTCCGACCTGGTGGGCCGCTACCTGGTCAAGGGGGGCGAGACGATCTGGATGGACGGCCCCCTGGCACGGGCGGTGCGGGCGGGGGCCATCTGCTACCTCGACGAGATCGTGGAGGCGCGCAAGGACACCACGGTGGTGATCCATCCCCTGGCGGACGACCGGCGCTCCCTGCCCATGGAGAAGCTCGGGGAGCTCCTGGAGGCACCGGACGACTTCTGCCTCGCCCTCTCCTACAACCCCGGTTATCAGAGCGTGCTCAAGGACCTCAAGCAGAGCACCCGCCAGCGCTTCGTGGCCCTGGAGTTCGACTACCCGGACCCCGCCCTGGAGCAGCGCATCGTCGAGCGGGAGTCCGGTGTGGAGCCCCCCACCGCCCGGCAGCTGGTCAAGTTCGCCCACATGACCCGCAACCTCAAGGGCCAGGGTCTCGACGAGGGGGCCTCCACCCGGCTGCTGGTCCATGCAGCCAAGCTCATCGCCGCCGGGGTGGCGCCGGTGGGGGCCTGTCGCGCCGCCATCGCCCAAGCCCTGAGCGACGATCGGGACCTCCTGGCGGCCATGAACGAGCTGAGTGCCTCCCTCTTCTGATCCCACCCGGCCGGCGCGGGCCGTTTGCCGATGAGTCAGCTCCGAGATCCCCTGGACGCCGGTGCCCTGGAGCTGCGCATGGACGCCTACCTGCTCCCGGCCCTCTCCTCCCGGCGCACCGCCGCCGGTCCCGCCCGCGCCCTGGCCGCCTTCGACCGGGACCGCCAGGAGTTCGTGCTGCGCTGGGGCCCCGTCATCGCCCACAGCAACTCCGAGCTCGCCTACCAGTTCACCGCCTTCGCCGCCGAGGCGATGGGGCTCATGGACCTGGAGGCGGTGGAGCAATGGCTGCTCCACGCCATGGACCTCTACGACCACAAGGGTCAGCTTCCAGCGGTCCGCGCCCTGCAGGACGTGGCCGGCTTCGCCGCCAACCGCCAAGAGCGCCTCGCCGGGGTGGCCCTGGAGGACGTGCAGGGGGTGCTGGAGCGCTTCGTCCTGGCGCTTGCGGGCCGCGGTCTCAAGGTGGCCTCGGCGGCCGAGACCTTCACGGACACCGAAACCCTGTTCCTGCCCCCCGTGCAGGGGCGCCTGCCCGAGAAGGAGGCCAACTTCCGCCTATACAAGGCCCAGGTGGTGCACCAGTGGGCTCAGAACTGGTACGGCACCTGGCGCGGCGGGGTCCTCGTGGAAGCGGTGGCCCGCTGGGTTCGGCCGGAAGGCCTACTCAGCCGCCTCCACGCCCTGGAGACGGTGCGGCTCGACGCCTGCATCGAGCGGGACTTCCCGGGCCTGTACCGCGACCTGCGGGCCCTGCGCGCGGCCCTCGACCCGCCCGCGGATCCCTCCTGGGGTGAGTTGACCCGGGGACTGCGGCGGCCGGAGGCGACACTGGGCGACAGCCTGGGGCTGCTGGATCGGCTCGCCGATGTTCCCTGTCCCCCGCCCTTTTGCGACCAGGGGCGACTCTTCCCCGATCGGGTAGGGGCGGTGCTGGAGGCCCGTCTGGCGCGGGAGCGCGACCAGTTCCGCATCGCCCTCGCCCGGCTGATCGAGGAGGCGGACGGCCGTCCGCCGGGAGAGGAAGAACCCGAGGCGGAGCTGTTGCCCGAGACCCGCGAACGCTTCGGCCTGCGGGCGCGCCCGGACCAGGACCTCCCCGAGGGCTTCGCCTACGACCTCTTCCTCGACGGCAAGCCGGTGGCACCCCCCGAGCAGCTGGCCTCCACCGTGGAGAGCGTCATCCAGGACCTGGGCGAGATCCCCCCCGACTACCTGGTGGCCGCCGGTTCCGGACTCTACAAGCGGGGTCTGGGCGGGGGACGGGACCCGGAGTCGGTGTGGGCCGGCACCTACCACGAGGAGGGCGCCTTCCTCTATCCCGAGTGGGATTACGAGCGCCAGCAACACCGCAAGGGCTGGTGCGTGCTGCGGGAGCAGGAGGTCCGGCCGGCGGGGCTCGACTTCTACCGGCGCACCCTCGCCAAGCACGGGGGGCTGGTGAAGTCCCTGCGCCGCAGCTTCGAGGTCCTGCGCGGGGAGGACCGGGTGCTCAAGCGCCAGCCCTTCGGCGAGGACCTGGACATCGATGCCCTGGTGGAGGGCTATGCCGAGGTCCAGGCGGGGCTGGAGCTGAGCGACCGGCTCTTCACCCGCCTCGATCGGGACGAGCGCAACATCGCCGTGCTGCTGATGGTGGACATGTCCGGCTCCACCAAGGGCTGGGTGAACGAGGCGGAGCGGGAGTCCCTGATCCTGCTCGCCGAGGCCCTGGAGACCCTGGGGGACCGCTACGCCATCTACGGCTTCTCCGGCTGGACCCGCAAGCGCTGCGAAGTGTTCCCCATCAAGCGCTTCGAGGACCCCCTCGATGGGGAGGTCAAGGGCCGCATCTG
>CAZFHV010000150.1:0-8531 GCA_964519095.1 uncultured Chromatiaceae bacterium | reverse complement strand
ACGCATCGTAGTCTGACGTTATGAAGTGTTCAAGTTATTATTGCTAGATTGCTTACGGGATCGGTTCCCGTGTTGCATGGCGTTTTCGCAGTCGCGTCGCATCGATAATTCAGCCCCGTGCGGAGCTCCTTTGGGGCATCCCCTGGTCGCGAGCTTGCTGAACATGCTTGGGAAAGGGTTGCCGATTCCCTTGCCCGCGGAATAACCGGCTGGGCACCCGGTAAGGGCGCTGGGGTGGGCTCTAACGCGGGCTCGGCTAAGCTGAGCGCGGATATCGGCCTGGAAGCTACCGCTTGGGTGGAGGTCTAACCCGAGGCGGGGCTGAATCGCTTCCCTGGCGGTACCCCTTGCGCTTAGGGCGTCACGGCCTCAGGAAACCAGGCCGCGACAGTGGGTCACCAGCCAGGGCTTGGGGAGAGCACAAAGACGTCGTTGGATGGGCGATACCTCCCCTCTGGGATCAGCCCAGGATTTCGTCCGCGTGGAGCAGATCCGCGTAGGCGTCCTTCTTGATGAGGGCCGCGTTGCGTAGGGCCTTGGCGGCGGCGCCCAGGATGTAGCGATTGGCGATGAAGACCTTACGGCTGTCGGTCTCTGCCTCGTCCATCAAGAGGTAGCCGGTGTAGAGGTAGGAGTAGATCTCCACCAACTCCTTGGCGGCCACGCTCTGGAGCTGCTTGTCGGGCTTGTCGGTCACGTACTTGAGGCAGTCGAGAAAGAGGGCCCGCATCTCCTTGAGCCCGTCCGCCAGCCCGACCAGGGCACCCTTGTATTCCTTGCGCTCCTTCTGGCTGAAGTGCTCCGCGAAGATGTCGTTCACCACCCCGCCGATGGCGGCCACGATCTGGAGCTGTGAGGTCCCCTCGTAGATGTTGGTGATGCGCGCATCCCGGGTAAGGCGCTCGACGCTGAACTCCTTCATGTAGCCGGTGCCGCCGTGGACTTGCAGGGCGTCGTAGGCGATCCGGTTGCCGTTCTCAGTGAGCACGTACTTGGCCATGGGGGTGAGCAGGGCGGCGATGCGGCTGGCGTCCTTGAGCCGCGCGGCATCCGAGGACTGGTCCTTGCCCTCCGCCTTGAGGTGCTCGAGTTTCTCTTCGAGCTTGTTGCGCAAGTCCACCCACTTGGCCGCGGCATAGAGCAGGGAACGGTCGCTCTCGAGGGTCACCCGCATGTCGATGAGCATGTTGGTGACCACGGGGATGTTGTAGATGGTCTTGCCGAACTGCTCCCGGGCCTTGGCGTAGCTCAGGGCCTCCTCGTAGGCCGCCTGGGCTATCCCCAAGGCCTGGGCGGCCACACCCAGCCGGGCGCCGTTCATCAGGTCCATGACGTACTTGATGAGCCCGAACTTGCGCTTGCCGATGAGCTGGGCGGGGGTGTCGTTGAACTGCAGCTCGCAGGTGGGGGAACCGTGGATGCCGAGCTTGTTCTCGATGCGCCTGACCTTGACGTTGTCGCGGCCATAGCAAGCGAACATGCTCAGGCCCCGGCCGTCCTTGGTGCCCGGCTCGGTGCGGGCCAGCACCAGCAGGACGTCGCCGTTGCCGTTGGTGATGAAGCGCTTGACACCCTTGAGCCGCCACTGGCCTTCGGCGTCCTGGTAGGCGTGCATGTTCACGGCCTGCAGGTCCGAGCCCGCGTCCGGCTCGGTGAGGGCCATGGCGCCGGTGGCGGAGCCGTCGGCGAATTGCGGCAGGAACTCCTGGCGCTGGGCCTCGTCACCGTACCTGTTGATGGTCTCGGCGATGTCCTGGAGGCCAAAGAGGTTCATGAGGGAGGCCTCGGCCCGGGACACCATCTCGATGGCCATGGTGTAGATGCTGGTGGGGAAGTTGAGCCCCCCGTAGCGCCGCGGCAGGGTGAAGCCCATCAGCTCCGCCTTGGTGAGCTGGTCGAGGGCCTCCCGGGTACCCCGGGCATAGCGCACCCGGCCGTCCTCGAAGTGGCAGCCCTCCTCGTCCACCGCCGCCGCCCGGGGGGCGATGAAGTTGCCGGTGATGTCCCCGACGATCTCCAGCACCTTGCGGTAGTTGTCCAGGGCGTCCTCGTAATCGGTGGGGGCATAGTTGTACTCGGCCGCCTCGGTGTAGCCGTGCTCGGCGATCTCCACCACCTCCTGGATGTGCAGGCGTTTGAATTGAAACTGCAGGTCGGCGTTGTCGGTGAAGAAGTTGGCCATGTCGGACTCGGCTACTTGAGTTTGTGCTTGTAGGCGTCGATGAGCATCGGGATGATCTCCCGCACGTCGCCCACGATGCCGTAGTGGCAGATGGAGAAGATCGGCGCCTCGGGGTCGGAATTGATGGCGATGATCTTCTTGGCATCCTGCATGCCCGCGCGGTGCTGGATGGCCCCGGAGATGCCGCAGGCGATGTAGAGCTTGGGGCGGACGGTGACCCCCGTCTGGCCCACCTGGCGGGGATGGTCGATGTAGCCCGCGTCCACCGCCGCCCGGCTGCCGGCCACCTCGCCGCCGATGGTATGCGCCAGTTCGTAGAGGAGGCGGAAGCTCTCCTTGGAGCCCATGCCGTAGCCACCGGCCACGATGATGGGGGCGGCCTTGAGGTTGACCCGGTTCTCCTCCTGGTGGCGCTCGATGATGCGCACCACCTGGTCCAGCTCGTGGGGCTCATAGGGGACCTCGGTGATGCGGCCCGCCACCGGCTCCGCCAGAGGCAGCTTCTCCATCACCCCCTCGCGCACCGTGGCCATCTGGACCTCGGAATCCGGGCAGATGATGGTGGCGATGATGTTGCCACCGAAGGCGGGGCGGATCTGCAGGAGCAGGTCCTTGTAGTCCTTGCGCAGGTAGGTGACGTCGGAGATCTGCAGATCGGTGCAGTCCGCGGTCAGGCCGCTCTGGGTGTGGGAGGCCACCCGCGGGGCCAGGTCACGGCCGATGAAGGTGCCGCCGAACAGCAGGATGCGGGGCCGATGCTGGTCCACCAGCCCCCCCAGCACCCGGGCATAGGGCAGGGTGTTGTAGTCCTTGAGGTCCGGGTGATCCACCACCAGGGCCTCGGTGGCGCCGTAGCGGAAGGTCTCCTGGGCCAGGGCTTGCAGATCTTGCCCGATCAGCACCGCCTTGAGCTCGCCCTGGAGGGTCTCCGCCAGCTTGCGGCCCTTAGAGAGCAGCTCGAAGCTCACGTCCGCGGGTTTGCCGTTGCGCTGCTCGATGTAGACCCAGACTTGGTGGTTGTCGTTATTCATGGGATGGCGCCTATCCGAAGATGTGATCTTCCATCAACCGCTCGACCAGGGCGTGCATGCCCTCCTTGGTCGGACTCACCTTTTCGTGCTCGCTGCCCCCCAGCACCACCGAGTCGATCTTGTGCACCTTGGTGGGGGAGCCGTGCAAGCCGCAGCGTTTGACGTCCACGTCCAGGTCGTCCGTGGTCAGGGTGGGGATGAAGAGGTTGCGGGCGATGTACTCGTCCTTGAGCTGGTCGACGTAGAGGAGCGAGTTGGCCTCGGTCATCTTCTCCAGCTCCAGCAGGGTGTGGGCATTCTTGTAGGCCATCACCCGCTTGGCCAGGAAGGGGCGCGGCACCGCGGCGTCCTTCACCACCGTGATCAGCAGGGGGAGGCGCCCCTCCAGGACCTCGAAGCCGCCGTCGATCTTGCGCCTGACGCTGATCCGGTCCCCCTCAGCGGAGAGGATCTGCTCGGCATAGGTGATTTGGGGGATGCCCAGCTTCTCGGCGGTCTGGGGGCCGACCTGGGCGGTATCCCCGTCGATGGCCTGGCGACCGGCGAAGATGAGGTCGTAGCCGCCGATCTTCTGGATGGCCTGCGCGAGCACGTAGGAGGTGGCCAGGGTATCGGCGCCGGCGAACTTGCGGTCGCTGATCAGGAAGGCCTCGTCGGCCCCCATGTAAAGGCACTCGCGCAGCAGGTCCGAAGCCTTCAGGGGCCCCATGGTCAGCACCCGGACCGTGCCCCCGTAACGGTCCCGAAGCTGCAGGGCGAGCTCAAGGGCCACCTTGTCCTCCGGGTTGAACACGGTGGGTAGCTTGCTGCGGTTGACCGTGCCGTCCGGCTTCATCACCTGGCCGGAGATGTTGGCCGTATCCGGGACCTGTTTGACCAAGACGAGGGAGTGGTAGCTCATGCTGTTCCTGGGTCATCGCTGGGGGAGTCCGCCCGAGGGGAGCCGGCGGCAGCAGGCGCCTTGACCTGTTCGGGCAGCCGGGGAGGGACAAACGGACAAGATGAGGGTCCGCCGCGGCGCGCGAGGATTATAAGGGTTCCCTCCACCGCTGTCCTTGGGGCCGCCGGCGGGCCCGAGGATGGCTCGCGGGAAGACGCGCTCCGGGATCCCAAGCGGCGCTGTGTCGGTCCCCATGCTCATCCGCCCGGGCCATCCCCCGCCCGAGGAAGGGTCCCGCCCTAGCGGATCCAATCAAGCGATTGGTCGACCGTGCCCGGAAGTTGAGCCGGGGGCTCCGTGAGGCGGCCACGGGCTCCACCGTCGCGAGGCGCTGACTGCTAACCCTTGGATCACAGGGCATTCGCGTGCCGTCGCGCCGAGGGGCCGTTCTTGAATATCTGCGACAGCCGGACTAAGTTTCTTGTCAAGTGCCGTTGTCGGTAAGTATCTGGTTTTATTGACACTATTTTATCAGCAGGAGCGTATTTGTATCAAAGCCCTAAAGAGAATCCCTGAGTGGTTAGCATCGGTTGTCGTCTTGTTCGGCCTATTCGGCGTCCTAGTCGCAGGGGGGAGCACGCCCCTGTTTGCCCGAGGGGCCGCGCTGCAGATCCTCAACGGGGGTACCGCAGCCCCTGAAGTCGGCGACTTTATCCCTTCCGGTGATAGCGACGTCACCCAGGCGGAGTTTCCCGGGCAGGAGGACGAGGCCGATGGAAGCCCCGGTCCCTATCCTGGTACGATCGTCAACCGCAGCCTCTCGAAGGGGGGCGGCAAGGGTGTCTCGGTACACAGCGGCAAGAAGGCCAAATCGAACCCGCAGTTCGTCACGGGCTTTGAGGGCCTGAACCACTACCAGCAGCGCTACGCCCGCGGCGGGAACCAGTTCACGACCGAACCGCCCGACCAGGCCCTCTGCGTTGGGAACGGCTACGTGCTGGAGGCCGTGAACGATGTGCTCAACATCTTCGACACCTCCGGACAGTCGGGCCTGCCGGACAACACGGCCACCAACATCGTCTCCGGCTTCCCACGGGACGTGAACCATGCGGTAGACCTGAACTCCTTCTTCGGCTATCCGCCGGCGGTCAACCGCACCACTGGCATTCGTGGCCAGTTCGTCACCGACCCGAGCTGCCTGTACGACGCGGCCACACAGCGCTTTTTTGTCGTCGTGCTGACGATGGAGGTCGTGCCGGCGACGGGCGCGTTCACGGATGTGAACCACCTCGACCTCGCGGTCAGCAAGACGTCGGACCCGACCGGGCTGTGGAACATTTACCGGATCGACGTCACCAACGACGGCACGAACACGGGCGGTCAGAACCCCGGCCCCTACCTTGGCGACTACCCCCACATCGGCGCCGACGCCTACGGCATCTACCTGACCACCAATGCCTACCCCTGGTGCTGCAACGGCTTCGGCGGGGCCCAGATCTACGCCCTCTCCAAGGCTCAGCTGGCCGCCGGGGCGGCGAACATGACGATGGTCCACATCGACACCTCCGGCATGGTCAACGCCCCGAGCGATGCCGGCTCGACCCAACCGGGCTTCACTGTCTGGCCGGCCCAGTCGCCAGGCGCAGGCTCCTTCAACCTGAACAACGGTGGCACCGAGTACTTCCTGAGCTCGAACGCAGCTACCGAAGCGACCAATCCCAAAAGTGGTGCAGGTGGCTCCAACACCTCGACTCAACTGGTGCTCTGGACCTTGACCAACACTGCTTCGTTAGACACCGCGACGCCCGCGCTGAGCCTGACGAATAAGCTGGTGACCGTCGGGCAGTACGCCGTGCCGCCGAAAATGCAACAGCCCGGATCGGGGATGCTGGCGACGACCGCGACCCCCCAAGGTTACTGCATCAACGACACGACCACTTTACTGTTCAATGGTCAGACGGGTTGCTGGCGGTTGCTGTTCGGCGGCCAGCCCGCGCACAACGAGGTGATCTCGCGCCCGGACTCGAACGACACCCGCATGCAGCAGGTAATGTACGCCAACGGCAAGCTCTGGGGAGCCCTCGATACGGCCTTGACTCCCGATGTTGGCCCGCAGCGCGCCGGCATCGCCTGGTACATCCTCAACCCGGCCGCGGGCAAGGTCGTGATGCAGGGCTATCTGGGCGCGGTCGGCTATGACTTCACCTACCCGGCGATCGGCGTGACCCCGAGCGGCCGCGGGGTGATGGCCTTCACCGCGACGGGCGGCACCCTGAACCCGAGCGCGGCCTACGCGCCGATCGATGCCCTGGTCGGCGTCGGCCCATGGACCCTCGTCCCCGGCGGCACTGGCCCCGCCCAGGACGATGGCTTCACGGGCTACAAGGCACAGGTCAACCCACCACCCACCCGTTGGGGCGACTATGGCGCGGCGGCCGTGGATGGCAACTCGGTCTGGATCGCCAGCGAGTACATCGGCGGTGTTTGCAGCTACACGGACTGGGGCGGCCCCTTCTTCGCCGGCGGAACCGGCGACAACCTGCTGGGCACCTGCGGCGGGGCGAGCCACGGACCTGGCGTACGCACCGCCCTCGCCAACTGGTCCACGCGCATCAGCAAGTTCACCCCCTAAGCGAAGGCTTTCCACCTTTCTGTGACGGCCGCCGCGGGGATCCCCCGCGGCGACTCTTTTTTCGGGAAGGGTTGAATTAGTTTTGTAGTTTGTAGGTCGGGTACGCGCAGCGTAACCGGACATTCCGGGGCGCAATGTCGGGTTACGGCTCGCGGTAACGTATCTGTGTAGCGGGAAAATACGGCGACGCGCGCCGAACGAGGCTGTACAGAGGCTCTAGAAAAACCTCATTTTGAACCACTTCCTGTGACGTATCTATTTGACTTTTCGAGGTGCGAAATTCCATGAAAGGGTTTTTCTACGGCCTCAACCCGATCTACGCCGACTCCGGTTGACGGCATCTCGTTATACACAAGTCTGGGGACGCTGCAGAATCAAAGAGTTACAGAATGTCTTCCGCCCAACCGTCGCGACCCGCAGGCGATGACAATCAACGAGTTGCGAGTTCGCCTAAGCCGCGGCGCGATTTAGTGGAGATGTGTGTGACGAGATGGGTTATGCCTCTCACGCCGACGTCGAAGAAGCCGTCACACATCGCCGTGTTCCTTTTTCCCCATTTCCGCGACCATGTATTCCATGAAAGGCTGGAAGCGTTCCTCGTTAGGCGCGCGCTTTGGATGCAGGGGCACATTGACGTCCTTGAGCTTCTCTACCCGTTTAGCCTTCTTGGTTCGGTAGAATTCCTCCTCGCTCATGCCCGTGATCCTGAGGTAGTAGTCCATGGCTTCGGGACGCTCGGAATCATGCTCGGCGGCGAGGGCGAACCAAATGCCGTCTTTTTTAGCAGTAACTCACTGTATCTGTTAATATCGCTGTCAGTCTAAGCACCCATGGAGATAGCCACGGAACGCCTTCGCCGCCCTGTCCCTCGCCGACCTGGGCAGACTAGAAATAACAATCACCCAGCAAAGTCGTGGGCATTGTCTTGCGAGCCGCTCAAGGTGGCTTGCCGGGGTCGCTAACTTAAGTCGACGGCATTGAGGGCGAACCCCTCCTCCCGGGTGAGCAGCCCGGCTCGCACATCCACGCTGGCGAGGAAGGTGGCGCGCCCGTACCCCCCGTTTGAGGCAGCAGCTGAAGTCATGCGTTCCGGGCATGATGCACTCAGCGCTTGTGTAGCGCTTATCGGTGCCCTCGATCTGGGTCTCGCGCCAGCGATAAGTGTCGCACACGAACTCGGTCTGGCGCTCGTCGTCCCAGAAGATGTAGTCCTCCAAGTGGATGCCGAACACCCCGACCCGCTCGATCTCCTCCACCGTGGGAGACGTTGAAGGGATTGAGGTCGCGCTCGGAAAGGTATTCGCACACTATCTCGTGGGGTTTCAGCTTGGCGGAGATTTTGGGGAAGTAGTCTCTGTCGAACCGATGCACGGGCTTGTCGTAGGAGGCCTGCCCCGAGGACTCGGCGATGGACTCGCCCCGCACCAGCAGATGATGCCGTCATAATTAGTGCCCGCCTTTCTCTTGGCCTCCTCCAGTATCTTGCGCAGTTCCTTCTTCCGGGCCACCCAGTCGATGTGGATCTTCTGCTCCCCCGACTGGCAGGTCCGACAGACGCCCCATTCATCGAAAGCCAGGCCTTCCTGGGTCTCCGCCATGCACCAGCGCACACAGTAGCGCAGGTGACCAAAGGGCGGCTTGCCCGTCTCGATCTGACTCATGCTCTCGCTCGTTGCGGCAGCGCATCCCCCGCTGCGAAAAACTCGCCCCGCAACACGCCGAACCCCACCACGTCCAGCCAGTGTCCTTCCTTGAAGGAGCACAGGAAGCGGAAGCGAGTGCGACGCCCCCCGCGTAGCCGTAGAG
>CAZFHV010000149.1:0-8537 GCA_964519095.1 uncultured Chromatiaceae bacterium | reverse complement strand
CTACGGCTACGCGGGGGGCGTCGCACTCGCTTCCGCTTCCTGTGCTCCTTCGACGCCAGACGGTCGATGTGGGTGGGGTGCTTTCCCGACAGGGCACCACCTCCGAGGGGAACCCGCGGGCCGTAGAAGTCCATCACCAGCTTGCGCCCCGTCTGTCCGTTATCCCCGTCGCTGCCCGCCTGGACGAGCGGACCGTTCGGGTTGAGCAGCAACTCCACCTGGTCCCACGGCGCTCGCCAGCGGGGATCCGCTGACCTGGTCCGCTCGTAGACGCTCCGGAGCACGGCCGCGATCCCTTCGCAGACCCAGGTGAAACTTGCATCCCGCGGCTGCTGCAGCGACACGAGCAGATGCTCCAGGTGCCAGTCCTCTCCGTTCTCGCGCAGCCGCACCATCAGTTTGCCGTCCGGCCCGCAGCCGCGCAGCGCGCCCTGCTGATAGGACTCCACCAGACCCAGCCGCAGGGCATCCGCCAGGAACTGCTCGGGGGGCATCCAGCGGGTCCTCTCATCGTAGCCGGCCCAACCGACGACGACACACTGGTCGTTGACCTGGTGGGTCCAGGGAGTGGGGTCGCCCGTCTGGCGACAGACCGCGTCTTCGACCCGGTAACGCGTCGCATCGATGTGGTTGCCCGGTCGGTACCCAATGGCGAGCCCCACACCGACCACGAGCTCGGTGAGATCGCGCGCCAGCGGGCGCCGCGTACAGGTCGCGCCGGTGAGCCACACCCGATCGGACCAGACGCCCACTTCCACCTGGCAGTAGGCGTCCGGGTCGATCCTGAGGCACTCCGCGACGACGGCGTCCGCCACCTGGTCGCAGAACTTGTCCGGGTGACCCGGCAGGACCATTTCGGCGAGGCGGATCATTGGGGTAAGGCCGCCAGTTGCGTGTAGGGGATCCCCGCCCGGGCGAGCTGCCCGGGGGAGCCATCGCGGGTGAGCAGGACGTGGAGCCGGGTGGCAGAGACCTTCTGCACCAGAGCCCTGGGCAGATCCTCGATGTAGCCGTCGGTCACCACCACGGCCGATTCGGGCCGGGTGAGCGCCAGATGCTCGAGCACACAGGCCATCGAGGTGCCGCCGCTGGTCTGGGTCACCAGTTGCCCCTCCTTGATGGTGGCCGGCGCCACCTCGTCGCTAAAGGCCCAGAACGGCCGGCGAATATGGCCCGACAGCCGCTGCAGCAAGGCGATGAGCTCCGGCATCTCCGCATTCATCGACCCGGACACGTCGAGATAGACCTGAGCCGTGCCGGACCTCCTTCGCCGCTCCAGGGACCAGGTCGCCTCGGGGAGGAAGGGGGACCATCGGGCCTGCAGGAATGCCCGGCGGTCGCCCACGGACAGCACCGGAAGGGGTCGATCCTCGGAACGTGCCTCCAGGATGCGAGACTTCGGATCCGGCATCAGGTGGCGTCTCAGAACGGCCAGGGCCTCTCGGCGCCATCGTGCCAGCGCCGCCGAGGGTTTCGCGGTGAAGAGCGCCTCGTAGGGGTTGGCCCCCACCCCTCGGTTCTTGGGGCCACGCCAGATACCTGACCCGTTCATCGATCGCAGGGCTTCGTCGAGGGCCTTGGCCAATCGGGGGTCCAGCGGCTCGCCAAGGCTCGCGTGGTCGCCCAAGAGGCTGTGCTCGATGTCCTCGGGCAATCCTGTGCTCCCGGCAAAGGGGGAGGGTATGCCGATGCGCCCCGCCCGGGACGGGGTGGAGAGACTCTGGGCCAATTCGGCGATGTCGTCCGCCACCAGACGGCCCTCATAGAGCGATGCCCAGGCGTAGACCCAGGGGGGCAGCCGCTCGCTCCCGCGCGCGTTCCGGTGCTGCTCCCAGACGCGAGCCTCCACCTCGTTCATCGGCCGCAGGAGCCTGCGCAGATCGGTCTCCTCGGCGTAGTAGCGCGACATCATCGACGACCAGCTCGCGCCATGGCCACGGTGGATGATGGCGTTGATCACGGCATCGAAGGCGAGGTGCTGGGCCCGTGTGATGGGAGTCTGGGTCTCGGTGTGGCGGAGCACCAGGTGCAGGAGCTCATGGCAGATGACCGCCTTTACCTCGTCGTCCGAACAGCACTCCCGGCTGACGAATTCCAGATTGACGAGCAGGATGGGCCGATGCTCGCAGGTCACGGCCAGGGTCGGCACGGTCTCACAGAAGCGCACCTCGCAGATGCGCAGGACCGCGCGGACGGCGAAGGGGTTGTCGTCGATGAGCTCGCGGAGCAGGTCGCGGAAGCGCTGGGGACTCATGCGTAGAATCCCTCCGCGTCGAACAGGTCGAGGGCCCGTGTGAGGCTGGCCTGGGTCCAGAGTACCGCCCGCAGCGGGTCGTAGCGGTACGCCGTGCATAGGCCCAGCAGCAAGGCCTGGCGCAGGACCTCTTCCACGGGTGCCACGGCCACTTCCAGCCGCGGTGACCCAGGCGGCGCCGGCCGGCACAGGTAGGGCATCGGCGGCGGATCGAAACAGTCTCGCAAGTCCTCGGGATGCTGGAATCCACTCTCGTGCAGCAGGTCGTTGGTGAGATTCACCGGGTCGATGCCCTCGGGAAACAGCAGCCCGAGGCGGATGATCCGCGGGCACCGGATGAACCCCTCGTCCTTGCCGAGGAGGCTCGAGGCCACTCGCAGGGTGCGGGTGCGGCTCATGGGCCCGCCGATGTTGGCCCGGCGTTCCCAGCCGCGCTCCCTGCCGGGGGCGAGGGTACCGATCATTGGGTCGACCTCAGCTGGCGGATCCGCTGCACACAGGAATTGATCATCCTTTCGAGCCCCGCCGGATCGGGGACCTGGATGTCCTCGACCAGGCACCAGTCGAAGAACTGCCTGGCGCGCTCGCGCCGGCCTCCTGCGAGGCGTTCCACCGTGGCGGCATAGCGGGAGAGGTCCGGGTGTTGCGAGCCCCCCTGGTTCACCCGCTCCTGCCAGGAGATCTCCCCATCGACGGCGAGGAACGGCGAGGCGAGGCGCCCCAGGTCATTGACGCCCTCGGGCCCGATGGGCAGCTTGCCCTGGGCCGCCGCCGGATAGATCGCAAAGGCGAAGGCGGCGGCGCGCACCCGCGACTCGCTGGCCAGGAGCTGGGCCACCGCCTGGGTCCCTTCATCGGGGTCGCTGCATCCGGCGAGCAGGATGCCCAGCTTGTCGCCCAGGTCGTATTCGGCATGGAAGCGGTGGATCCAAGGGGAGACGCCCGCATAGGCCACTTCCCAGGCGAGACGGTGGGCGGCGGCGATGACCTCCTCACCGACCTTCACGCCCCAGCAGGGCTGGGGAACGGACGCCCGAAGAACCATCCGGAACATCTCTTCGGCGACGCCGTCCGCGGCGATCGAAGCCGCCAGCAGGCTGCGGGCGATCAGCCGGGAGCGCCGGGGGGAGATCCTCACCGAAGCGCCGTTGAGCGCCGTGGTCGCCGCCACCGCGTACTCGACGATGCCCGGGGGCACCTGCTTGAGCTGGCGCTGGAACAGCGCTCGCCACCCCTCCACCCTGGACTTCAGTGCCCTGCCGTCGTCGGCGATCCGGCCCTCGCCCCCGGGCTGGGCGATGCAGCGCCGGGCCTCCTCCGAGAGGGCTGCCCAGTCGGCGGCTTCGACGAACAGCGCGAACCGATCGGCGAGGGCGGGATCCAACGGCTCCGATCCGGCATAGTTGTCGATGGACTCCTGGTCACCCGAGCAGGGGTTCATGGCCGCCCAGCGGTAACGCAGTCTCGGCAGCGCGATGCCCTGGATACGGCGCTCGTGGACCAGGGCGAAGAGCCGATTCTGGTGCTCGGGCTTGCAGCGACTGATCTCGTCGATCAGCACCGACTCCGCGCCCCACACCGTCGCCGGGGTTTCCTGGAACCGAACCCGCTCCTGGGCGCTATCCGGATAGGGGAACCCCACCAGGTCGTCGAACGAGATGAGGCTGGCGTTGTAGTGCCGGTGCTCGAGGCCCAGCGCCTCGGAAATGGTGTTCAGGAGGTAGGTCTTCCCCGTACCGGACTGGCCGATCAGCAGCATGGGATCCTCGGTGATGAGCGCGGCCAGCAGCACCGGCTCGACTTCGTCGAATCCGTAGACACCAAGCTCGGACAGATGGGAGTAATGGTTGCTCATGTGAGGACCCCCGTAAGACCCCAAGACCGGTTTTGTCGCGCCGGACCTCGAACGCTGCCGAGCGGGTGCCGGCTCACAGCACCCGCTCCCAAGGGAACCGAACGTCCGTGCGGCCAAAGTGACCGTAGGCCGCGCTCTCGTAGTAGAAGGGCTGCAGCAGATCGAGCTGCTGGATGATCCCCGCGGGCGTGAGGTCGAATTCCTGCCGCAGCGCGGTCTCGATCTCCGCATTGCGCTCGGGGTCGCCGTCCGCGGCCTTTACCAGAAAGCTGACCGGTTCCAACACGCCGATGGCATAGGCCAGCTGTACCAGGCAGCGCCGCGCCCACCCCCGGGCCACCACCTGCTTGGCCAGGAAGCGGGCCATGTAGGCCGCCGACCTGTCGACCTTGGAGGGGTCCTTGCCGGAGAAGGCCCCGCCGCCATGGGGGGCGGCTCCGCCATAGGTGTCCACGATGATCTTGCGGCCGGTGACCCCGGTATCGCCCTTCGGACCACCAGTCACGAAGCGACCGGTCGGGTTGATGAGCTCCCGGTAGTCGCTGGAGCGCAGCGCACCTGGGATCACGGCCTCGATGACCTCACGGCTCAGTGCCGCCCGTACCTCATCGGTGTGGACTTCCTCGCTGTGCTGGCTGGAGAGCACCACCGCGCTCACCGCGGCGGGGTGGGTATCCTCGTAGCGGAAAGTGACCTGCGACTTGGCGTCGGGCCCCAACCAGCGGAGCCTGCCCGAGCGGCGCAGCTCCGCCTGGCGGCGTACCAGCCGGTGGGCGTAGAGGATGGGCGCCGGCATCAGTTCCGGGGTCTCGTCGCAGGCATAACCGAACATCAGACCCTGGTCGCCGGCGCCGATCTCGCCGTCGGCGCGGTCCACACCCCGGTTGATGTCCTGGGACTGGCGATTGAAACGCACCTGGACCTCGCAGCGCTCGGGGTCGATGCCGGTGCGGCTATCGGAGTATCCCGCATCCCGCAAGACCTCGGCTACGATGGCCACCGCACGCTCGCGCACCTCGCGGAACACCGCCGGGTCGCGTGTCTGGAACTCGCCGGCCACCACCACGCACTGGTCCGCCAGCAACGTCTCGCAAGCGACCCGTGAGGTGGGCTCCAGGCGGATGAACTCGTCGAGCACCTTGTCGGAGATGCGGTCGGCAAGCTTGTCGGGATGGCCCTCGGAGACGGACTCCGAGGTGAAGAGATGGGAGCGCATGCTGCTGTCCTCTCCCCCAAAGGAACCAGCGCGGCTCGTCCCGGGGGGTAAGCGGACAGGGCAGCGCTTTAGCAGCATTTCTGAGTCGCCCTGCAAGTTGCTCGATTAAAGCGGCGACGGGGCCAGGCCCCAGAAACGAAAAACCCGTTCGGCTTGCCTGCAGCCAAAACGGGTTGCCCACGCTTTAGCCGCATTTGTAACGCGCCCGCAAGCTGATCATCAAATCGGCGCCCAGATAGTATAAGGCGATCCGGGCTCGCGGCAAAGAGCAAAGAGGGTCTGTTCTCTGGGGTGGGCGCACCAGGGTACCGCCCGTGGTGCTTTGCCCCCTCATCCGGTCCCCTGGTGCACTGCCCATGAGCAAGCCCGACCGGCCGCCGCCGACCGCTCAGACCAGCCGCGCCACTTCGCCGAACGGAAATTCCTCGCTGGCCAACCCGCCGGGCGCGACCACCCACAACACCGGGTCGCCCGGCGGCTGGGCCGGGAAATTACCGTAGCCGTCGGTCAGATAGACCGCCAGCCGTTCGCCCGACGACGTGGCCGATTCCCGCGCCAGCGCCGCGAAGAAGGGCAGGAATGAGGTGCCACCCCCACCCTCGGGTTTGGGCAACGGCGTGTCGGCATCGAGGGGGTAAGGGCCATAGAGCGCGGCGTCGGCGTACCAGAGTTGGCCGTCCAGTCCGGGATAGGCGGCGAGGATGCCGCGGACTTCGCCCAGGAATTGCCCGATCAGGGCATCGTCCACCGAGCCGCTGGTGTCCACGGCGATGCGCACCGCCACCGTTTCGCCGTCCAGGGCGTCGAGGTAGAGTCCTTGCCACAGGAAGCGGCGGTCGAAGCCGCTGAAGTCGCTGGGGGTGCGGGCGATGAACCGCCACAGGTGGCTGCGCCAGTCCAGTTGCGCCTGTTCGATCCGTTCCGCTTCCCGCTCCCAGCCCGCCGGGACCTGGCCGCGCGGGGCGGTGCGGGCGATGACCTCGGCTTGCCGCAGCGCCCCTTTCCAGTAGGTTTCCAGTTCGGCACGCCGGGGGGCCGCGGCAGGATCAGCGCTGTCCTCGACCCCGGACAACGGCGACTCTTGCAGGTCGCGCCAGCCCTCCGGCAGCAGCGGCCGGGGGACGCGAGCGACCAGCAGGGCTTCGTAGACTTCCTCGACCGCGAGCTGTTCCAGTCGGGGCTCGCGGATGGCGTCGGCGGGCAGGCTCAGATCGGGTTGCTGGGCGATCATGCCGTTCACCACGATGTCGGCGGCGATGTTCCACAGCTCGGGTTCGCGGCTGCCCCGGCGCGTGACGTGCAGCAGGGCGCAGTGCAGCACTTCGTGCAACAGCACGGCTTGGAATTCCGCCGGGGTCAGGTTGGCGGCAAAGGCGGGATTGAACAGGATGGCGCGGCCGTCGGTGGCGGCGGTGGCAATCTCCGCCTGCCACTGCAGCTGGGCGAACAGCGCCAGCGTAGCGAAAAACGGGTTTTTGGCGCGCAGTTGCAGCAGGGCGCGACTGAGCAAGCGTTCGAGGTCGGCATCGCCGCTCACAGCCCCAGTAACTCGCGGTAGCCGGCCATGAACTGCTTGAAGCGCGGGTTGTTAACCAGCC
This sequence comes from uncultured Chromatiaceae bacterium, assembly GCA_964519095.1. Taxonomy (GTDB): domain Bacteria; phylum Pseudomonadota; class Gammaproteobacteria; order Chromatiales; family Chromatiaceae; genus JAEHCY01. Next base: position 1,614 of record CAZFHV010000149.1, on the reverse strand, counting down.
CCTTGGTGACCGCGCCCATCTGGTTGCGCTGGCGCAGCACCGGGAACAGGTCGGCGGCGAACAGGTTGACCCATTCGGCCGGAGCCTGGTCGAGCAGATAGCCCAGGGCGTTGAGGGCGCTTGGAGGTGACTCGGCGCGGGCCGCCAGCCCCAGGGTCAGGGCGTAGCGCATCGAGGGTTCGGTAGGAAAAGGCGGTGCCACCGTGCCGGCGGCGATGGCGTCGAGATCCGGCAGGTCGCGGTACAGGGCGACGAAGGCGGCGAATTCCGCCGCCGCGCCTTCGCCCACCGCCGGGGTGACGTCCAGCCCCAGGCGGTGCAGTTCGCTGGCCATCGCCCAGGAACGGGGTGAGGGCCAGGCCGGGCGCTGGGGGTCCAGAACATGCAGCAGCTTGGGGCGGTAGGCCAGGAACGCCAGCACCTGCTCGTGCAGGCCGTGGCGCAGGGCGTAGGCGCGAAAGCTGGCGACATCGGGCAGCACCGTGAGGTGGATGAAGCGGTTGGCCAGCGGCGCGGGCATGTCGAACACCGAGGCGCGGTCTTCCTTGCGGTTGCCCGCCGCCCACACCAGCCAGCCGTCGGGGACGCGGTAGGAACCGATGCGGCGGTCGAGGATCAGTTGCTGGGCGACGCCCTGCATCGCCGGCGGGGCCATGTTGATCTCGTCGAGAAACAGGACGCCGGCGCCGCTGGTGGGAAGGAATTCCGGCGGATACCAGCGGCTGGTGCGGGTTTCGGGGTCCGCGACCGGCAGGCCGCGCAGGTCGGTGGGGGCGAGCTGGCTGAGGCGCACGTCGATCAGGTCGATCCCGGCCGCCTGCGCCACCTGGGCGACGATGCTGGATTTGCCGATGCCCGGCGGCCCCCAGATCATGGTGCTCAGAAACAGCCGGGCCTCCGCCAGGCGGGTGAGGAAGGGGGTGAGTTGTGCTGGCGTGAGCTGCATGAGGCGCTCCGGGTCAGGCCACCGGGGAGGTCGCCGCCAACGTGGCCCGCGCCGCCGCGCGCACCACGGCGTTGCCGTCTTCGGCGAGCAGAGCCCGCGTGGCGGGCGGTGTGGCCGGGTGGATGGCAATGGCGGCCCGCTCTTTCCAGTCCGTGGAGCGGAAGTATTTGGCCAGCGCTTGCACTGGCCCCCAGGGACTGAGCAGCGCCAGCAGGCGGCTGAGGGAAGGGGCGGTGGCGGCGGTGAATTGCGTGGCGTCCTGAGTCAGGCGGGCCTCGGCTGCCGCACGTTCTTCGGGGGTGACGGGGCGCGAGGCGCCGCTGGCGAATTCTCTTGTGGACAGAGACTGGCGGGCAGCCTGGCGAACACGAGCACTTTTGTCGTGGATCAGACATTCCAACGTGGCCAGCGGCAGAGTCTGATTCCCGGCGACAGCTTCGCGGACGCTCACTGTCTTGTCGCCCGCCAGCCGCTCCAACAGGGCGACCGGGGTGGCCGGATTGCTGGCGACCGCCCAGCGGACATCGCTATCCTCATCGCCTGCCAGCCGCTCCAAGGCCGCGACCGGGGTGGCCGGATTGTTGGCGACCGCGCGGCGGACGTAGCTATCCTCATCTCCCGCCAGCCGCTCCAACAGCGCGACCGGGGTGGCGGGGTTTCTGGCGACG
>CAZFHV010000148.1:0-8616 GCA_964519095.1 uncultured Chromatiaceae bacterium | reverse complement strand
CGGGGCCGCGCAGCGGGCGGGCGCGAAGCCCGGGATCAGGCACTGGAGATAGGCGTAGAGGGCACCGCCCGCCAGGGCCAGCAGCAGCACCCCCGCCAGGATCCAGGGCGACCGGGACCGGGTTGGGGCGGTTGGCTCGGGGGTCTCCACCGAGCTCGCCGCCAGATCCGCCGGGGGCTCCGCGGGGGCAACGGCGAGGGGCTCCGGCGCGGGCGGGGGCTCGGGCACCTGAACCATCGGCGGCGCCGCGGGCGCCGGAGGGGCGGCCGCCCCGCTCCCCAGCAAGGGGCGCACCACCCTCAGGGTGGCGGCCTGCTTGACGCCCTCGGCCCTGAGGGTGAGGCGCAGGGCCACGGTGGTGGGCAGGGCGACCAGAGGGTCCACCCGCTCGGGTCCCAGCCGCAGGAAGGCCACCTCCCCTTCGCCCGGCATCAGCTCCCCCTCATGCCAGTACTCCGTGGCCTGCCATTGGCCGCCGCTGCCAAGGAAGGGCGCGGTGCCCTGGTTGCGCATCAGGGTGTAGCCGACGGCGTCGGACGGGAGACTCGCCCCGCTCAGCCGCAGCAGGGCATGACCGGGACCGCGCTCGCGGTCGTTGCTGAGCTCGCACTGCAGTGCCATGGCTGGGGGTCTCGATAGGGTCGGACGCTGGGATCAGTGAAAGTGCCGCAGGATCTCCCCCAGACGCAGGTTCTGCTCCGGGGTGATCTCCCGGCCGGCGCTGTGGCCCGCGTTGTCCACCGCCAGAGCGCGAAAGGCCTCCAGCCAGTCGAGGATGTAGCTCCCCGAATAGGGCAGCTCCTCGGGGGGCAGGTCTGGCAGGGACTTGGGCGGGATGGGCGGGGGGGGCTCGAACAGGCGGCGGTCCTCTGCCGCGGGAGAGGCGAGCCGCCGCTCCAGGGGGACATCCCCGAGGCCCAGGGTGGCGACGAAGGCGTCGATCAGGTTGCGTGCCTGGAGGGCCTGCTGGTCGACGATACGCATCCGGGTGGTGGAGCGCTTCTCCTCCAGGGGGGCCAGGGCCGCGATGAGCCGCTCCTCCAGCCGCTGGCGATCGGCGGCGGTGATCAGCTCGTCGCCGATGGCCTGGAGCACCTGGGCGGGGAGATCCAGCAGGCGCCGCTTACCCTCGTCGTCGGGCAGGTCCTTGAGCTGCTTGATCCAACTGCTCAGCGCCGCCCGGGCGAACAGGGCGGCCCGGCCCGACAGGGGCGGCGCGGCCGCGGCCGAGGCGGTGGACTTGCCGGGCAGGTTGATCAGGCGCTTGCGCGGCGCGGCCGCCGCCTCCGCCTGACCGGCACCGCCCTGGGGGACCTCAGGGGCTGCGTCCGAGCGCAGGTAGAGGCGGCGCAGGGGCTCCGCGGGGGGCTGGAGGAAGTGCAGCAGCTCGCCGAAGGCGTCGGCCCGTTCCACGACGGCTCCCGCCACCCGCTCCGCGAGGGCCCGCTTCTTGAGGACCTCGTCGGCCCCCTCCGCCTGGAAATAGGGCCCCAGCCAGCGGGTGCCCAGGTCGTCGCCGATGTGCTGGAGCTGCTCGCCGATGCGCAGGAGCTTGGCCTCGCGGCTCGCGACCCCGGCCAGATAGGCGGCGAGGCGCCCCATGCCGCCGTCGTTGATGCCGAGCACCGCGTCCCAGGCACCCTCGGCGTCGGCGATATGGTGACGCACTGCCTCGTTGGCGAGGAAGATCTCGCGCTGGTTGCTGAGGCGCTGGCGCTCCTCCTCGTTGAGGAAGCCGAGCTCCTGACCCTTGTCGTCGAGGGCGAACAGGCTGCGGTCCATCCCGGGCTTGCGCACCAGGAAGGTGTTGTCGAAGGGTCGGCCCGGGGCCCATTCCCCCAGCCAGTCGCACTTGCCGAAGCGCTCCTGGAGGGTGATGTGGATGAGGTTGCTCCACTCCTGTTGCATCTGGGTGGTGGTCTGACCGGGCTTGGCCCGCAGGCGCAGATCGAGCTGGGTGATGACCCACAAGAGACCCGGCCGGCGGCTGGCGCGCACCGCCGGCGTCTCCCCCTGGGTGCTGTGCACCCAGGTCGAGAGGGGCTGGGCCAGGCTGGTCACCTCGATCTGCTGGTCGCAGCGGGTGCACATCAGGAGCAGGCTCATCTCCTGGTCCTCGGTGTAGGCCTCGAACAGGTAGGCCACCTTGCCGCGCAGCAGGAGCTGGGCCACCGGGTCCGCGTCCTCGCTCTTGACGGCCTTGCGCACCTCTTCGATGCCACCGATCCCCAGCCGGCCCCGATAGCCGGGGAAGTCGAGCAGGTCCACCTGCTCCAGAAAACCGGCCAGGGGTGGCTGGGCCAGCACGAACTTCATCTCGGCGGTCAGGGCCGCGAGCGCCGCCCGGGGGACCGCCACCGGCGCCCCCACCGACTCATCGGTGACGGGCAGCACCGAGAGGGGGGCGAAGGCGTCGCGACCCAGGTGATTGAGCACGTCCACGTTGAGGATGCTGTCGGGCCGCCACTCGAATCCCGCCCCCGCCGGCGCCACCAGGGCCTCCAGGGGGACGTAGACCACCCGGGCGTAGGACAACTGGGCGAGGAGGTTGCGCAGCCTCAGGTAGGCGTCGGTGAGCTCTGGGATCTCCCCCCAGAGGACCGAGAGCAGCCGGGCCCGATCGGCGGGGGCCAGCCTGGGCGCCAACTCCACCACCGCGGGCCAGTAGTCGGCCCGCAGGGGCGCCATGGGACGCTCGAAGCGCTTGGTGAAGTAGTCGAAGAGGTCGACCATTTCATCCTCGCCCAGCCCGCCCGTGGGGTTGGGTAGGCGGCGCTTCTCGAGGGTCGCCAGGTGCTCGCGGATGTGGGTCTCGTCGCTGTTGACGGACACCCGGTTGGAGTCGAAGTCGTTGAAGAAGCTGTTGCCCAGGACCTTGACCAGGTCCGCCTCGGAGAACAGGGCCAGCTCGATGGGGAAGCCCGCGGGGGCGCTGCTCGGCTGGCGGGTGAAGCGGGTCACCAGGCCCGTGGCCTCCTTGCCCCCACCGGGGGGGTTGATGTGGCCGATGAAGCCCAAGGCGTGACCGTCGAGCAGGGTCCTGAGCTCGCCGTCCGCGCCGCGGGCCAGGGTCGAGATCAGGTAGGACTTCCCCGCCTGGGACATGCCGAAGACCCCCACGGAGAGGGGGCGGCGGGCGGCGGCGCCGAGGCGGCGGCAGAGGTTGCGCTTGCGCCGCAGCTCCTCGATCAGCCGATCGGCCTCCCGGTCGAGGCGCTGGGAGCCCTGGCGCACCTCCTTGACCCAGGCGACGGCGTCCCCCGCGCCCTCGATGATACTGTTGCAGCGCTCGGCCAGGGCCTCGGGTGCGGTGCTCACGGTCGATCCTCCCTCAGCGGATGATGCTGCCGGTGTCCAGCCAGTAACTGTTCTCCCCCACCCCCACGGTGGTGAGGGTGTTGAGCTTGAGCGTCAGGTCCAGGCGGGGGTTGAGGGAAACGCCCTGGTCGGATTCCAGGCTGCCGATCTCGAAGCGCTCGGCGCGGCGCTTGCGGTCCTTGCGCAGGGTGACCTTGAGCACCACCGGCGCCCCGCTGCGATCGGCCTTCTCCAGGACGCGCTTGGCCTTCTCGCTGAGGTCGAGGACGTAGAGGGGGCTGGCGGGCCAGCGCTCGCTCGAGAGCTGGCGGAAGCCGAGGATCATGCGCGCGCGGACCTCGAAGGGGGTCTCCGGCAGCTCATAGTCCTCCCGGTCCAGGTCCACGTCCCGGTAATAGACATCGGCGTCCTTGATGATGAGGTTCTGGTCCGTGAGGCCGATGTAGCGCACCGTGGAATAGGCCTTGAAGGCGTTGGCGAGGAAGTTGAAGTTGGGGATGCGCCGCCCACCGCCCACCTTGCAGATCATGGCCCCCACCGCGGCGGTGGTCTTGGGATCGTCGATGCGCCCGTCGCGGTGGAAGGGGTACCAGGTGCCTGTCCGGTAGCCGTTCAGGGGCACGATGCGATCGGGGGGCAGGGGCAGGAGGGCGCGGAACAGGGCCTGGAGGCCCGGCAGCCGGGAGGGCCGGCCGCTCAGGAGCAGCACATCGCAGTCGTAGAGGTAGACGATCTCGCACAGGGAGCGGATGGTCTTGCAGATCTCGAGCTCGTCCTGCAGCAGGGCGCGGTGGATGTAGCCCAGGTCCAGGCGCACCGGGGTCAAGAGGAGATCGAAATCGCCGGCGAGCCCGCTCTCGCGCCGCACCCCTCGGGCGAAGTAGCCGAGCACCTGCTCCAAGGGGGGCTCCCGCCCCGCGAGGAGCTGGGCGATGGTGGGGGTGCCCACGTCGGCCCCCACCAGGGGGTCGTAGTTCTCGTAGTCCTTGAGGATCCTGAGCCCCAGGGGATAGAGCACCTGGAGGGTGAGTTGCTGGCGCAGGGCCTGGTCCTGCACCGACACCGGCTCGGAACCGATGAGCTTGGACAGCAGCGGGGCCGGGTCCGCCACCCCCTGCTCCTGCAGGGCCTGCTCGATGGCCGGCACCACCAGCTTCTGCACCACCTCCAGGAGGATGTCGTCGCCCGCGAGCTTGAAGCCGTCGCGGAAGCGCTGCTCGGGGAGGATGTAGACGTTGGCCCCCTGGCCCTGGTCGAGGCGGTAGTCGGTGACCACCAGATCCGAGGTGCCCCCGCCGATGTCGATGGAGGCTACGGTGAGGCGGGGGTCCCGGGGATCGGCCCCGCGGCGGCGCATCACCCGGAAGTAGTCCTCCGGGCGTCCGCCGAAGTGCTCGTGGGTCTCGCTGAAGAGATAGACCGCCTGGGCGCAGGTGGCCTCGTCCCACTGCACCTGCACCTCGGGATAGGGGGGCCAGGCACTCGAGCGGCCCTCGGCGTCCATGGGGTCGTCCTCCGGGTGCCAGCCCAGGGCCTTCCACACCAGGGCCATGGCCTGCTCCATGCGGGCGGCGAAGAGGTCGCGCTCGGGCTTGGGCATGGAGGGGGGGATGGTGAGGATGAGGTTGCGCAGGTGACGGGGCTTCTCGGGCTCGCCCTGCTTGATCCGCTGGGCCGGTGAGTTGATCTGCCCCAGGGCCTGCACCAGCACCTCCGCCAGCATGAAGGTCATCATGGCGCTGCGGGAGTAATGGGGCATGAAGACCGGCATCCGGTCCTCGGGCTCCAGGGTATAGAGGGCCTCGCCCAGCTCGTTGATCAGGTTGCTGAAGGGGGCGCCGGTGGCATGGGGCTCGATCTCGGCGCGGCTCACCGCCACGTTGAAGCGCCAGCCAGGCTCGTAGCGGTCCTCGTCCCAGAGGTAGCGCTTGGGGCTGGAGAGCCCCGTGGAGCCCTCGGTGCCGCGGCGACGGTTGGCGAGGCGCGCCGCCTCCGGACCCACCCGGGCGATGGTGGGCCAGACGAAGGCATCGTTGCGCCCGCTCTTGCAGGCCAGATGCTCCTTGCCGAGGATCGACTGGGCGAACTCCACCCGGCTCTCGAAGGGCTCGTTGTAGACCCGCTGGGGCTCGCTGAGGTCCCGCAGGGTGAGCTGGTAGCGGTTCTTGAGCCCGTGCTCCTGCTGGGGGTGGTCCTCGATGAGGATGCCGCAGGTGCGGGAGTTACCCACGTCCAGCACCATGTCCACCGGGATGGGGGTGTGCACGTCGTCCGGGGCGTTGCTGCGGATGCGGATCTCGGGGATCTGGGCCCGCTGGCCGATCAGGGCCAGCCAGTTGAGGTAATGGGCCTGGTGCTGGAAGCGGGCGATCTCCCCCTCCAACTCCTCCTTGGGCAGGCCCAGCCGACTCGGCGACCGCTCCTGGAAGAGCTCCTTGAGCCACTCGTCCACCCAGGGGAGCTGGGGGAACCAGCCCATCTCGTGGGCCCGGTAGGCCAGCAGGAAGGAGGCCCCGGTCTGCACCTCATGGCGGGTGGGGGCCAGATAGGCCACATCCTCCGCTGCCTCGAAGATGTGGGTGTCGAAGGCGAGGGTGAGGCGATGGGTGTGGCCCTGGAGGTCCTCGCCGGGGGCCAGGGCCACCAGGCGCGCCCGCGCCCAGGTGGTGGGACCGGCGGCGAAGCGCCGCTGGGGCCCCGAGCGCAGCACCGGCAGGGGCAGCCAGCAGCCCTCCAGCAGGCCGAGGGAGTCCTTGAGGGAGAGGCTGAACTTGGGCTGCACCCCCACGGACGGGTTGGCCGGGTGCACGTAGCGGTCGGTGCGCTCGTCGTACTCCAGACGCGCCACCCCCAGCGGATTGGACTGGCCGGCGAACTCCCCGTCGGGCAGCTTGCGCACGTCCAGGGTGAGGCCGAAGTCCATGAACTGGACCCCGCTCTGCATGATGAGCGTGGCCTTCTCCGAGAAGGTGACCAGTTCCGCCAGCATGTTGCCCCTCCCCTTGTGGTGGCCTGGATACCGCCCTACTTGCCCGAGATGCTCACGTTGTAGCCGCTGCCGTCCTCGTTGACGCCACGGCATTTCGCCTGTCCCTGCTCGCCCACGCTGCACTCCACGTTGGAGCGGCGGAACTGGGTGCCGTCGGGGCAGACGATGCCGCTGGTCTCCTCGATGATCAGCTTGCCGTCACGCATCACCGGCTTGACCTTGCCCGTGCAACGCTGCTCGCCGGCCCCCGCCCCGCGCACCAGGGTGGCGGTACCCTCACCTTGCTTGAAGTCGTACTGGACCTGCACCGGGTTGCCGTCGCTGTCCTGCAGGCCGCTGGTGGAGCGCCACTGGCCGTTCATGAAGGCGGTGGAGCCGCTCTTGAGGGCATCCGGCGGGATGGCCAGGGGTGGGCCGGCGGGCGGGGTAGCGGACGCCCCCTTGGCCCCGGCGGTCTTGGCTGCCGCATCCGGCAGGGGAGGCGGGGGCTTGGGTCCGGTCTGCTTGTCGGTCGGCTTATCACCCGGTTTGTCCCCGGGCTTGTCGGCCGGCTTGTCACCCGGCTTCTCGCCCTTTGGTTTGTCGGTCGCCTGGTCACCGGGCTTGCCGATAGGCGGTGGCTCCGGGGGCTTGAGGGCTTGGTCCTCGGGCTTGAGCTCGGCGCCCGGACCCTTGTCCTGGCCCACGGGGGGCTTGAGGGCAGGATCCTGGGGCTTGATCTCAGCGCCGGGAGCTTTGTCCTTGTCGGCCCCCTCCCCCGTCAGCGCTGCAGGGGGTGGCGGCGGTATGACGGCGCCGTCCGGTGGGACCAGCACCTGGTCCCCCGTTGGGACGCCCTCCACCGAGCGGGCAACATCCCCCGTCGTCACGGTGCTGCTGGTCCCGGAGACGACGGTGCGATCCACCGTCTCCACCAGACCGGTCCGCTCGACTCGGGTCGTGCCCACCCGGTCGGTCACCACCCGAGGCACCTCCTCAATCACCCGGGTGCTGGCCGAAGGGGGCACGGTCGCCGTCGGGGGCCCGACCCCCGGGATCGTCACATTGAAGGGGAGGACCAGCGGCACCTGCACCCCGCAGGCGCGCAGGCCGAACCAGAGCAGTGCCAACAACAGCAGGAGCGCCAGGAGCCACAGCAGCCACCAGTACCAGGGCCGCCGGACCAGGGTTTCAGCCACCGGGGCCGGCACCCGCTCGGCGGGAAACTGGGCGTCGGGGGCACGCACCGGCGCGGGCCAGCCCGTCTCCAGCTCACCGAGCACGTCGAGCCCCGCCGGCGCCCCGCGGCGGCTGAAGCCCCAGAAGGTGAGCACCGGCTTGCCGTTGACCAGGTAGACATAGGCATCGCTGGGGATCTGGGTCGCCTGCTCCAGGAGCTTGCCGAACACCTGGCGCTCCCGATCCCCGTCCACCTGGAGGACACGGCTGCGCTCGAGGATGCGCTCCCGCGCCGCCAACAGGGACGCCTTGGCCTCGGTGCGCTCTTCGGGGGAGGCGGCCGACCAGGGGACCACGTCCCCCGCGGCGGGGGCGTACCAGTCGATGGCGTCCCCGCGGTCGTTCTGCTTGGGGACCGCGAACAGCTCCGTCACCTCGGGGCCGAGCTGACGGCGTATCGCGGCCAGCAACTGATCCGCCGCGCTATAGACCGGGGTACCGACCGCACCGAGGGCCTGGAGCTCACTCAGGCGGCCGGATCGCAACAAGGCTCCGATCATGGGCATGGCGGTGGGTTCTCCCTGAAAGCTGAATGGCGCGTCATGCCGGGCGCTCCTTGGGCTCGACCAGGGGCACGGCCTTTGAATCGGGTACTTTACTGGATATGACCTCGATACGGCGATGGGGTTAATAGCCGGTTTAGGGAGGAAGCAGACCGTCCCGAGTTGCAGCACGCGATCTGTCCGGTTGAAGTGGGTACCGAGGAGGTACCCGATGAACCGAACCGAGGAGCTAGAGGAGATCCGCAAGATGAGGTTTGAAGAAGCCTACGAGGGCTGGCAGGGAGGTCGCCTGACGCAAGAGCAAGCCGCCGGTTGCTTGGGGTGTGCGCGCGGACGTTTCGCCGCTATGTGGGTCGCTACGAGGAGGAGGGTCTGGCGGGGCTGATCGACAAGCGCTTGGAGCAGGCCTCACAGCGGCGGGCGCCGGTGGATGAGGTGATGGCCTTAGTGGAGCTCTACCTCAAGGATGTCCGCCGGCCCGCATTCAGCGCCGAGCTCCTGCGGCCGGCCCTGGAGCAGGGATCCGCCAGTGTACCCTAGCAGCCTGTCGGACTTCACCCCTTTTCGAACGGGTAAAATACGGGCAGT
>CAZFHV010000147.1:0-8638 GCA_964519095.1 uncultured Chromatiaceae bacterium | reverse complement strand
GTGCGGGCCAACTGCGAGCGGCTCCTGGCGCTCTTCCGCCGCCAGGGGGTGCTGGAGCCGGGCTGAGGCGGACCCCGGGGGGCAGGGGAAGACGGCTGGTCCCCTCAGTCCTCCACCGGCCGGGCCCAGAGGTCGTGCTCGGCGGAGCCGGTGACCTCCACCTCCAGGAAATCCCCCGGCGCCAGGTCCCAGCCCGGCTCGATGATGACCTGACCGTCGATCTCCGGGGCATCGGCGCTGCTGCGGGCCAGGATCGCCTCGTCGCTCACCTCGTCCACCAGCACGATCAGGCGCTGGCCGATCTTTCGGCGCAGTTTGGCGCGGCTGATCTCCGCCTGCACCCCCATGAAGCGCTCCAGGCGCTCCTCCTTGAGGGGCTCTGGGACCGGGTCGGGCAGGGCGTTGGCGCTGGCCCCCGCCACCGGGGAATAGGCGAAGCAGCCCACCCGATCCAGCTCGGCGGCGCGCAGAAAATCCAGCAGGGTCGCGAAGTCCCGCTCCGTCTCCCCGGGGAAGCCCACGATGAAGGTGCTGCGCAGGGTCAGCTCGGGGCACTGGCGGCGCCAGCCCGCCAGGCGCTCCAGCACCCGCTCGGTGGCCGCGGGGCGGCGCATGGCCTTGAGGATGCGGGGGCTGCCGTGCTGCAGGGGCAGGTCCAGATAGGGCAGCAGCTTGCCCTCGGCCATCAGCGGGATCAGCCCTTCCACGCTGGGATAGGGATAGACATAGTGCAGGCGCACCCAGACGCCCAGCTCCCCCAGGGCCTCGGCGAGGGTCACCAGCCGGGTCGACAGGGGACGGCCGCGCCAGAAGCCCAGGCGGTGGTGGATGTCCACCCCGTAGGCGCTGGTGTCCTGGGCGATGACCAGCAGCTCCCGCACCCCGGCGTTGACCAGGTTCTCCGCCTCCTGGAGGACCTCGCCGATGGGCCGGCTCACCAGATCGCCCCGCAACTGGGGGATGATGCAGAAGCTGCAGCGGTGGTTGCAGCCCTCGGAGATCTTGAGATAGGCGTAATGGCGGGGGGTGAGCTTGACCCCCTGGGGCGGCAGCAGCCCCGTGAAGGGGTGCTCGGGGGGAGGCAGGTGGGTGTGGACCGCCCCCATCACCGCCTCGTAGGCATGGGGCCCGGTGACCGCCAGGAGATGGGGGTGGGCGCCACGTACCAGCTCCTCCCGGGCCCCCAGGCAGCCGGTGACGATGACCCGGCCGTTCTGGGCCAGGGCCTCGCCGATGGCCTCCAGGGACTCCTCGACCGCCGCATCGATGAAGCCGCAGGTGTTGACGATCACCAGGTCGGCATCCTGATAGCTGGGCGAGAGGGCATAGCCTTCCGCGCGGAGCTGGGTGAGGATGCGCTCGGAGTCCACGGTGGCCTTGGGGCAGCCGAGGCTCACGAAGCCCACGCGCGGTGCGGCTGAGGTCATGGGAGGGTCTCCCGGGGTCAGGCGTGGCGATTCATCAGGGCGCGGCGGTAGCGGCGCACCCGCTCGTCCTGGGGATCGAGCAGGTCCAGCAGGGCGGCCAGGGCCCGCTCCGCCACCCCCTCTCGGTAGTCGGGCGCCCGCTCCATCAGGGCCAGGAGCTCCTCCAGGGCCCCCTCGACCTCATCCGCCACCAGGCGGCGGGCTGCGAGTTGGAAACGCGCCTCCGGGTCCTGGGGGTCCTCCCTCAGGCGCTTGGTGAGGACATCGGCGGTGGGGGCGGTCTCGGCGGCGAGGATCAGGTCCAGGTGGCCGTGCAGGCGCCGGATCTCGGGACGATCGGCGAGCAGTTCCGGCAGGCTGCTCAGCAGGGCCTGGGCCTCCCCTTGGCGTCCGAGCCGCATCAGGAGCTTGGCCAGGAGCAGCGGCAGCTCCGGCCGCTGGGGGTCTGCCAGGGCCCCCTCGGCCAGGAGGCGCAGGGCCCCCTCGCGGTCCCCGGCGTTCCAGGCCTGAAGGGCGGCCGCCGTCACCCCCTCGGCGACCCCCGGCAGGTGGCGATCGATCAGGGCCCGGTAGTGGGCCTCCGGCTGCAGCCCGAAGACCTGCTCCACCAGGCGACCCTGGCGAAAGAGCTTGCAGGAGGGGAGGCTGCGCACCCCGTACTCGGCCACCAGGCCCCGTTCCCGATCCGTGTCGACGCTCACCAGCAGGAAGCGCCCGCCGTATGCCTGGGCCAGCCGCACCAGCAGGTCCCGCTGTCGCAGGGAGGGGCCCACACGGGGGGACCAGAAGTCCACCAGCACCGGGCCGCGGCGGGAGTTCTCCAGCACCAGCTCGGCGAAGTTTTCCTGGGAGCCTGCTAGGATGAACGGCGGCGAATCCACGGCGATAAGGGTGAGGCGGATGCTTGGGACCGATGAGACCCCCCATTCTCCCACACTGGCGGTCCCCGGCGGCGAGCCAGCGCCCAGCGCCCAGCGCCCAGCGCCCAGCGCCAATAACATGGTAGATTTCATGGCTTATGGGGATTCAGTAATTGGTACAATACTAAAATATCCTCAATGCCCGAGGGCCCAGCGGGGCCACCGCCGTTGAAAAACTGTAAGCTGTGCCGTTTTAGCAAGGTGTGCAACGATCTGCCGGGCATCTGCATCCTGATCCCCTATGTGGCGATCGCGGTGGTGGTTCTGGCGGTGGGCTATCTCTTCGTCACCCAGGAGCTCCTCGGCTAGCCCAGAGAAGGGGCGGACTATCCCTGTTCGCCCTCTGCCGGGCCGGGCGGGGGCCGGGGCACGCCCAAGGGACCCGATGACTGATCCAAGAGCCCGCATCTATACCCGCGGCGGCGACCAGGGGACCACCGCCCTCGCCGACGGCACCCGCCTGCCCAAGCACCAGCTGCGCGTCGAGGTCCTCGGCGCCCTTGACGAGCTCAACAGCGCCATCGGGGTAACCCGCGCCCAGGGGGCCTCCGAGGTCGACGGGGCACTGGAACGAGTCCAGCAGGAGCTCTTCGAGCTTGGCGCAGAGCTGGCCCACCCGGGTATCAGCCGCATCCTCCCCGCGCAGACCCGATGGCTGGAGACCCAGATCGACACCTGGGAGCCCTCGTTGCCACCGCTGCGGGGGTTCATCCTCCCCGGCGGGGGCCCCGCGGCGGCGAGCTGCCATCTGGCCCGGGCGATCTGCCGCCGTGCGGAGCGTGCCCTGGTGCGGCTGGCCGCCTCCGAGACCCTCAATCCCCAGGCCCTCTGCTACCTCAACCGGCTCGGGGACTTCCTGTTCGTCGCGGCGCGGGTGCTGGGGCGCGGTGAGGGTCCCGAGGTCTTGTGGCGATCCCAGGGGCCGAGCACCTGAGGACCGCCGGCGCCCCGGCGGACCCAAGGGCAGGGTTGCCCAGCCGTCCGATGCCAGGGCCCTGTACACTGGGCCATCCCCCGAGCGAGGACCGCGACGATGCTCCACCCCACCGCACGCTGGTTGGCGCCCCTCCTGTTGGCCCTGTTGGGGGGAGCGGCCTGCTCCGCGGGCCTGGAGGAGGAGATCCATCAGGCGGAGGAGCGCCGCTATCAGGCCATGATGCAAGGCGATCTCGCCGTGCTGGCCGACCTTCTCGCCGACGAGTTTCTCTATCACCAGCCCACGGGCCGGGTCGCCAACAAGGCGACTTTCCTCCAGGAGATCGGCTCCGGCCAGGTGAAGTACCACGAGGCGCGGCGGTTTGACGTCAGCATCCAGGTCTACCCTGGGGTCGCAACGGCGATGGGGCTGACCCACCTGGACATAGAGATCAAGGGTGAGCGGCGCCAGGTGCTGCTGCGCTACCTCAACGTCTGGGTGGCGCGCGACGGGCGCTGGCAGCTCGCGAGTCGCCAGTCGGCGATCCTGCCCCAGTGAGGGAATCCTCCGCGGGTTGACGGCAGCGAGGGCGCCGGGGAGACTTGCCGGCTCCTGGTAGTTCCCCCTATCTCCGCGCCCGGTTGCTCCCCATGTCCGATTCTGCTCCCCCTTCCGCGTCGCCCGGGGATCTGCCCCCGGATCTGTACCGGGTGGCGCTGGCCATGGGCCTGCTCTGGGCCTCGCGCCCGCGCACCGCGAGCTACAACCTCCTGCGTCTGCTGGGGCTGCGGCGGGCCGACGGGTGGGCCTTCACCTCGGCAGACGTCAAGCAGGCCCAGGATGGTCTGCGGGAGCGGGGACTGCTGGTGGAGTCAGCCCTGCGAGAGGGCACGGCTCGCCTGGTGGACGGCTTGCGCGTGCCGCTCTATCGGACGCTGCTCGAAGAGCGGGGTGGCCCCGCCCTGCGCGGGGCCCTCTATGAGCTGGAGTCCTACCACCCCGAGCGCCGCAGTTACACCTACTACTGGCCGATCTATGACGCCGCCGCCACCATTGGCCTGGTACGCCTGGCCCTCTTTTCCGGCACCCCCGCCGCGGAGCTGAAGGCCATGGCCGATGCCATCGCGCGCGCCGGGAGCTGGGAGGCCATCCTAAGGGAGGCCGCCTTTGCCGGCTTCGATGGCCCGAGCTTCGAGCGCATCGAGCCGAGCTGGCGCGATGCCCTCCTGTACCAGGCCGTCAGCGAGATGCCCCTGTACTGGCAGCCGGAGCTGCTGCCCCCCTGCGACTGGGCGCTCAGCAGGGTCATGCCGGAACCTGCCACCTTTTCGACGGCGGTCCGGCTGGCGCTGGCGGAGCTGCTGCTGCTCCGGGGAGAAGCCGAGGGGGTGCGCGCCCTGCTCGAGGGGGTGGATAGCGGGGCGGCGGATGCCCTGCGGGCCGGGCTCCTTGTGCAGGCCGGGCACTGGGCGGAGGGGCAGGCGGCCTTCGAGGCCGCCCTCAAGCGGCAGGGCGACGAAGTGGGGGCTCGCAAGCGCATCCTCCCGGGGACATTGGTCTGGCTCTATCCCCTGGCCCTGCTGGCCCAGCAGACGCCGAAGCACCTGGAGGCGGCGCGGAAGTTCTGCCTATGGGAGGCGGGCAAGCGGCAGCCGAGTCCCCGGGAGGGCTGGGGACGTTGGGTCCATGCGGTGGCGATGCGGCTCGGGGACACCGCCTTCGTGGAGGGGGCGTTCAGCTTCGATCTGGGATTGGGCGTCAGCCCCAACCTGGATCACCTCTGGGGTCTCCTCCTCGCCGCCTGGCTGGGGCGCGACCGGGTGGTAGGGGCCGCGCCAAAGCGCTTCCTGGCCGAGCTCAGCGCCTATGAGGGGGCACTGCGGGGGCAACTGGAGGCTTGCAAGCTCCCCTGGCTCGCGGAGCAGGTGGAGGGTGCTGCCGCGGTCCTGAAAGGCGAGGTACCCGGCGGGACCTTTTTCGTGGCAGGGCCCGGCGAGCAATGGCGGGAGGTGCTGGCGGCCCTCGAGGCGCTGGGTGTCCAGCCGGAGACTGCAGAGGCCGCACCCGCCACGCGGATCATCTGGACCCTGTCGCTGGGCCCCAACGGCCAGCTCGAGGAGATCCAGCCCCTGGAGCAGAAGCGCGGGGTGCGGGGCGGGACCAAGCCCAGGACCATGTCCCTCGCCCGTATCGCCGGCAGTGGCGATTTGCCCCCCTGGGATGCCGAGGTGGCCCGCGCCCTGCGCCCAGACCGGAGCTACACCAACCGCTTCGGCATCGACCGGGCGGCGGCCATCGGTGCCCTGGCGGGGCATCCGGCGGTGGCCCTGGCGGACGCGCCCGAGCAGCTCCTGGACCTGGAGGAGGGGACCCCGGAGCTGGAGGTGGTCCGGCAGGGGGAGCGCTATCTCCTGCGCGTCACCCCAGAGCTGCGGGGAGAGCTGGACGCCACCGAGCGCTACTTCCTGACCAATGAGGAGCGCCGTGAGGCCGAGGCCCTGCGCCTCGTCACACTGGTGCAGGACTCCCCCCCAGCGGCTGCGGCTGATCCGCTTCACCCCAGCCCAGCGGCGGGCGGCCCAGCTCCTCTCCGGCCAGTTCTCCGTGCCTGCCGCTGCCCAGGACGCACTTCAGCAGGCCCTGCGCGCCCTGAGCGCCCATTTCCAGGTACAGGCGGATCACGCCCAGGCGGCCCAGGAGGTGGCTGCGGAGACCCGGCTGCGGGCGGAGCTCTCCCCCGCGGGTCTGGGCCTGAAGCTGCGGCTGGTGGCCGCCCCCCTGGGACCCGAGGGCCCTAGGCTCGCCCCGGGTGTGGGGCGGGCGCGGCTGATGGTGGCCATCGGTGGCGAGAGCCTCGGCACCCGCCGGGACCTGGCCGCCGAGCGCGCCGCCCTGGGAGACATCCTTGACGCCCTGCCGTTCCTGGATGAGCCCAGCGCCGAGACTGGTGCCCCCGAGTGGGTGGTGGAGGACCCCGAGGACGCCCTCAGCCTGGTGGAGACCCTGCCGACCCTCGCGGCGCTGGCGGCCCTCGACGAGGGGCTGGTGCTGGAGCTGAGCGCCCTGCTGGAGGCTGCGGGGGGTCGCAGCCGCTTCCTGCCCATGGGCGAGGGACTCTTCGTGGCCCTCACCCGCTCCCTGAAGCAGCGGCTCGCGGATCTGGCGGCAGTGGTCGAGCTGGACCGGGAGGGGGTCCGGGTTCCCCAGGCGGCGGCCGCCTGGATCGACGAGGTCCTAGAGGGGGTGGCGGTCAAGGCGGACGCGGCCTTCACCCAGGCATTGACCCGCCTGCGGGCGGCCCAGGAGGAGGCGCCGGCCCTGCCCAAGACCCTGCAGGCGGAGCTGCGGCCCTACCAGGAGGACGGCTATCTCTGGGCGATGCGCCTGGCCACCGCGGGGCTGGGCGGCTGCCTGGCGGACGACATGGGTCTGGGAAAGACGGTCCAGGCCCTCGCGCTGCTGCTGGCCCGGGGCGCTGGCGGGGCGGCGTTGGTGGTGGCCCCCACCTCGGTGTGTGGCAACTGGTTGGCCGAGGCGGCGCGGTTCGCACCCTCCCTCAGGGTGCAGCTCTATGGGGAGGGGGAGCGGGACTCCCTGGTGAGCGGCGCCGGGCCCTGGGAGGTGGTAGTCGTCTCCTACACCCTGCTCCAGCAGGCCCAGGAGCGCTTTGCCGCCCGGCCCTGGCACACCCTGATCGCCGACGAGGCCCAGGCCATCAAGAACGCCACCGCCAAGCGCAGCCTGGCCCTGTTCGAGCTGGAGGCGGATTTTCGTCTGGCCCTCTCGGGCACACCCGTGGAGAACCGCTTGGCGGAGCTCTGGTCCATCCTGCGCTTCCTCAACCCAGGGCTGCTGGGGCCCCTGTCGCGCTTCAATCAGCGCTTCGTGGGACCCATCGAGCGCAACCGCGACCGCGACGCCCAGCACCTCCTGCGCCGGCTCATCGCCCCCTTCGTGCTCCGGCGGACCAAGGCCCAGGTGCTACCGGAGCTCCCGCCACGCACCGAGCTGATCCTGGGGGTGACACCGGAGCGGGACGAGGCGGCCCACTACGAGGCCCTGCGGCGTGAGGCCCTGGCGGCGATGGAGGAGGCATTCGAGCGGTCGGCGCCCGGGGAGGCGCGTATCAACATGCTCGCTCAGCTCATGCGCCTGCGCCGCGCCGCCTGCGACCCCCGGCTCGCGAGCCCGGACCTGGGCATGCTCGGGGCCAAGGTACAGGCCTTCACCGAGCTGGCCGAGGAACTGGCGGACAGTGGCCACAAGGCCCTGGTGTTCAGCCAGTTCGTGGACTTCCTGACGCTGCTGCGGGAGCCCCTGGACGCCGCCGGCATCCGCTACCAGTATCTCGACGGGGCCACCCCCGCCGCGGAGCGCACCCGTCGGGTGGCCGCCTTCCAGGCCGGGGAGGGTGAGCTCTTCCTGATCAGCCTCAAGGCGGGGGGCTTCGGCCTCAACCTCACCGCCGCCGATTACGTGGTGATCACCGACCCCTGGGGAACCCTGCCGCGGAGGACCAAGCCATGGGCCGGGCCCATCGCATCGGTCAGCAGCGGCCGGTGACGGTGTATCGGCTGGTCACCCAGGGGACCATCGAGGAGCAGATCCTGGAGCTGCACCAGGACAAGCGGGCCCTGGCGGAGGGCATCCTCTCCGAGGGCGAGGTGGCGGCGCTGCCCTCCACCGAGGAGCTGATGGCGCTGGTTCGGGGCAACTGAGTGGCCCGCCGCCCCGTGGTGGGCAGGACCTCATGGCTCGTCCCGATTAGCGACGAACCTCAGCAAGGCGCATTTTGCGCTCTGGAGTGGGTGGTGCGAGCGCCAGCGCTCGAAGCAGATGCCCGAGCATAGCTGGCATGTTGGAGCGGCGGTTGAAGCGCAACTGCGCCTCAGCAAGATAGCGGTAAGCATACTTGGGGAACTTGACGGCGTCATAGGTACCGGTCAATGCCGTCTTGAGGTTGCCGATGAGGGTGTTGACGGCACGGAACTTTTCATTGAGCACGCTGGCCTTGCCCCCACCGGTGATCTACCGCTCATGGGCTGCGCCGAGGCTGCTGGCCACCCTGAAGCAGCCCAGGCCATCGGAAACCACCCGCAGGGGCAAGGCCGTGTGGGCGGCAAAGAACTCCCCCAGGGCCGTCTTGGTGAAGGGGCGCACCGACAAACACACCCGGTGTGCCCGGCCCTCCTCGGTGGTCTGCACCGCCGCCACGAACCCCACCTTGTTTTCGGAACCGCGTCCGGACTTCCCCCCGCTTCTCTCCCCGCCAAGGTAGGCATCGTCGATCTCCACCCGCCCGCTGAGCCGACGCCCCACTTCCGCGAAGGAGCACAGGAAGCGGAAGCGAGTGCGACGCCCCCCGCGTAGCCGTA
>CAZFHV010000146.1:6079-8811 GCA_964519095.1 uncultured Chromatiaceae bacterium | reverse complement strand
ACCGCCCGAGGCCGTTGCCTCAGGCTGCTCGGATGGCTCCGGGACCAGTCACACTTCGCCCTGCGACTGCGGGAGGGTGCCGGTGCCCTGTCCCACGCCAAGGGACTGCGTCTCCAGGTAGGGGGGCTGCGTGGTGCGGCGCGGGTACTGGCGCCGGACGGGCCGCCCGCTCCGCCCATTGCGGACGTGGACACCCTGGTGCGGAGGCTCGAGGAACACTACCCGGGTCTCGCCGATCTGCCCCCCGGACCCTTCCTGAGGGAGATCGCCGCCTACCGCGGACGGGTACCCCTTCGCGAGCGTCCACGGCGCTGAGTTCTCGGCCGGGGCGATGCCAGCCTCAGGTCCGGCTCCGGCCCCGCAGCACCGCCAACTGATCCAGGATCGGCCCTAGCACCGGCTCCAGCTTCTTGCGCATCAGGCTCCCCACCAGGGTGGCGGAGCTGAGAACCGGACGCAGCACCCCGTATCCGAGCCCCGAGAGGACGCCCATCGCCCGAAGCTCCGGCTCCAGGGCCGGCACCGCGGCCAGACAGGCCCTCGAGGTGCCGTCGAGACCATCCCTCGCGCCGAACCCTCGGGCCTCCGACAGCAGGACCTGAATGGGGCAATCGGGATCCCCTGCGGGTCGCAGGAGGTGAAAGTAGTCCCGCAGCACCCCGAAGATGGAGGTCACCACCTCCTGGGTGGGCGGTTTGTGCAATACCTGCTCCACCGTGGCCAGGAAGGCCTGGCCGGGGGCGGAAAGCACCTTGCGCAGCAGGGCCGCGTGGGCGTTGCCGGCACCGGCAAGGGTTGCCAGCTCGACCTCGTGGCGGGGCGCGTCGGGACGGGCCGGCACCGACCTCGGCAGCCCATCGGGGTCCGCCAGCAGGAACCCCACCAGGTAGGCCTGGCGGCGCGCCCCCTTCTGCCACAGCTCGCGGCGCAGATCCTCCCCGATGAGCCCCGGCTGGAGCACCAGCCGGATGGTCTCGATCATGGGCTCCGGCTCGGTCTCGAAGGGCAGGTAGTCCAGGAGGTAACCGGCCAGCAGGGGCCCCATGCGCCCAGAGACCACCGCGGGATGCTGGAGCATGCGCCGGGCATTCTCCACGTCCTCCATCGCCCACCAGGCGCGGCGCGCCAGCTCGTCGGTGAGCCCGGGGGAGCAGACCGCGGCTACCACCGCCTCCGGCTCACCGAGCAGGAGTAGCTGCGCCAGACTCTCATCGCGCATCTGCCCCATGCGGGTCCAGCGACGCAGGTACAGGGGGTAGCCCCCGGGGGACCCGAGCACCTGCCCCGACAACAGCTCCCGGACCTTGCGCACGTAGGCCTCGGGGCGGCCGATGGGGTTGAGGGGGATCCGCACCTCCCCCTGTTCGGAGAGGCCCCAGACCAGGGCCTTGGCCTCGTCGATGCGGATGGCGAGGGGACGGTTCGCCAGCAGGACGTTGAGGCGCAGGGAGTCTTCGGGGCTCAGCTCCACAATGGTCCGCTAGGGGGTGGGGCCGGTGCCCTGCCGGATGGTCTTGGTGCCGGGGCAGGGCTCAAGGGAAGATCCCAGGGTCGGCTCATTCCTTAGGGGGGCTGTAGTTGGCGTCCCTGGGATTGAGAAAGATGAATTGGCGCTCTCCGGGTTGGAGCTCCACGAAGTCCATCACCGCCTCGCTCAAAAGGGGCACGTCCTCCGGTGCCATGAGGATCTCGACCCCTTCCGAGCTGAAGCGGATGTCGTCGTCACCCGTGTCATCGAAGCCCATACGGTAGTCGATAGCCCCATCGGGCATCTGCCGCGCCGCGATCCGCAGGGCCATACCCTCGGCCCCGCTCTGCTGCGCCGCCCTGCGGATCTGGTCCGCGGCCGCAACGGTCAGCTTGAACATGATCACTCCCCCTCTGCAACGGACGAGGTTGCCTGGGCAACCCCCGCCATAGTCTCGACGACCCCACCACCCCGCGCAACCCGGCCGCCTCCCGGTGCGCCGCCACAGAGGGTTCGCACGAAGGCGACGAAGCGCTGGGTCCAGGGATTGGCGGCCACGTCCCGCAGGTGGGTGTAGGAGGCGAGCAGGTTCTTGTAGACCAGGCCGTCATGGCGGCCGTCCAGCCCGTCGCCCCGCAGCACCTCGTAGGCGTAGGGATAGTCCCCGCCGAGACCCTCGAGACGGGAGTAGTGGAACTCGTGGGCATAGATCTCGCCCCCCGCCGGGGTCGGACCCGGCCAGGGAAAGGCCGCGGTCTCCCGCAGGCGCACGTAGCCCCGCCCCTGGGGCTGAGGGTACATCACCGCATCGGCGGCCACGGCCCCCACCATGGCCCGCCCCTCGCCCTGCCAGAGGATACGCCGGGCGAGGTACATCAACCCCCCACACTCCGCGTATACCGGCCCCCCCGATTCGATGAAGCCCCGGATCTCGGCCCGCAGGCCCTTGTTGGCCTCCAGCTCGCCGATGCGCGACTCGGGGAACCCACCGCCGAGAAAGAGCCCATCGACCTCCGGAAGCCGGGTATCGGCGACGGGGCTGAAGGGGACCAGCTCGGCACCAGCCCGCTCCAGGCCCTCCAGGTCGCCGGCGTAATAGAAGCCAAAGGCGGCATCGCGGGCGATACCGATGCGCACCCGAGCCCCCCGGCTGCAAGCCGCCGGCGCCGTGGGCACCGGGGGCGGGGCTGCGGCGGTGCCCGCCAGGGCGAGCAGCCGATCGAAGTCCACCGAAGCGGCCACGGACCTGCGGATCTGCTCGATC
>CAZFHV010000146.1:0-6069 GCA_964519095.1 uncultured Chromatiaceae bacterium | reverse complement strand
CCCACCGCCTCATTGCTGGGGATCAGCCCCAGGTGCCGCTCGACGATCTCCAGGTCCCCGCTGCGGGACAGGGCGCCGAGCACCGGGACGTCGGTGTAGTGCCCCAGGACCTGCCGCAGCTTGCCCTCATGGCGGGGTCCCGCCACCTTGTTGAGGATAACCCCGCTGATCCGCACCCGGGGGTCGAAGGCCTGGAACCCGAGCACCAGGGGCGCCACCCCGCGGGTCATCCCCTGGGCATCGATCACCAGCACCACGGGCGTCCCCAGAAGCCGCGCCAGGGCGGCATTGCTGGTGCTGCCATCCAGGTCCAGCCCGTCGTGCAGCCCCTTGTTGCCCTCGATGAGCCCGAGATCGGCCCCCTGCATGTGGGTGGCGAACAGGGCGCGGATCTCCTCCTCGGACTGGGTATAGAAGTCGAGGTTGTAGCAGGGATGGCCGGTAGCGCTTCCCAACCAGAGGGGGTCGATATAGTCCGGACCCTTCTTGAACGGCTGCACCCGCAGCCCCCGCCGCCGGGACTCCGCCCCGATGCCGATAGAGAGGGTGGTCTTGCCGGAGGACTTGTGGGCCGCCGAGATCAGGAGCTGAGGCATGGGGACAAGCGATCAGCCGCTACCGGCAGCCGGGGGACCGGATAGGATGGGCGAGGGGGCGGTGCGTCACCGCCCCCCGAAGGGGATGACCAGGGCGAATCAGGCCTTGGAGTGGGGGTCCACCACCGCATCGGCCAGGGATTCGGGCAGGAACTGCAGCACCCGCACGCCCACCGCGGTAATCACAAGCGCCACCGCCACCCCGCCCAGCCCCAGCAGCACCTCGGGGATGCTCGGGACGTAGGCCGCCGCCTGACCCTGGACGCCGTCGTAGAAGCCGCTCTCCAGGATGGTCTGACCGGGGAAGACCTCCAGGGGGTAGGCCTGGCCGCCGATGATGATCACGTACATGGTCGCCAGGCCCCCGAGCACCACTAGGCCACAGGCGGAGGCCACCCAGGCGCGGGAGCGGCCCAGCACCGGATGGTAGACGATGCCCATGGGGATGAGGTTGCCCACCAGGACCCAGCCGATCCAGAAGGCCAGGCTATAGACACCCCCATGGACCAGGATGAAGGACTCCACGCCATGGTACTGGGTGCCGTAGAGCTTGGTGACGTGATAGACGAGGGTGAAGTAGAGCACCGCCGCCAGGAACACACCCAGCAAGTTCTTGAGCCGCCCCACCAGCATGTCCCCCAGGGGCCGCTGCTCCAGGCGAAAGCCGTACAGCAACACCAGCAGGTAGATGGCGAGGCCGAAGCTGAAGGAGAGGGCGATGAACAGGGGGGCGAGGATGGCCGCATCATAGGCCTGCCGTGCCACCAGGAAGCCGAAGATGGAGCCCGTACCGGTGGTGAGTGCCAGCCGCCAGACGAAGGCGAAATAGCCCACCGGTTTGGCGAGGTGATTGACCCTGCGCTCCGCCAAGGTCCAGAGGTAGGCGATGACGATCACCATGAAGCCCGTATAGAGGAAGATGTTCCAGGCGAAGATGGACTTGAAGTTATAGTGGGTCATGGCCACGATCAGGCGGTCGGGCCGGCCGAGATCCAGCACCAGGACCAGCAGCCCCCCGAGCAGCAGGGCCAGGGCCAGCAGGCCCGAGAGCCTCGCCAGGGGCTTGTAGAGGGTGCGCCCGAACACGGTGCCGATGGAAGCCACGTTGAGGGCCCCCGAGGCGGCCACGATCAGGAACACGGCGAACACGTGGGGGGTACCCCACACGATCTGGTTGGTCATGCCGGTGACCCAGTGACCCTGGTGCTCCATGTAGAAGGCCGCCAAGCCCCCGATGCCGGCAACCACCGCCAGAGCTCCCAGCAGGCCCCAGTA
The DNA here is from genome assembly GCA_964519095.1 of uncultured Chromatiaceae bacterium. Taxonomy (GTDB): domain Bacteria; phylum Pseudomonadota; class Gammaproteobacteria; order Chromatiales; family Chromatiaceae; genus JAEHCY01. Next base: position 4,198 of record CAZFHV010000146.1, on the reverse strand, counting down.
ACGGGACCCTTCGATGCGCCACTCCCGATACAGGATCTTCTTCATCCAGGTATCCCCCGGTCAGATGCCGCTGTAGCGGACACCGGTGTTGAGATTGAGGTCAGCGCGGATCTGGCGGCTGCCGAGGCTGGCGAGGGCCTGGGAGACCGGACTGTTGGGATCCTTGAGGTCTCCAAAGACGATAGCCCGGTGCCCCTGGGCGGCGCAGGCATCCGCGCAAGCGGTGCTCGATTGCCCGTTGTCCAGCCGATGGGCACAGAGGTTACAGCTCTCCACACAGCCCTTGCCCCGGGGTGCCCTGGTGAGCTTCTTCGCCACCTCTTCGTGGATGAAGGAACGCGCCTTGTAGGGACAGGCCATCATGCAGTAGCGACAGCCGATGCAGATATGCCGATCCACCATGACGATGCCATCGGCGCGCTTGAAGGAGGCCCCCGTGGGACAGACGTCCACGCAGGGCGGCTCCGCGCAGTGCTGGCACATCAGCGGCAGGTTGGTCACCTTGCCGCTCAGGTTGTCCTGGAGCTTGACCTTACGGATCCACACCGCGCGCTGGCGGTCCCACTTGGTCTCCGGCTCCCCCTCCGGCTTGGCCTGAAGATCCAGGCCATTCTCCTTGTTACAGGCCTCCACACAGGCGGTGCAGCCCTCGGCGCACTTGGCGGTGTCGATCAGCATGCCCCAGCGCACCTTGCTGGTCACCGCCTCGGTGCGCGGCGCCGCCGCCACCTGGTGCAGCACCACCCCAGGGGCGACCAGTGCCGCCGTCACGCCCGCCGCGGCCCCAAGGAAGCCCCGGCGATCCCGATCGATGTTGTCGCTTGGCTGAGTCATCTTATCGGCCTTCCCCAGGGGCAGGACCACCGGGAACCACCCAGGCACCGGCCGGGGCCTTCCCGCCGCTCGCAGCGCTGGTGCCCTTGGCGTCGGGCACGGTGGCGTGGCACTGGAAGCAGTCCAGGCCCACCGCGGCATAGGCATGGCAGGCCCCGCAGAACTGATCCCCGCGGTTGATGGGGATGAATTGCTCGCTGCCCCCCTTGCTGACGTGGCAGCTGATGCACTCGGCCAGGCTGTGCTTGGTGGAGCGGATCCCCTGGTGCACCGTGGCGTCCCGCTGGTGCTGGATCAGCTCCATGTGCGCCCGGCGCATGAGCTCGGTGGGCTCCACGCAGCTCTTGAGCCCGGCCGCCTTGGAGCCCGGGACCACGAAGTCACCATCGGCCGCCTGGGCGATCGGGGCGAGTAAGGCCCCCGCCAGGCCGATAACGAGCAGGCCACCTCGTCGCAGGGCAGTCACCATCGCCGCCTCCCGTTCGCTTACTCGCCGAGCCCCATCTTGATGTAGCCCGTCGGACAGACCTCCGAGCAGATGTGGCAGCCGATGCACTTGGCGTAGTCGGTGGCCACGTAGCGACCGGTGGTACGCTGGTTCTTGTCCACGCGATACACGGCGGTCTGGGGGCAAAAGATCACGCAGTTGTCGCACTCGAAGCAAAGGCCGCAGCTCATGCAGCGTTTGGCCTCGTCGATGGCCTGCTCCGTGCTCAGCCCCCTCAGGCGCTCCTGGAAGTGCCCCAGCACCTCCTCGGCGCTCGGGACCACCTCCTGGCGCTTGTTGCGGGCGTGGAACCCGAAATGCCCGAGGAACAGCTCCTCGTGGGGGATGATCTCGGCGCTGGCCCGGTCCTCGTAGTTGTGCACCGCCCAGTTGCCGGCGGAGGTGCCACGCAGGTCACCACGGGCCTCCACCTCGAAGACCTCGGGGGCGATATGGGCCTCCTCCATCTTGCGCAGCAGGTCGAAGTGGTGGACGTCCACCTTGGGCCGGCGCTTCTGCTCGGTCTGGCGGACGTAGGCGTCGACGGAGTCCGCGGCGATCCAGGCCTGACCGATGGCCGTGGTCAGGAGATGGGGACGGATGATGTCGCCCGCCACGAAGTGGCCGGGCCGATTCGGCACCTGATAGTACTTGTCCGCATTGATCAGGCCACGACCGTTGTCGAGGGCCTCCAGCCCGGTGAGATCGCCCCCCTGGCCGATGGCGGCCACGATCAGGTCCGCCTCCAGAACCCGCTCGGTGCCCTCTATCGGGATGGGCTTCATGCCATCCATGGTGCAGTCGCACACCCTGAGGCCCACCGCCCGTCCCTCTGCGCCCTTGAGCACCTCCAGGGGCATGACCCCGTCGAGGATGGTCACACCCTCGGTGAGGGCGTCGCCCACCTCGTGCTCGGAGGCCATCATCTCCCCGCGCTTGAACAGCGAGGTGAGGGTCACCTGGGCCCCCTGGGCGGCGGCGGTCACCGCCGTGTCGTGGGCCACGTAACCGTCGTGGATCACGGTCTCGGGGAGATCGCTGGGGCTCACGTTCTGGATGTGACCGAGGCGGCGCGCCACCGAGACCACGTCGATGGAGGTGTCACCACCGCCCACGCACACCACCTTCTGGGCGGTGACCTTCATGCGGCCCTCGTTGAAGGCCTTGAGGAAGGCCACACCAGAGACGCAGTTGGGGGTGCCCGCCCAGCCGGGGACCGGCAGACCCCGCCCGGCCTGGCAGCCCAGGGCCCACAGGACGGCGTCGTAGTCCTGCTCGAGCTGGTCGATGCCGATGTCGCTGCCGACGCGGGTATTGGTCCGGACCTCCACCTGCATCCCGAGGATGCGCTCGATCTCCGCATCCAGCCGGTCCCGCGGCACCCGGTAGCCCGGAATCCCGTAGCGGAACATGCCGCCGAGCCCGTCGTTGGCCTCGAAGATGGTGCAGGCATGACCCAGGCGCCGCAGCTGATAGGCGGCCGCCAGGCCCGCGGGCCCACCGCCGACGATGGCCACCCGCTTGCCGCTGTCCGGCCCGGCCTGGAAGCCGTAGCCCGCTGCGATGGCGTTATCGCCGATGAACTGCTCCACCGAGTTGATGCCGACGAAGTCCTCGACCTCGTTGCGGTTGCAGCCGTCCTGACAAGGAGCCGGGCAGACCCGGCCCATCATCGAGGGGAAGGGATTGGCATCGGTCAGGCGGCGGAAGGCGTACTCCTTCCAGTCCATACCCGCCGCCGGCTTCTCCTGCTGACGAACGATGGCCAGCCAGCCACGGATGTCCTCGCCCGAGGGGCAGCTGCCCTGGCAGGGAGGGGTCTTGTGCACGTAGGTGGGACACTTGTGGGAGGTGTCCTGCGCGAAGATCTTGTCGGTGAGCTTGTCCCACTCATTGGCCCCGTCGCGAAACCGGCGCCACGTCAATTGGGTGTTCATCTCGTCTCTGGGAGTCGCCATACTCACTCTCCTTACCCGTCAAACCCTGTCGATATGCTTGCGGACGCCACCCGATCAGCCGGGGGGCACGCGAAAACCTCTGCTACGCCTCGTCGTCCTCATCAGCGGACGCTTCCTCGTCGTCGTCTTCGTCCTCTTCCTCGTCCCCCTCTTCGTCGTCGGTGCGACGGGTGAGCAGGATGGCATTGGACACCAGCTGATGCAGGCTCACGATCTGGTCCATGTCCAGACCGTAGTACGGCAGGACCTTGGTGAACTGACTCTTGCAGATGGCGCAGATGGCCGCCATGTGGGTGACGCCCTTCTCCTCGATGACGTTATTGAGGGCCTCCACACGGGGCTTGGCGCCCTTCACGCGCAGCTCCATCAGGTCGTCAGTCAACAGACCCCCACCGCCGCCGCAGCAGAAGGTACGCTCGCGGATGGTCTCCTCCGCCATGTCCACGAAGTGGTTGCAGACGCTCTTGATGATGTTGCGCGGGATGTCGTACTGGCCACCCGGCTCCGGGCCCATGCGGGAGGCACGGGAGACGTTGCAGGAGTCGTGGAAGGTGACCACCTTGTCGTCGTTCTCGGACTTGTCGAGCTGGAGCCTCCCCTCCTTGATGAGCTCCCAGGTGTACTCGCAGATGTGCTGGGGGACCGGATAGCGGGGGTCGAGGAAGTCGAAAGGCCCGGCGAGGGTATTGAGGAAGCTGTAAGCCACCCGCCAGGCGTGCCCGCACTCGCCGATGACGATCCGCTTCACCTTGAGATCCTGGGCCGCCTTGCGAATGCGCAGCGAGATGCGCCGCATGTTCTCGTAGGAGCCGATGAACATGCCGAAGTTGGCCGCCTCCGAGGCATAGGAGCTCACTGTCCAGCTCACCCCTGTCGGTAACCGGAGCGATCGTCCATGAATTAAAGGGGATGGTCTGAA
>CAZFHV010000145.1:0-8843 GCA_964519095.1 uncultured Chromatiaceae bacterium | reverse complement strand
TGAAGGGCCCCTACAGCAGCACCGAGGGCCCCACCCCCTACGAGGATGTGACCCGCTACAACAACTTCCTGGAGCTGGGGGCGGACAAGCGCCAGCCCGCCCAGCGGGCCGCAACCCTGCGTACCCGTCCCTGGACCCTGCGGGTGGAGGGGGAATGCGCCAAGCCCGGTGAGATCGGCATCGAGGACCTGCTCTCGGGGTTCCCCCAGGAGGAGCGCGTCTACCGGCTGCGCTGCGTCGAGGCCTGGGCCATGGTGATCCCCTGGGTGGGCTTCCCGCTGGGGGACCTGCTCAAGCGCTTCGAGCCCGGGGGGAACGCAAAATACGTCGCCTTCGAGACCCTCTACGATCCCGAGCAGCTCCCCGGCCAACGCCGCGGTCCCATCCGCTGGCCCTACGTGGAGGGGCTGCGCATCGACGAGGCCATGCACCCCCTCACCCTGCTGGCCACGGGTCTATATGGGGAGCTGCTGCCCAACCAGAACGGGGCACCCCTGCGACTGGTGGTGCCCTGGAAGTACGGATTCAAGAGCATCAAGTCCATCGTGCGCATCCGCCTCACCCGGAGCGAGCCGGTCACCACCTGGAACCGCCTGCAACCGGAGGAGTACGGCTTCTATGCCAACGTCAACCCGGCGGTGGATCATCCGCGCTGGAGCCAGCGCTCCCACCGCCTGATCGGCGAGGGCTGGCTAGGCCGCAGACGCCCCACCGAGCCCTTCAACGGCTACGCGGAGGAGGTGGCGGGCCTCTATCGGGGCATGGACCTCAAGCGCTTCTACTGATCCATGCCCAGAGCCAGCCCAGCCGCCCCTTCCCACCTGACCTGGGCCAGGCGCACTCTCTGGGTGCTGGCGCCCCTGCCGGCGCTCTGGATGCTCGGGTTGACGCTGAGCGACGAGCTGGGCGCCAATCCGGTGGAAACCCTCAGCCGCCTGAGCGGGGACTGGACCCTGCGCCTGCTGCTCGTCACCCTGGCGGTCACCCCGCTACGGCGCCTCTCCGGCTGGTCGGCGCTGCTCCCCCTGCGGCGACCGCTGGGCCTCTGGGCCTTCGCCTACGGGAGCCTGCACGTCCTGATCTACCTGGTACTGGATCAGTGGCTCGACGCCGCGGCCATCCTGGATGACGTCCGCCACCGGCCCTACCTGACGGCGGGCATGGCCGGGTTCCTGCTCCTCGTGCCCCTGGCCGCCACCTCCACCCGTCGCATGATGCTGCGCCTGGGCCCTCGCTGGCGCCAGCTCCACCGCCTGATCTACCCGGCCGCCATCCTCGGGGTACTGCACTACGCCTGGCAAACCAAGGTGGATCTCCTGGAGCCCTTGGTCTATGCCTTCCTGCTGGGTCTGCTGCTAGCGCTCCGGCTCCCCCGCTTCGGGGTTGCGCACCCGGCCAGGGCGGTCCGGCCAAAGGGTAGTCAGCCGCCCCCGGGGATCCCTTCCCCATAGCGGAGCCCCGCCCGGACCAGGTTGGCCCGCACCTGGCGATAGTGCCGTCCGGTGGCGCCGAGCATCCCCCGCGCCAGCTCCCGCTGGCTGTGATCGGCTTGGGGACAGCGCGGCGGCGGGGGCGGCCAGCCGTCTGCACGGGCGAAACGTCTGAGCTCTGTCTCGGGGACATAGCAAAGGGGGCGGATCAAACGGATCCGACCGTCGAAGTAGCTCCGCACCGGGGCCATGGTCTCCACCCGGGCGTGGAACAGCAGATTCAAGAGCGTGGTCTGGGCCAGGTCGTCCGCGTGGTGGCCGAAGGCCACCGCCGCGCAGCCCAGGGCCACCGCGGTCTCGAACAGGGCGCGCCGCCGGTTCCAGGTGCAGCGCTGACAGCCCAGGGGTAAAGCCTCCCCCGGCTGCTGGTGGGGCGGGACGATGCGGTAGCTGTACCCCTGGGCCTGCAGCCAGGCCTCCAGGGGCGGATGGGCGGGGGTCTCCCGACCCCGGGCATCCCCCTGGACGTGGACGGCCACCAGCTCGTAAGGCCCGGGGCGGGCGGCGCGGCGCCAGTCGAGGAGCCGCAGCAGGCCCAGGCTGTCCTTTCCCCCGGAGACCGCCACCGCGATGCGATCCCCCGCCCGGATCATGCCGTGCTCGCGGATCGCCCTATCCACGTCCTTGAGCAGCCAGTAGGCCAGGCGTCGGGGATCCGGAGCGCTCACCCTTGCACCTGGTCGGTGTCTTCGACGATGGCCCGTGCCCAGTCGAGCACGGCGCGCAGCCGCTCGTTGAGGCGGGCGCGGGCATCCGCGTAGGCCAGCCAGCGGAACTCCTGATGCTCGCTTCGGCCTAGCTCTGGGCTGATGGGCAGGCTCACCTCACCCTGGGCGGACTCAGCGAGGTAGTAGCGGGCCACCTTGCCCTTGGCATAGGGTGGGGTCTCCCAGAACGGCTCACCCCATCGAAAGTCGAGGCCGCGGAGGTCCGTTTCCTCCGCGACCTCGCGCACCGCGGTTTCAAGGGCCGGCTCACCAGGCTCCACCTCGCCCTTGGGGAAGTCCCAATAGTCGTAGCAGCGCAGGAGCAGGAAGTGCGGCTCGCCGCGGAGCCATCGCATCACCACCACACCCGCGGAGCGCTTGGGTAGCGGCATCCCCGGCTCCAAACCCCACAGGCGGCCGGTCGACCCGCCTAGTCTCCCAGGTGGCCGCGGCGGGTCATCAGGTCGATGATCATCTGGGTGAGGATGAGCTCCATCGCATACATCATCTTGCCGCCGGGGATGACCAGGGTGTTAAAGCCCGTGATGATGGCCCCCTCGATGAGGCCCTTGAGGTGGACCTTGTACTCCACCGTGGGCTTGTTCTTGAGGAAATGGATCACCACCAGGCTCTGATCCGGGGTGGGGATGCTGCGCACCATGAAGGGATCGGAGGTGTCCACCAGGGGGACACGCTGGAAGTTGATGTGGGTCTTGGAGAACTGGGGCACGATGTAGTGCATGTAGTCGTACATGCGCCGATAGATGGTGTCCACCACGGCCCCCGGCTCATAGCCCCGCTCCTGGGTGTCGCGGCTGATCTTCTGGATCCACTCCAGGTTGACGGTGGGACAGACGCCGATGAGGAGATCCACCTCCTTCGTCATGTCGATGTCCTCGAAGACCACCCCGCCGTGCAGTCCCTCGTAGAAGAGGAGATCGGTGCCGGTGGGGACGGGCTCCCATTCGGTGAAGGTGCCCGGGGGTCCGCCGTAGAGCACCGCCTCCTCCTCGTCGTGGATGTAGTGGCGGTGCAGACCGCTGCCGTCCTCACCGTAGCTGCGGAACAGCTCCAACTGCTTGTCGAAGAGGTTCCCCTCGGGGCCGAAATGGCTCAGTCTTCGCCCTTCCTTCATGGCCTTGGGGACCTCCTTGCGCATCTCCTTGCGGTCATAGCGATGGAAGCTGTCCCCTTCGATAAAGGCGGCCCGTGCACCGACCCGAGCGAAGATGTGCTCGAGTGCCCGTTTGACCGTGCTGGTGCCGGCACCCGATGAGCCGGTGACCGCCACGATGGGATGTTTTCTCGACATAGGGTTGTCTCCTCGTTGCAGCTCTATAGTTATGGTGCGGTGGGCATGTCCCCCCAAACCGCCGGCGCGGATTGTGACCCTTGCGGGGCGGAAATACCATGAGGGCCTCCCTGGTCCCTACCCGTCCGCTCCGGGCTGCCCGGTAGGCTCGCCGGGCCCGCGTTGCCGGCCTTGGCCCTATAATGCTGTGCGTACCCCTAGCGTCCCTCGTACGGAGCCCAACCATGCAGATCCATCCCCTCGACCAGTGGCAGCACGAGCACGCCTTCAACCTAGACGCGCGCGAGGGCGAGCGCCGGACGCGGCTGGTGGTGATCCTCACCGCCCTGATGATGGTGGTGGAGGTCGTCGCCGGACTCATGACCGGCTCCATGGCCCTGCTGGCGGACGGCTGGCACATGGGCACCCACGTGGCGGCGCTGGGGATCTCGGTGTTCGCCTACCGTTACGCCCGCGAGCACGCCAGCAACCCCCAATACAGCTTCGGTACCGGCAAGGTCGGTGCACTGGGGGGCTTCGCCAGCGCGGTGGCCCTGGCGGTGGTGGCCCTGATGATGGGCATGGAGTCGGTGGGCCGGCTGATCTCCCCTGAGCGGATCCAGTTCGACGAGGCGATCCTGGTAGCCATTATCGGCCTGGTGGTGAACCTGGTGAGTGCCAAGATGCTGCACGGGGGCGAGGGACATCACCACGACGCCCATCATGCACACCCCCATCCCGATGAGGACGAGGCCCACCACGGCCATCATCCCCAGGATCAGGATCACGACCATGACCATGACCACCACCACGAGGCTCATCACGACCACAACCTCCGGGCCGCCTATCTCCACGTGCTGGCGGACGCCCTGACCTCGGTGCTGGCCATCGTCGCCCTGGCGGCGGGTAAGCTGCTGGGCTGGGTGTGGATGGACGCCCTGATGGGGCTGGTGGGTGCGGCGCTCATCACCCGCTGGGGATACGGCCTGGTGCGGGAGACCAGCGGCATCCTGCTCGATTCCATCCCCAGCGATGCGCTGCTGCAGCAGATCCGCGAGGCCATCGAGGCGGACCAGGACAACCAGGTGGCCGATCTGCACCTGTGGCGGCTGGGGCCGCGGGACTTCGGGGCCATCGTCTCGGTGGTGACCCATCATCCCCGGGATGTCCAGCACTACAAGGACCTCTTGAGCCAGGTGGAGCACCTGGGCCACCTCACCGTGGAGGTCAACCGCTGCAGCGAGCCGGCCTGCCTGGCCGCCCCCGCGCCCGCCTAGTCCCCCCCGACCCTGCGGCTACCGGCACCGCGGGGACGACACTCTAGGCGCCGGCGGCCCCCCCGGGCGATGGCGATGCGACCGACTGCCGAGCGCCTGCGAATCTACGCTGCCATCCTGATGCTGGGCGTCTTCGCCCAGATCAGTCAGGCGGTGCTGATCCGCGAAGGGCTGGTGGTCTTCTACGGCAACGAGATCAGCCTCGGCGCCTTCTTCGGTAGCTGGCTGCTGTGGCTGGCGGCGGGGTCCGCATCAGTGCTCTGGCTCGGTAGCTGGCGGGGGGCTCAGCGACCCCTGCCCTGGCTACGGGGACTGCTCCTGCTGCTGCCCCTGGTGCTGCTGGGCCAGGTGCTCGCCCTGCGCTCGGTGCGCGCCCTGTTACACGTGTCCGCCGCCGAGTTCGTGCCCCTTGGCGAGCTGTTTCTCTCGGTTGTCCTCATCACCGCGCCGGGCAGCTTCCTGCTCGGTATCGCCTTCCCCCTCTCCTGTCGCGCCCTCACCGAGCCCCAGGGTCGCACCAACCTGGACGGTGCAGTGGCCGACGTCTCCCGGCTCTACGCGGTGGATGCCCTGGGCGCCCTGCTTGGCGGGATCCTCTTCACCTTCGTCCTGGTCCCCTGGCTGGGCCTGGTGCAGACCCTCGCCGGCTCCCTGCTGGCCCTCGGCATCGCGGCCCTGCTCCTGCCCGGCGGCCGCCGGCCGGGGGTGGTCGCCAGTCTGGTGGCCATCCTGGCGGGACTCGCCGGCCTCCTCCCGCCCCTGGGCGGGGGGCTGGAATGGCAGCTCGAACGCCTGCGCTTCGCCCGGCTCCAGCCGGGCCTGGAGCTGGTGGACGCCCTGGAGACCCGCTACGGCCATCTGGCCATCGCCCGGCTCGGCCCCCAGTTCTCCCTGGTGCGCGATGGACGCATCGCCGAGAGCTTCCCCCAGACCGAGGCCAACCAGCAGGACGCGGCCTATCTCTACGCCCAAGCCGCGGGGGCCCGGCGGGTGCTCCTGCTCGGAGGGCTGGCGGGCGGGCTCCCCGCCGAGCTGCTGCGCTACCCCCTGGAGCGGATCGACGTCGTGGAGGAAGACTGGCGGGCCGTCGATCGGGTCCGACCCTATCTTCCCACCACCGACCAGCGGGCCCTTGCCGATCCTCGCCTGGGGCTGCACTTCGAGGACGGGCGGCGTTTCCTCAACCGCCTGCCGCCAGAGACCCGCTACGACCTGGTCCTGATCTCCGCCACCGACCCCTCCAGCGCCGCCGCCAACCGCTACTTCACCAGGGAGCTCTACGAGGAGGTCCGGGCCCACCTCTCCCCCGAGGGGGTACTCTGCACCTGGGTGAGCAGCGCCTCCAACTACCTGGGCGGTGCGGTGCGGAGCTATTCGGGATCGGTGTTTCGCACCCTGGGCAGCGTCTTTCCCCACCTGGCCCTCATGCCCGGGGACCTGCACCTCTATTGCGCGGCCACCGCCGCGGATCGGGTGACGGAGGACCCCGACATCCTGGCGGCGCGCTATCGCGCCACCCCCCTGGCGGCGCACCGCTTCCCCGCCCAGTCGTTCCGCTCCCTGCTCCCCGCCGAGGCCGTCCGTTTCGCCCGCGAGCAGCTCGGCAGCGGCACCGCCGAGCTCAACAGCGACGAGCGCCCGGTGACCTACTACCTCAACATGGTGCTCTGGGGGAAGCTCACCGCTTCGGGTTTCGTCGCCGGACTGGAGCGGCTGCGCACCCTGGGTCCCTGGCCCTACCTGCTGCCGCTCGGGGTTTTCGTGGGCCTGTGGATGCTGCGTCGCAGCCTGGAGGGCTTCGAGCGCTCCCCGCTCCTGCGCCACGGCGGCGCCCTGGTGCTGGCCACCCTGGGCTTCATCGCCATGGGGGTGCAGTTGGTGATCCTGCTCGGCTACCAGGCCCGGGTGGGGTTCGTCTTCGAGCGCGTCGCCCTCTTGAACGGGCTCTTCATGACCGGCCTTGCCCTAGGGGCAGGGGGCATCGGCCGCCGGCTGGTGGCGCGGGGAGACCGGGCCATGCGCCTGGTGGGGGTCATGGGGCTCACCGCCGCCGCCGTGGTGGCGCTGCCAGGGCTCTTGGCAGGGCTGGGCCAAGTCGACGGGGCGGTCCAAGAGCTCGGCTACGGAACCCTCTCCTTCGCCGCCGGGGCCCTGGCGGGTGTCGGTTTCCCCCTCGGGGTGCAACTGGCGCAGGCGGCCAGCGCCCAGGTGCTGGTGAGCAGCGGGGCCTCGGAGGCGGCGGACAGCCTCGGCGGGGCCCTCGGCGGGCTGGTCACCGGGGCCCTGCTGATCCCACTGCTCGGGATGCGCGGCACTAGCTATCTGCTCGCGGTCTATGCCCTACTCGGCTCCCTGCCGCTGCTGTTCGCCCGCTTCGCCCCGGAAGCCATCCCGGCCCTGCGGCGACGCGGCCACGCGAGCTTCCCCTGGCAGGGCTTGAGCTGGTCCCTGGGGTTCCTGGTGCTGGTCAGCTTCGGCTGGAATCTGCTATCAAGAGGCGCTGAGCCGGCCCCGCAACTGCGCTTCGATGAGCGGCTGCTGGAAGCGGTGAGCGGGTCGACTCGCTTCGCCCTCAACGAGCGGCCCTTCCCCTGGTACCGGGGCACGGGCGACCCGCCGGGGGCACCCCAGAGCGCCTCCGCCGCCAGCATGGCGATGGCGCCGGAGGTACGGGGTTTCGCCGGTCCGCTCAACCTCCTGATCTCCATCGACGAGACTGGCGTCCTGCGCGGGGTGCGCTACCTCGATTCCAGCGAGACCCCCTCCTACATCCAGGGCATCGAGGCCTGGCTCGCCCGCCTCGGCGGCAGCAACCTCAGCCGAGCCGGCCTGTCGCTGGAGCGCATCGATGGGCTCAGTGGCGCCACGGTGACCAGCCGGGCGGTGCTCGAGGCGGTGAACCGCAGCGCCCGCACCCTGGGCACCACGGCCTTCGGCAAGGTCCTCGCCCCTCAAGCGGACGCCCCAGCGCCCTGGGCCGCCCTGACCACACCGCGCTTCCTGGTCACCCTCGGGCTGCTCGCCCTGTTCCTCCCGGTCTACCTGGGGGGCCGGGAGGGCCTGCGGCTCCTGTACCTGGGCGCGAGCCTGTTCCTGCTGGGGCTCTGGCTCAACAGCCTGGTCACAGAGGTGGACCTGGTGAACCTCAGCCAGGGCAAGGTCTCCGCCTGGGAGGAGAATCCCCAGCGCTGGCTCCTGATCGGCTTCGTGGCCCTGAGCGGGCTCCTGTTCGGCCAGGTCTGGTGCGGATACCTCTGCCCCTTCGGGGCGCTCCAGGAGCTCATCTCCCGCTTGGGCCGTTGGACGGGACTGCGCACCTATCCCGACCGGCCCCTGGAGACCCGCGCCCGCTACCTCAAGTTCTTGCTGCTCAGCCTCCTGCTCATCGCCGTCTGGGGGAGCGGCGAGGGCTTTTGGGCGTCCTTCAACCCCATGCAGCACGCCTTCGGCGGCCAGTGGGGGGGCTGGGTGCTCGCGCTCCTGGCGATCGCTCTGCTCGGCAGCTTCTTCTATGTGCGCTTCTGGTGTCGCTACTTCTGTCCCTTCGGCGCCTTCCTGGCCCTCACCAACAAGATCGCGTTGCTCCGCCACCTGGCACCCCAGCGCCGCTTCGAGCACTGCGACCTGGGGGTCCGCGACGAATACGACCTCGACTGCATCCAATGCCACCGCTGCCTGACGGGTCGGGATACCCGGCTGAAGGCATCGCCTCACACACATCTCTCGCCCCACACGCCTCCCTCGCATGTTTGACGCCTGCGGCAAAGTCCATGATTATGAAAAACGGCAGCTGCCCCAGGGGTGTCACGGCCGCCTGCGCATCCCACTCGACGTGGACCCGCCCGCCAAAGGTATCCACTGCCACAGGGCCGGCTGCCGGCACCAGGGCTGTACTTTTTGGCTCACCCGCTGGGTGACTCAGAGAATGGTTCATCGGCACCTCCTTGCGCCGATATTTCAGCGACTTGGCCTTGAAAGGGCAAGGTCAACTGCCGATTCCAGGATGATGCGTTGGAGTCCGAACCAGATAGTCTTCACCCCCGGCTCCCCCATCAGCCTTGCGACCGAGGAACCCTCC
>CAZFHV010000144.1:0-8912 GCA_964519095.1 uncultured Chromatiaceae bacterium | reverse complement strand
GACTGCCCGTATTTTACCCGTTCGAAAAGGGGTGAAGTCCGACAGGCTGCTAGAGGGATACAAGGACGCCGCTTCGACAGAGAACGTCGCCGTGGGGCTTTCCACCGGTTGTTTCGGTTACAACAAGATCTGTCCCCTCGGCAAGTCAGAGGCCGCTCTGGCTGGCGCAGAGAGGGTTGTGCTCGGCGGCTATCCGGGGCAAGATGTGAAGGAGGATCAATCAAAGATCCTGCCTAGTTTTGTCGTTGGCAAGCCGTGTATAAACACACCTTCGATAGCTAGCGAGGGGTACGTCAGTTTTCCCGGCCAAATACTGGACGGTTTTTCGGGTGGGCCAGTGATTGCGCTGGACGGTCCCTGTAAGGGCAAAATTATTGGCGTTCTGAGTGGGTATCAGCTTTCTTGTGCTGTGATAGCCGAAGTTCGCTGGAACGCTGCTAAGCGCGAAATCGTGTACAGAGAGGATACTGACTACGTCCCCTTCTGATAGCCCTCTAATCTGTGTTGTTTTGAGCAGCGTAGGTTGGGCTGAATGAAATGAAGCCCAACACCACCAAGGAGGACCAGCGAAGCCCATGCAATATCGGCGAGCGAAAGTGGATGGTGGCACCTATTTCTTCACTGTCAACCTTGCCGAACAGCTTACGGATAGGTTGGTGAGGCATATCGAGGAGTTGCGTCGAGCAATGCGGACGGTGAAAGAAGCGCATCCCTTCGTTCTGCTGGCGATGGTTGTGTTGCCTGAACACCTGCACGCCATCTGGCGCCTGCCACTAGGAGACGACGACTATCCCTCTTGCGCTGGTCGCTGACCAAGGCGGGGTTCTCACGCGGTCTGGAAAAGGGCGAATCGATCCGCGCCAGCCGCCTGACCAAGCGTGAACGCGGTATATGGCAGCGTCGGTATTGGGAACATCAAATCCGGGACGAGACGGACTTGGGGCGGCACGTGGATTACCTCCATCACAATCCGGTGAAACATGGCTGGGTATCACGCCCGGGATTGGCCCCATTCAACGCTGCATGAATATACTGCCTGGGGAATGGCAACTCCGGATTGGGGTGGGAAGGTGGCTGATGGAGCTGGGTATGGCGAACGATAAAATGTTGGGCTTCATGTCATTCAGCGCAACCTACGCGGGCTCCTACGACGATGCCTTGGTCGAGTCGATCATCGGTCTATACAAGGCCGAGGTGATCCACCCCAAGGGGCCGTGGCGCGGGGTCGATGAGGTGGAATGCGCCACCCTGGAGTGGGTCGATTGGTTCAATCATCGCCGGCTGCTGAGGCCCATCGGCGATATCCCCCCCGTGGAACGAGAACAGGCGTACCATCGCCAACAACGCGAGTCGGCTATCGCTGCCTGACTCAAACAAAACGGTCTCCGGTAAAGCCGGGGTGGTTCGGAGCAGACCCCATGATCGATACCCCCCAAACCAACAGCGACCTCCAACCCCCACCCCAGCCGGCACTCAGCGAGGCCTTCCCCTACTGGCTCAAGCTGGGCTTCATCTCCTTCGGCGGACCCGCCGGGCAGATCGCCATGATGCACCAGGAGCTGGTGGAGAAACGGCGCTGGATCAGCGAGCATCGCTTCCTCCATGCGCTCAACTACTGCATGTTGCTGCCGGGGCCGGAGGCGATCCAGCTCGCCATCTACATCGCCTGGCTGATGCACGGCATACCCGGCGCCATCCTGGCCGGGGTGCTGTTCTTCCTGCCCGCCTTCGCGCTGCTCTCGGCGCTGGCCGCGGTCTACCTCGCCTGGGGGCACGTTCCGCTGGTGGCTGGCATCTTCTACGGCATCAAGCCGGCGGTGGTGGCGGTGGTGCTCTTCGCCGCCTGGCGGATTGGAGCGAAGGCGATCAAGAACGAGCTGCTGATGGGGATCGCGGCGCTGGCCTTCGTCGGCATCTTCTTCTTCGATATCGATTTTCCCTGGATCGTGCTGGCCGCCGGCATCCTCGGGGCGATCGGCGGCAAGCTGGTCCCCGACAAGTTCAAGGCCGGCGGCGGCCACGGGGCCTCGCACAAGGCCTACGGCCCGGCGCTGATCGACGACGATACCCCGCCGCCGCCCCACGCCGCCTTCTCCTGGGTCCGGCTGGGGCTCAAGACCGGGACATTCATCCTAGTCTGGGCGCTGGCGATGCTGGCCATCGGCGGCCAGCAGACCCTGCTCGACATGGGTTGGTTCTTCACCAAGGCCGCCTTCCTCACCATCGGCGGTGCCTACGCGGTGCTGCCCTATGTCTACCAGGGGGCGGTGGACCACTTCACCTGGCTCACCGGGCCGCAGATGATGGACGGCCTGGCGCTCGGCGAGACCACACCGGGGCCGCTCATCATGGTGGTGACCTGGGTGGGCTATCTGGGCGGCGTGGCCAAGGGGGTGCTGGGCAACCCCGTCGCCGCCGGGCTGGTCGGGGCCACTGTGGCGACTTTCTTCACCTTTCTGCCTTCGTTCCTCTTCATCCTCGCCGGCGGCCCGCTGGTGGAAGCCACCCGCGGGGAGCTCAAGTTCACCGCCCCGCTCACCGGCATCACGGCGGCGGTGGTAGGGGTGATCCTCAATCTGGCGGTCTTCTTCGCCTGGCACAGCTTCTGGCCCGAGGCCAGCCAGGCCGCTCCCTTCGGCGGGCGTTTCGAGTGGCTCTCGGTGCTGGTCGCCGCGGCGAGCTTCCTGGCCCTGTGGCGGTACAAGATCGACATCCTGCGGGTGATCGGGGCCTGCGCCGTCTTCGGCCTGCTCTATAGCCTCATCCACTGACGGAGGATCCTACCTGCTCTACGCGATGAAAGCCCTCTCGTGCGAACCGGCCGGCCTGCGGGGCCTCTTCGAGCGGATCATCTAGAGCCACTGGGAGAACGACTAGGGCGGCGCGGTGAAGCGCCGTCGTGCGCGACCGGCCGAGCAGATGAGTCCGAGGGCGGCCGGGAAGCGCTGCCCTCAATAACTCAGCGATGCCTACGAGCTTACCCGGAAAACCTACGCTGGGGCTGGGTTGGATGGGAACCAGGCGCACTCGCGCAGTTGGTCCGACGACGCCCGCTCAAAGAGGGTGCTCAGGGTCGCGAGAGGGCGCAAACGAACCCATAGGATTGCATATGTTATGAGTCGGCACGTATATGTGTATAGACACAGATGCGTAATGGCTCATATAATGCGTTGATCACCCTCGGTAGATCAGCCATGAACCTGGAGGTCTCTCAATGAAACTCCTTTTCGTGCTCAACGATCCCCCCTACGGCACCGAGCGCTCCTATAACGGCCTGCGTCTCGCCAAGGCCCTCCAGGGCAAGGGGGCGGAGGTCAGCGTCTTTCTCATGGCCGACGCCGTGGGCTGCGCCAAGGCGGGCCAGAAGGTCCCCCAGGGTTACTACAACCTGGAGCTGATGGTGAAATCGGTGGCGCGCAAGGGGGAGGTCCTGCTGTGCGGCACCTGCATGGACGCCCGCGGCCTCACCGAGGCCGAGCTGACAGAGGGGGCCCAGCGCAGCACCCTCGATGCGTTGGCGGAGCGGACCCTGGCGGCGGATCGGGTGCTGGTCTTCTAGCCCCTCACCCCTCAGATGAGCGCCGCTGCCTCCCGGATCCCGCGGCTCACCTCCCCTGGGGAGCAGGGGACGCTCGCCTCCCGCTACCCCCTGTGGGTGCGGCTGCTGGTGATGGCGGCCTTCACCCTGGCCTTCCTCGGCTGGCTCAACGAGTCCTGGCTGTTCCTCTGGGAGAGCCCCATCTGGCTCAACCGCTACACCGAGTATGCCCTGATCCTTGCCTTCGGGATCTGGCGCATCCACTCCGAGCGCAACCCCTACACCCGCAAGCGCCTGATCATCCTGGTGTCGGTGGTCACAGTCCTGTGGTGGCTGATCCCCTGGCTCAGCCCCTTCTTCGAGCCCTACGTGGGCTTCCTTTGGTCCCAGCCCCTGTTCCCGGCCCTGCACACGCCGGGCACCCTGAGCTTCTTCCTGGTGCTGACCCTGGTCTTCCTGTTCGGCCGGCGGGTAATCTGCGGCTTTGGCTGCCCCTGCGTGGGGATTCGCGAGACGGTGGGCTTCGCCTACCGGGACAAGACCCTGCGCGGGAAGTGGGTGTGGCGCCTGCGGCATCTGAAGTGGCTCTTCTTCGTCTGGTACGCCCCGGTGATGGTGGCCACCCAGTTCCCGCCCAATAGCTGGACCCTGTCCCTGGTGGGGGCCTTCGGGCTCACGGTGGGCCTCACCTATTTCGGCAGCTTCTTCCTCATCCCCCTCACCGGTAACCGCTTCTACTGCCGCTACCTCTGCCCCTACGGCGCCACCTTCGGGCTACTCAACCACGCCGGTTTCTATGGTGTGGAGATGGACCGGGGGCGCTGCATCGACTGCCGCCGCTGTGAGCAGGCGTGCGACATGGGCATCCCGGTGTGGGAGCAGGGCAAGGCCCAGGGACGCATCACCGCTCTGGAGGACTGCATGGGCTGCGCCCGCTGCGTGGTCTCCTGCCCCACCGATGCCCTGGCCATCCGCGACGTGCGCAATCTCCTCTGGCCGGCGGTGCGGCGCGATGCGAGCCGCCTGTTGGGGACACCACCGGTCCCGGCAGCGCCACGGGAGCTCCTCCCCGAGCGCCCCGCCAGCGAGCGTCGCTCCGACTGGCAGGAGACCCACGCCGCGCCGGACCTGGTCGCGCTCGCCCGTCAGGCGGAGCGCTGCCTTGACTGCGGGGTCCCCGGCTGCCGCACCGGCTGCCCCTTGGGCAACCGCATCCCCGACTGGCTGGCGGCAGCCGCCGCGGGTCGCTGGACCGAGGCGGCCCAGATCGCCCAGGCGACCAACCCCCTGCCCGAGGTATGCGGGCGGCTCTGTCCCCAGCACCGGCTGTGCGAGGGCGCCTGTGCCCGGGGCCGCATGGAGGGCGCGGTGACCATTGGCGCGGTGGAGGGCGCCATCCTGGAGCGGGCCCTGGCGGAGGGCTGGACCCCGCCCGGTCCCCCCAGGCACCGCTCGGGACGGACCGCCGCGGTGATCGGGGCCGGGCCGGCGGGGCTCGCCTGCGCCGAGCGGCTCAACGCCGCCGGCTGGACGGTGACCCTCCACGACCGCAACCGGGAGATCGGGGGGCTTCTGGCCACCGGGGTTCCCCCCTTCAAGCTCGACAAGTCCCTGCTGGCCCGACGGCGGGCCTGGCTGGAGGCCGCCGGGGTGCGCTTCGCCCTCGGGGTGGAGGTGGACCAATCCCTGGCCCTTCGCCTCGCCGCCGAGCACGACGTCCTCTTCCTCGGCATCGGCGCCCAGAGGCCGCGCACCGTTCCCCTCCCGGGCTGGGACAAGGGGGGCGTGCTGGACCCCCTCAGTTTCCTCGCGGGGGTGAATTCCGGGCTGGCCCCGGACCTGCGCGGCACCCGGGTGCTGGTGCTGGGCGGGGGCGACACCGCCATCGACTGTGCCCGCTCGGCCCTGCGATTGGGGGCAGTTGTGACTCTGGCCTATCGCGGCCCCCAGGCGCGTCTGCGCGCCGCACCGGCGGAGGTGGAGTCCGCCCGCGAGGAGGGTGCCCAGCTGCTGCTCGAGCACCGCCCGGCCGAGATACTGGGCGGCGACCGGCTGGAGGCCGTGCGCTTCGACACACCGGTTGGCGCGCGGCGGATCGACTGCGACTGGGTGATCCCCGCCTTCGGTCAGCAACCCGACCCGCCGGCCTGGCTTGCGGGGCTGGGCGTGGAGACGGAGCCCGACGGGCACATCCGCTGCGACGGGGAAGGCCGCACCAGCCATCCCCGGATCTACAGCGGGGGCGACGCCAGCGGGGGCCCGGAGCTGGTGGTCACGGCGTTGGCGGCCGGGCGGCGCGCGGCTCGGGCCATCCTCGCCGATCGGGCATCCCTCGCCGGGCTGAGGCGGACCCCGCGGCCGGCCCCGACGCTGTAGGCGCGCGAGTCCCCGGCGTGAAGGCCCTGCACCTGCTGATCCTGGCGGGACTGCTGATCGCCCAACCCGCGGGCGCGGGCCATGACTGGGTGGGCATCGACCTCTGCCGTATCTACCCCGAGCGCATGCCCCCCGAGCTCGCCCCCGGTGTCCTCCCCGACGCCGACAGCCCGGGTGCCCGGCTACTGGGTCGCTACTGTGGACAGTGCCACTTCGCGCCGGGACCGGGCCAGCACACCGCCCCCCAGTGGGCGGAGGTGGTGCCCCGCATGGGGCTCCTGATGACCGTGACCGCCCGTTTCGCCGGCCGCTCCCGGCCCCTCGAGCAGCCGAGCGCGGCGGAGCGGGATGCCCTGCTCGCCTATCTACAGAGGCACGCGCTCCGTCCCCTCGCACAGCTCGAGGAGGCGCCCCCCGCCTACCTCCGTCTCTGCGGTGACTGCCACGCGGTGCCGGACCCCAAGGCCTACCCCGCCGCCGATTGGCCCAGGCTCCTCGGGCGCATGGCGGGCTATCGCGCCACCCTGTCCCGCGGACCCGCCGCTCCGGTCGACCAGGCGGAGGTCGAGTCCTACCTGAAGGAGGTCGCTCGCGCGGCCGTCCCCGCACCGGACAGCGCGCGCACCGAACTCCCCGGGGACGGCGGGCGCTGGCTCGCCCTGGGACCCTTCTGCGCCCTCGCCCTGTGGGGGGCTCGGCGCTGGTACAGGGCCCACCGGGGCCGAGCGTGAGAGAGGCCCGCTGGCCTCGCTATCTCTGGGTACCCCTGGGGCTCGCCCTGCTGGCTATCCCCCTGGGTTTCTTCTACGTGCACTGGAGCAAGTCCGGGCCGGGTGCGGGTCTCTATTCCCGGTACTGGTCCCCGGAACCGGTCCAGGCCTGGTGGGATCCGGACGCCTTCTACCGCCCCGTTCAGAGCCTGGAAGGGGAATTCCCGGCCGACAAGTGCGTCGCCTGCCACGAGGGCATCACCCCGGGCATCGTCGCCGACTGGCGCGCCAGCCGCCACGCCCAGCCGGCCGCCCGGGACCCCGTGGCCTGCCCGGATTGCCACGGCGCCGACCACCAGCGCCTGCGGATGCCCACCCCCGCGGTCTGCGGCCGCTGCCACGCCAAGCAGGAGGGGGAGTTTCGTGACGAGGCCCGCTATGGCTTCCCCAGCCACGTGCTGGCCATTGAGCGGGCGGTGGACGCCAAGCACTTCGCCGACAAGCCCAAGGCGGAGGTCCAGGCCTGCCTCCAGTGCCATTCCGTGGCCACCAAGTGCGACTCCTGCCATACCCGCCACCGCTTCGACCCGGCGGAGGCGCGCCGCCCGGAGGCCTGCATCAGCTGCCACTCGGGTCCGCCCCACCCGGACGACGAGACCTACTTCGCCTCGGCCCACGGCCGGCGTTATCTGGCCGAGGGGGCCGATTGGGACTGGCGCCAGCCCCTCGCCAAGGGTAACTACCCGGTCCCCACCTGCGCCTACTGCCACATGGATCGGGGCCGCCATCAGGTGGCGGACAAGGCCTTGTGGAAATTCGGCCTGGTGGAGGTGAATCCCCACAGCTCCGCCAATCGGCTGCTGCGGGAGCGCTGGGTGACCCTGTGCCGGGACTGCCACGAGGAGGAGCAGGCGCGCGCCTGGCTGGCCGACCTGGACCGGGAGCGCAAGGCGGCCTGGGCCAAGCTCTACCCGGTGGAGGATCTGCTCAAGGGCCTGCGGGGGGAGGATCTGCTCCATCCCGGCGCCCGCGAGCGGCCCCCCTACCCCATGGACGAGCCCGGCTCCCGCTGGGGGCGGCCCCGCATCGGCTACTACGAGGGGCAGGCCTCGGCCTTCTACAACGTCTCGGGTATCGAGCGGGCCTATTTCGAGCTCTGGTACTTCGACAACCTCGGCAGCTACAAGGCCGCCGCCCATGGGGATGCGGAAGGGGTGCGGCAGGGTCACATCGCGATGGACGCCGCCGCTGCCCGGATCCGAGCGGAGGCGGCGAGCCTCCGGGCGCTGGGAACGGCCGAGCAGGCCCGCGCGGGCCAGCGTCAGGACCCGGGGGATCTCTGGCTGGTGGGGCCCTATACGGAATGGAACCGTGAGCACAACTGAAGCGGCCGCGGACCGGCGCCCGAGCGTCTCGATTGTTGTGGGCGGGGGTTGGCCGGGGCCCCTGCTGGCGGCCGTACTGCTTTGCTTCTCCTCTCCCATAGCCTCCGGAGTGGAGCGGGGCGAGGCGAGGGCGGTCCCCGCGGGCCCCTTTACCCAGGGGGAGTGCGTTCAGTGCCATGAGGAGCGGGATCCCGGGCTGGTGGCACAGTGGCGCGCCGGTCCCCATGGGATCATGGCCGATTGCCGGTCCTGCCACGGCCCGAGCCACGGCAACCTGCCCCTCAGCCGTTCGGATGGCACCTGTAGCGGCTGCCACGGCGGACCCGTGGCGGACAGCTACGCCAAGTCGAAGCACGGGGTGCTGGTGCGGATGGAACGACCCCAGCGGGGCGAGCCCCTGCGCCGCGCCGCCTACCGCGCCCCTGGCTGCGCCTACTGTCATCTTCACGAGGGGGATCATGGCGACACCATGGCCGCCGCGCGGGGCCCCGCGGCGCGCGACTGGGTCTGCAGTGGCTGCCACGCCCCGCGCTATGTGCGCCAGCAGCTCGAGGCCGGGGAGCGGCTCTGGGAGATCGCCCGGCTCAAGCTCGCCGAGGCGCAGAGCATCGCCGAGCGCCATCCGCGGGGGGCGGCGGCCCTGGGGGAGCTACTGGTATCGTCCCAGCGACACGGTAGAAACGTGCGCCTCGGCAGCGGCCACCAGTCCCCCGACTACCAATGGTGGCACGGTCAACCCGCCCTGGATGGGGACCTGGTCCGGCTCCGAGCGGCGGTGGCAGGCGCCGAGCGGGCGGCCGTCTCGGCGAGCGCCGATTGAGCGAAGCGGAGAGAGGCCACTGGCGATCGTCTAGCAGCCTGTCGGACTTCACCCCTTTTCGAACGGGTAAAATACGGGCAGTC
>CAZFHV010000143.1:0-9055 GCA_964519095.1 uncultured Chromatiaceae bacterium | reverse complement strand
CTGGGGCTTGCGCTGGCGGCTACGCTGGAGGCGCCGATCCCGGAGCGTCCGCAGCTCCCGAAAGGCCAGCCGCTGGGTTGCCTCGTCCGGGGCGGGTGCCGGGAGGGTCATGAGGCCCTCGATGGTGAGACCGGTCAGGCCCCGGCAGGCGGCGAGAAAAGGGGCGACTGCTTCCGCCGGCAGTCCGTCCTTGGTGGGCTCCTGATCCAGGTTGACCTGCACGCAGGCCCGCAGGGGTGGGAGGCCGGCGGGCCGCTGCTGGCTCAGGCGGCGGGCGTGGTCCAGGTCGCAGAGGCTGTGCACCCAGGCGAAGCGCTCGGCGATGGCGCGGGTCTTGTTCCCCTGGATGTGGCCGATGAAGTGCCACTCCAGGGGCAGATCCGCCAACTGCCCGAGCTTGGGCAGGGCCTCCTGGAGGTAGTTCTCGCCGAAGGCCCCCTGCCCCGCCAGGGCCGCGGCGCGGATCAGCTCCACGGGCTGCATCTTGCTCACCGCCAGCAGCCGCACGCTGCCGGGGGGTCGGCCGAAGCGTCGCTCGGCCGCGGCGATGCGCTCGGCGACCCGGCGCAGGTTCTCGGCGATGGTCGCGCCCACGGCGCCCCCGACAGGGCCCCGCCCCTCAGGCCTCGGCCAGGGCCGCGCACAGCTTGCGCAGGGCCTGGCCCCGATGGCTGAGCTGGTTCTTGGTGGCCGGGTCCAGCTCGGCAGAGCTGCAGGCGTGGCTGGGGACGAAGAACAGGGGGTCGTAGCCGAAGCCGTTGTCCCCCCGGGGGGCGTAGAGGATGCGCCCCTCCCAGGTGCCCTGGCAGATGATGGGGACGGGGTCCTTGGCGTGGCGCAGGTACACCAGGATGCACTGGAAACGGGCGTCCCGCGCCTCCTCGGGCAGCCCCTCCAGGGCCGCCAGGAGCTTGGCGTTGTTGGCCCCATCGTCGCCCTCGGGCCCGGCGTAGCGGGCCGAGTAGATCCCGGGTGCCCCTTCCAGGGCGTCCACCTCCAGGCCCGAGTCGTCGGCGATGGCCGGCAGCCCGCTGTGCAGGGCCGCGTGGCGGGCCTTGATGATGGCGTTCTCCACGAAGCTCAGCCCCGTCTCCGCCACCTCCCCCACCCCGAAGGCGGACTGGGGCACCACCTCGATATGGGACTCCGCGAGCAGCTGGTTGATCTCCCGCACCTTGCCGTGGTTGTTGCTGGCCAGCACGATGCGCTCGCCGTAATGACTGGGTCTCATGGTCCTCGAATCCTCTGGCAAAGGGCCCCAGTTCCCGGCTAGGTCGCCAGGCTGGCGCGCTGGAGGGCGATGATCTGGCGGATGCCCCCCTCGGCCAGGTCCAGCAGGGCATCGAGCTCGGCGCGCCGGAAGGCGGCACCCTCGGCGGTGCCCTGCACCTCGATGAAGTCGCCGCTCTCGTTCATCACCAGGTTCATGTCCGTGTGGGCGGCGCTGTCCTCGGCATAGTCGAGGTCCAGGACGAGGGTACCCTCATAGATACCCACCGAGACCGCGGCCACCGTATGCCGGGTGGGGTCCTGAGGGATGCGTCCCTCCCGCAGCAGCCCCCGCACCGCGTCCTGGAGCGCCACCCAGCCACCGCTGATGGCGGCGGTGCGGGTGCCCCCATCGGCCTGGAGCACGTCGCAGTCGAGGGTGATGGTGTGCTCGCCGAGGGCACCCAGGTCCAGGGAGGCCCGCAGGGCCCGACCGATGAGGCGCTGGATCTCGAGCGTCCGGCCGCCCTGCTTGCCGCGGGCCGCCTCCCGGGCGGTGCGCTCGCTGGTGGCCCGGGGGAGCATGCCGTACTCGGCGGTCACCCAGCCCCGGCCCTTGCCCCTGAGGAAGGGCGGCAGCGCCGCCTCCACCGAGGCGGTGCAGAGCACCCGGGTGTCGCCAAACTCCACCAGCACCGAGCCTTCCGCGTGCTTGGTGTAGTGGCGGCGGATGCGGATGGGCCGCAGCTCGTCGGGCCGGCGGTGGGAGGGTCTGATCACGAAGGCTCCTCGGCAGTGTGCTCGCGCGGGTGACCCCCGTCACGGTCCAGCTATGATAGCCGAATCCCCCGGGGATACGGGGCGGGTGCGCCCTCAGCCCTTGATGCAGACCAGGGGCTCCAGGCGTGCCACCTTGTGGGCCAGGCCCGCCGCGTCAGCCGCCTCCACCACCGCCGAGACGTCCTTGTAGGCTCCCGGCGCCTCCTCCGCCACCCCGCGCAGGCTGGGGCTGCGGATCAGGATGCCGCGGGCGGCCAGGTCGTCCACCACCCGGCGCCCCTGCCACTGGCGGGTGGCGGCGTGGCGGCTCATGGCCCGCCCGGCCCCGTGGCAGGCGGAGCTGAAGGCCTGGGCCTCGCTGCCCTCGGCCCCCGCCAGCACGTAAGAGGCGGTGCCCATGGTGCCGCCGATCAGCACCGGCTGCCCGGCGGCCCGCAGCGGCTCGGGGATGTCCGGGTGCCCCGGACCCAGCGCCCGGGTGGCCCCCTTGCGATGGACGAACAGCCGCTGTTTGCGTCCGTCCACGAGGTGCTCCTCGACCTTGCAGGTGTTGTGGGAGACGTCGTAGAGGAGGCCGAGCTCGATCCCCGGAAAGAGCATGGCGAAGGCCCCACGGGTGAGGTGGGTGAGGATCTGGCGGTTGGCCAGCGCGCAGTTGATGGCCGCGCGCATGGCCCCCAGGTAGCTCTGCCCCACGCTGGAATGGATGGGGGCGCAGGCCAGCTCCCGATCCGGCAGGGCGATGCCGTGCTGCCCGGCGGCGATCAGCATCCGCTTGAGGAACTCGGTGCCGATCTGGTGCCCCAGCCCGCGGGAGCCGCAGTGGATGCTCACCACCACGTCGTCCAGCGCCAAGCCGTAGACCTCCGCGATCTCGGGCCGATAGATCTGGGTGACCACCTGGACCTCCAGGTAGTGGTTGCCCGAGCCCAGGGTCCCCATCTCGTCGCGCTGGCGCTCCTTGGCCTTGGCCGAGACCTCCGCCGGCTCGGCGCCGGCCATGCGGCCCCGCTCCTCGGTGCGCTCCAGGTCCGCCTGGGTCCCGTAGCCCCGGGCCACCGCCCAGCGGGCCCCGCCGCTCAGCATCTCGTCCATCTCCTTGGGGGAGAGGTGGATGCGTCCCGTGCTCCCCACCCCGGCGGGGATGCGGAACTCCAGGGCGTCGGCCAGGGCCTGCTGCACCGGCATCACATCCCGGCGCTTGAGGCCCGTGTGCAGGGTGCGCACCCCGCAGGAGATGTCGAAGCCCACCCCGCCGGCGGAGACCACGCCACCCTGATCGGGATCGAAGGCCGCCACCCCGCCGATGGGGAAACCGTAGCCCCAGTGGGCGTCCGGCATGGCGTAGGAGGCCTTCACGATCCCTGGCAGGGCCGCCACGTTGGTGGCCTGCTCGTAGACCTTCTCGTCCATATCGCGGATCAGACCTTCGTCCGCGAACAGGATGGCGGGCACACGCATGGGCCCCCGCGGAGCGATGCGCCAGGTGGTGGGGGAGAGGCGTTCGAGCTGGGAGCGGTCCACGGGATTCTCCTGGGCACGGGGGCTTGCGGCTGCCGCCCAGAGCGGCTCGGGCTACGCGGCGCGTCCACATATATTCTAGCCCCGGCGAGCGATCAGGACCCCCTGAGGTGCGTCGCGATCCCACATCCCCCACCGAAACGAAGGCTGCGAGTAACGAGAACGCCAAGGGGCACATGCGAAGATAGAGGGTGACCGCGGCAGCGAACCGGCAGGGATAGAAGGTGGTCGAGGTACCGATGAGTACCCCCCTGATCGGCACCCGACCCAGAGTCGTCTGACAACCAAAGCGCTTCCGCAGCATCGACAGTCGGTTGAGCAGTGCTCACTGACTTTGTATGAACACCGCAGATTTCCAGCCCTCGCCAAGGCAGGGCCGACAACAATGACCTGAGCCAATCACTCACCCAGCAACGCCCTCGGGATTGACAGTTGGCTCCCCATAGACGCTTGGGCACCGCGCAACAACGGGGTATCTCCCGCTCGGTCAGATTAGAGGCTCAAACTACCAATTGTCGGACTACAGTCCGACCGACCCAAGGGCGGACGGTGCTGGATCGGGCAACGCCGCGAGCTTGCTCGCGCCGGTGTTGCCACATCATATTCTTGTGCTAACGCAGACGGGGGAGGGGCGGACGCCCCGCGGGACCGCCTCCTCGCCAAACCCCCTCTCCTAGCCTTCCCTTACCCAAAAAGGCACGAACGCCTCTTGCGAAAATCGAGCCGGAGATGATGGGCTCCCATCGGCGCCTGCCGTATCGCACCGAGCGAGTATCCTTACAAGCTCCCACCCAGGCCCGTTTCAGATTTCCGTTAGATCACGGGCACGCACCGGCCCAAAAATGCGAAAACTTGAGCCGTCGTTTTACCGGCTCCGCTCGCCGGCTCAATACGGCTTCCTATCGCACCCTACGCGGGCTCCTCCTTTTCCCAAGCCCCGCAAAAGCAACGCCCAGAAAAAACCGCGAGCCAACGGTGCGGTTCGCGGTACCTCGAACGCCCACAACAAGAACCCGCGCCTAAACAACAACTCCCAACCCCCCCGACTCAACGGCCTCGATCTGCCGACCATTTCACCCAACAGTTTGGTCCATAACAAGCCCCATACACACCCACCGACGCCGACTCCCTTTTCCTACCAATTTCGATTCACCTTCGCACGCGGTTTACGTCCCACCGCTCCGCCCTTCAACCTAGTCACAAATATCCTTCTCCAGTTTCGTCGAAGCGTACTCTGGCGGTACTGACCGAAAGTCTATTATTGACGCTGTTCCGCCCTCTCGACAAACCGCGCTGATCGTGCCGATCCAGTTTGGGCTCCCCGAAGGTACAGAGCAGGTAAAGCCTCCCGAATCTTCCCATACAACGCATTCGTCTTCTGGCCAGGTGCCATCAACTGCGGGCGTTCCCGATGTTACGCTTGCCCCGGCTATTAAACCTACCCGACGATTGTTATCAATAACCACGTTAAGTGACCGGCACCAAAAGCCCTTCAGTGCCAAAGCCGCGTTAGCCGTATTTGTGGCCAAATATCTCCGCACCCTGCTTGGTGGCAGGCCGATGCCTGTGTCTGGAGGTGTTGCGCTATAGTTATTCAAAAGCTCGGTACATGTATTGAGCTCTTGATTTTCATTCATCGCCCCAATAATAAAATTCTGACAGCTAAAAGATTGATTGATACCTTCGTACTTCTTCGCCCCACCGCCGAGATCCCGAACCGCCACGTATTCACGAGCATGCTCTTTTGTTCCAGCATCGTCATCTATATCCGCCTGGCAGACGGCTCTTTGGTGAGGAACACCCGCAACTCCAACCTTACCGTACCAACCCCCGTCTAAGTCGTTGACGTCTCGAAAGTCATTTGCGCCGTTGGGGTTGTAGGTGCCGCAGCCACTCCCCCCGTGCTCGCAATCCCCACTGAAAAAGCACACATAGCCACCCACAATGGCGCAGATTGAGGGCTCGCAAGTCTGCCCTTGAGGGCAGTTCCGTCGTGGGCACGTTTCCGTTCCAATGGGAAACGAAGCGCAATAGGCTGGTTCGGATGCGAAAACAGCAACACCCGAGAAATCTGCCGCATCGTAATAAACCTTGCCACTAATAGACTGTATAGACTGACCAAAGAACGTGTAAAGCACTTTCCCGGTGCTGTCCAAAAGCACCACGTTGCCCTCCCCGTTGAAATCCCAATAGAAAGATCCCGCCGGGACATACGATGGCAAAGGTAGCACTTGTGCTGGGACCCCCATCGTCACCGGCTGTCCCGGTTGAGGGCCCTTAATACCAGAACGCTTCGGGTTAATACCCAGGTTTCCCCCCGACCCCGGCGCTGGTGGCACCAAAACACCAATTGCGGCTGGATCCCTGAATGACAACATATCGTTAAGAAGGACCTGCTGATTGGCTGTCTGGCCACTGACACTGATGTTCTGGGCAAAGACGCGACCATCAATGGCGCGAGGGTCGGCCCACACGACGCGAACCAAAAGTTTTTTGAAGGTAGTAGAGGCGCTATCAAGATCCTCGATCCGCCAGGACCGACTAAAAACCGCGTTCTTACCCACGCGCGTCTCTGGCGTCGAAAATCCCGTGCCGCTGGTATCGGGGACGCTTGCGGTAAACTGTTGGTACGCTATGTTGTTCGATAGCTCTTCGAGCTTCGCTCGGGCTAGCATCATGGCCTCAGCTCGGGCTTTTACGAGGCCGCTGCTCGCCATCAGGTCTCTGTGGAAAGCGGCGAGCGCCAAGAGCCCAATGGCAATCACGAGTACGACTACGAGGGCCTCGATAATGGCGAAGCCGCTGTGCACTATTCGTCGAGAATTCATAGATCACCTCCGCGTCTAGAAGAGATTCCAGTCGCGCCAGGATCCGGGTATCACCGCAACAGCGCCAAAAATCTGCCGGTCCTCACCGGTGCCCGTTGAAGGGTCGAAACAGATCTCCGTCGACCCACTGAGCCGTCCTACGGACGTTGAATCTCCGCTGCGTGCAGAGGAATCGTCCTCTACCGCGACCATCCCGTTGATACGAAGTGTGCCGGTTGCGTTAAGGACCCGGCCGGTCACATAAACGAGACCGTTGATGATTGGGTTACCGTTAGCTGTAAGATTTCCGTTGACGACAACAACGGCTGGATACTCCAACGTACCAACACTGGTAGCGTCCCAATTACCCTCAACCCAAATTACGCCTGTTTTACCGCTGGGTACAGACCCCGAGTAGCGCTGACCGACGATCTGCGCCATCTGCTCAAGGTCGCTGCGAGTCAGAGATCCGAAAAACTTCGCCCACACGCCGTCCTCAGTGAGCCGCGCGATGTTCGGGTCGTTGGCAATAATGTCCGCGTTCGTCCCAAGCGAACTGCTAGAGGCGGCAAGCATATAATCCTTGATGAAACCGTAGCTCTCGCTGCCAAGATCCGATAGACAACAGGGATAAGAAGGAAAACTGCCACTGGGGCAGCTACCGGGCGACTTGGTAGGATCGCGAATGAAGGTGCCGGGAGTCCCTGAATAGGTCACGCTCCGCCCACTCCATACGTTGTCGTTGGTGAACCAGTTGATGATGGTACCACCGCCTCCGGTGTTGACCATCGCATAGGAAGTCAAGGGTAGCATCGGGCGCCTGCTGCCGCCCAGGTCTCGCTGACCGGCCAGAACAGACATACGATGTCGAGCCGTACCGTCATCGCTGAGCCCCTCCGCACAGACGCGCAGGGGTGCCGGTTGCGAATCCGGGGGGAGCGCTGGGTTGCCGACGAGCGGTAGGTAGGTGCAGTTGGGGGCGTCCGCTTGCGTGCAGCTATCCGCCGCGCAATCCGGGTCGCTGAGATCAGGCGCATGGCGATACCAGAGGCGAGCGCTTACCCGATGACCACTTGCCGGGTCGGTGACGAAGAATGTGAACGGATTCGCCTCGGAAAGCGGATTGTTGTTAACCGCGTTGATAAGCGTCCAGACTCCGCTCCGCTGCTCGCGCACGAAAACCTGGTTGCGAATTAGGGTTTCGTCGGGGCTCGTATCCGTGGCATCGCCGTCGCCGTTACGGTCCACCGCGAGCTCACCTCCCGCCGTCACCCTGTCGATCAGCGCTATGCCGAAATCCAGTGCTGCGCGCGCCGCCCCCTCAGCCTGTTCGGCCCGGTACTGGTTTGCGGAAACACGTTGCTCGGTAACCATGCTTCTCGCGGTAAATAACGTAATGATCGTAATCAGCAGCAGTACCACCAAAGTAATAGCGAGGGTAGCCGCGCCCCGCTGCTTAATCTCGCGATTGCCAAGATTCTTGCCTCTCATCGGCCGATACTCCTTCAGGCAAAGATGTACCCTTCACGAACTCGCATCAGCTGGATCTGGCACAAAATGGGATCCTCCCTCAATGCTGTATCTGGGCATCATTGGACACCTTTACCTCCCCCCGAAGCTGTTTTGTGATGGATGGATCTTGAGCCGACCACCCTCGTAACCTGAGGGCAACCTGTCTGGTCTCCACAGTCAGATCACCAGCACTTGGCGCCACAAGGGAGCAGGGAAAGGCGATGGCAGTTGCACTGCTGGTTAGCCAAAGCGCTCCAGCGTTCTTGCATCGCGACCCTGTCGTTGTTGCTACGAAGTCGCTCACCGTCACCGTTCCATTGTCAGTCAAAGGCTGCCACATATCACCAGTGTTGCAGTTATTGGAATTGTTAGCGCAATTAGTGACGTTTTGACCACAAACGCGCATTTCTATGCGACCATTCTGAAGCCGAAAGCCGTGGCGCTCTGTGGCTTCAATGGTACCATTGGAATTCTCATCGTAACTATAAAGAATGCACCTGGCACCATCCGGGGTACCATCGATATCAAGCAAATTAATATCCCTTGTCGCGTTCGAGTAAATACCGGTTCTCCCATTAGTGTAGCCTGCCCTGCGGATATCGTTCACCATCATCTCCATAACGGCCGAGAGCTCCTGATTCAGGCGAGCTGAGCGGAGATTGTCGGCGCTGCCGCGCACCGTGCTCGTGAAGACGGTGACCACACCAAATAGGAGAAATATCCCCAACGCCACTCCGACCATCAGCTCCACTAAAGTGAAGCCATCGGGGCGCGTGCCTATCCGCTTGGGGTTATGGAGGCGGGAGGTATCAGCGTTCATCCAGGGTTCTTCCATTGCCGTTCCGCTTTCTCGTCCGCGTTATCCTCTGTCACTGGCAAACGGGATACCAGGCCACGTTACTGTTTCCTGCAGGCGAGCAGATCCAAACGTGACCCGTTGCGCCGACACGAACGCGGGTCTCGAAGTGGGCGGTCCGCAAGATAACAGCGCAGTTATCGTCGACGGGGCTACCATCGGTTCCCCGCGCTAAGCCCGTGGGTACATCGAAGCGCACGTTCGCACCGCCATTCGTGCAGACGATTGCATTGGCGTCTTCCGGTTGTCCCCTCATGGCGACCCTGGGAAGCTCCGTACTCAGGGTACGGACGAGAACAGGGTCGGTCGCCGCGTTGTTGTCATCATCGATCGCACAGGCGCCGACCTCCGTAGGGGTGGTAAGGGCGGG
>CAZFHV010000142.1:0-9061 GCA_964519095.1 uncultured Chromatiaceae bacterium | reverse complement strand
CTCTACGGCTACGCGGGGGGCGTCGCACTCGCTTCCGCTTCCTGTGCTCCTTCCAGGTAACGAGCGCAATACTCGTCGAGCGGCAGGCCGGATACTCTCCGCACCAGCTCCCCCAGCGCGATGAAGTTGGCGTCGCTGTAGCTGAAGTGGCTGCCGGGCGGATAGAGGGGTCGATCGGCCGCAATGGCCGCCAGGGCCTGCCCCTCCCCGCTCCAGCGGACCCTCGGATCGAGGTCCGGGCGCAGGCCGGAGAAGTGGGTGAGGAGTTGCCGCACGCTGATGGATCCCTTGCCGTTGGCGCCGAACTCGGGCCAGTAGCGGCCCGCTGGGGCATCCAGATCCAGCTTGCCCTCGTCGGCGAGGCGCAGGATGGCCGGCGTGGTGGCCACCACCTTGGTCAGGGAGGCGATATCGAACAGGGTGTCGGGGGTCATCGCCACCCGCGTCGGTCGCCGGGAACGATCGCCGAAGGCCTGGCGGTAGAGGACCTCCTCGCCGCGACCCACCAGGATCACAGTCCCCGCGCTGGCCCCGGCGGCGAGCTCCTGCTCCGCGATGCCATCGAGGGACCCGAGCGCCGCCGGCGGTGGGGTTGGCCGGGGTGGTGCGGCACAGCCGGCCAGCCCGAGGGCCAGGAGCGCCGCCGCCATGAGGGGGAAGCCTGGTGTCCGCCGGTGAGGGGGGGCGCTAAGGCACATGGGCGCAGTCGGGGCCTTCAGGGACAGTAGCCGTCCGAAGGATAGACGTTGCGGGGGTTCCAGATCATCCAGCCGTTGCTGCCGAAGTCGTTGGCCGCCTTGATCTGCAGCCGCAGCTCCGGGGCGCCGAATTCCCTGCCCCCGAAGGCGTAGTCCCGAAAAGCCTGCAACCAGGGCCGGAAGCGGATCGGCGGGGCCTTGGTCCGCTCCTGGGCTCGCTTGTGGGTCAGGAGCACAATCTCGTAGGGATGCTGCACCGGGTTGCGGTAGCCCGGAATGCCCAGGTGGTATCCGGAGGGGTAAACCATCAAAGATACGATGTCGACGGTCTCCGTAATGGGGACGATCTTCTGGCCGATGTCGGTGTCGTTGGCGTTCCAGGGCACGTAGCCAAAGACGTCCGCGGCCAGGAACACGTTATAGGGTATCAGGGCCTGGCGCGCCGTCCGCAGGAACTCGGTGATGGTGTGGGTGCGCGCCTCCTCCGTGGCCGGCTGGGAGAAGGCGGCGTGACGGGTATCCGGGAAACGGACGTAATCGAACTGGATCTCGTCGAAACCCGCGGCGGCCGCGGCCTTGGCGAGGGCGATGTTGTAGTCCCAGACCTCCCGCTGGAAGGGGTCGACCCAGCGCAGACGCTCGCGGTCCCGGTAGGGACCCCCGCCCTTGGCCTGGACGGCCAGGTCCGGCCGGGCGCCCGCCAGGGGATCGTCCTTGGATACCACGATCCGGGCGATGAGGTAGAGACCTTGCCCCTTGAGATCCGTGATGGTCTCCTGGATGTTCTTGATGGTGGTCAGCCGCCGCGCACCAATACTGTTGGTCAGGGGGACACCCGCGTCGAAGGGCACCAGCCCCGCGTCGCCCTTGACGTCGATCACCAGGGCGTTGAGGCCGTTGCGCCGGACGGTCTCCAGGGCCTCGTCCCGCAGCCGGCAGTTGCCGATGCCATAGACCGTCAGATAGAGGGCCTGGGGACGCAGGCGGGGCAGGGGGAGATCGCGTCCGGCCGAGGGCCAGTCGCGGCTGGCTTGGGCCAAGCGTCCGAAGCCGGGTGCGCGGAACTTGAGGGTGTCGCCCTCGCCCTCGATGTGGAAGCGGCCCCCCTCGTCCGAGCGGACGGTCCGTTCCCCCAGCGTGACGATGGCCTCGGGGATCGGGGCCCCCGATTGCGCATCGACCAACCGGCCTTCATAGCCCCAGGCGGTGCTCAGCCAGGCGAGGCACCCGGCCAGGCCGCCGACCCGGAGCCAGCGGCGAAGGGGGCCAGGCGTGGGGGTGCGGTGTTCCGAAAGCCAGAGACCAAGGATGGACATCGGAGCCCTCCTTCGGGGATGAGGGGCGGGAGCCTTGCCGGCCCCGCTTCCGTGCACGACCTCGGCAAAGCCACTGAGGCCGTCCGCGGCGACGATCATGTAGCGCGGCAATGCCATGAGGCGCTCCGCGCGCGTCACCGGCCGCCGCTCGATGCTGAAGGCGGCCACATAGCCTGCCTCGCTGGCCGCCCGCTCCAGATCCTCATCGAACAGACCGAAGGGCCAGGCCAACAGGTCCACCGGGCGGCCGATCTCCTGCTCCAGTCGCCGCTTGGATTTGGCGAACTGCATGTCCAGGAAGCCCCGATAGGCCTCGGGGGTCATCCGCAGCCTCTCGTCCCTGAGCTTGGGGTGCCAATAGGTATGGGACTGCACCTCGAAGAGCCCCGTGGCCACCAGCTCCCGCAGCTGATCCCAGGTCATGGCATAGGTAGCGTTGGAGATCGCCGAGGGATAGATGAACAGGGTGACCGGCACCTGGTAGTGGCGCACCAGGGGCAGCATCTCGGCAAAGACGTTGCGGTGACCATCGTCCGCGGTGATGACCACCGACCGGCCGGGTGGTGCCTGGGCCTCGCCCCGCAAGTGCGCCACCAGGGCGCGCAACGGGATCACGCTGTAGCCCTTGTCCCGCAGCCAGGCGAGCTGGGCCGCGAAGACGCCGGTCTGCAGCGTCATGGAATCCACTACCCGGGGGCCGAACCGGTGGTAGCAGAGCACCGGGATACGGAGCGACTCCTCTCCGCTCGCCGGCCAAACCCAGCCGCCACCGATGGACCAAAGCGGCAGGCCGGCGAGGAGGATCAGCGCCCTGCGCCTTGTGAGCAGCATCGCGGAGCCTCCGACAGCAAGGTGGGACCACCCGGCGGGCGACTGGGCCACGAAACCTCATACCCCACATGAACATTATCGTGCATTGCATGGGGAATGGGGGTTGTCGGCCCGCTGCTACCAGGGTCCGAGGGAGATACACTTTAGTTGAGGGTTGACAGACCCGAGGCTCTTGCGGAAAGGGAGACCAGGCTGTTTCCGGGTGGAGAGCGAATCCGCGCGGGCCCGTCGGCGCGCGAGGAATCGCCCGACTGTACCCTCTCGGCGCTTCCTGGGTTGCCGGAAGAAGGGGGTGGCCCATGCACTTGGCCCTGGTCTTGTCGGGGCTGGCGGGGGGCGGTGCCCAGCGGCGCATGCTGACGCTGGGTGGGGCTTTCGTCGGCCGCGGCCACCGGGTCTCACTGTTGCCCGTGCGGGGTGAGGGTCCATTTCGCGGGCAGGTCCCCCTTGGGGTCGAGCTGGTGGCCCTGGGCGGACCCGGGTCGTACTGGTCCCTGGGCGGGCTCGGTCGCGCCCTGTCGGCGCTCGCCGCCATCCCCGCCCTGATCCATCGGCTGCGGGCGCTCCGGCCGGATGCGGTGCTGTCCACCTCGGAGCCGGTCAACATCGCCACCCTGGCGGCGCGGGCGATCGGGCGACTGCCCCTGCCGGTGGTGATCGCCGTCAACATGGACCACTCCGTGGCCCTGGCGCGACACCCAGCGGGGGTGCGCCGACTGCTGGAGGGCGTCCTCCGCTGGGCCTATCGTTCGGCGGACGCCGTCATCGCCATCTCGGCCGGGACCAGCCAGTTCGTTCGCATCCTGGCCGGCCTCCCGGCGGAAAGGGTGACTACCCTGCGTAATCCGGTCGATACCGAGGCGATCGCGCACCTGGCGGCGACGCCGGCGCCCCACCCCTGGCTGGCGGAGCGCGGCGTCCCGGTGGTGCTGGCGGTTGGCAAGCTCAAGCCCCAGAAGGACTATCCGACCCTGCTGCGCGCCTTCGCCCTGGCGTGCTCGCGGCGTCCCCTGCGCCTGCTGGTGCTCGGCGAGGGGGATCTGCGCCCGGAGCTGGAGCGCCTGGTGCGGCAGCTCGGCCTTGACGCCGACGTGGCCTTCGAGGGCTTCGTCGCCAACCCCTTCGCCTACATGGCCCGTGCCTCGGTCCTGGTGCTCGCCTCGGCCTGGGAGGGTCTGAGCAACGTGCTGCTCGAGGCCCTCGCCTGCGGCTGTCCCGTGGTGAGCACCGATTGCCCCAGCGGCCCCCGCGAGATCCTCGAAGGGGGCCGTTACGGGACGCTGGTACCGGTGGGAGACCCCGCCGCCCTGGCAGAGGCCTTGCTCGCGGCGCTCCACCGGTCGGCGGACCCCGAGCGGCTGCGCGCCCGGGCGCGAGGCTTTTCGGTCACCGCCGCGGCGGATGGCTACCTGGGCTTGGTCGAATCGGTGGTGGCGGCAAGGCGCGGCGACCCTGGGGTTTCGTCGGCTCCAGAGGCGCCGCGAGCAGGGAGCGGGTCAAGGGGTCAGACGGGAGTATGAATGTTATGGACGCCAACTGGCCCCCCTCCCTGACCCTGCTCCTGCGCTCCCTCGATGGCGGCGGCATGCAGAAGAGCCTGCTGCTCCTCGCGGGAGGTTTTGCCGCCCAGGGCACGCGGGTGACCGTCGTCTGCGCAGACGACCAGGGCGAGATGCGACGCCAGGTGTCGGCGGGGGTCGAGGTCCGGGTGCTGCCGGCCTCGGGGGCCGGCGTATGCCGGTCGCTGCTGCTCCGCGGTTGGCCAGCGGGCCGACTGGCGGGGCTGCCCGCCTTGCTCCTGCCGCTGCCGGCGATGTTGCGGCGCTTGCCGGCCCTGGTCGGATACCTCCGGGAGGCCCGGCCCGATGCCCTGATCGCCGCGGGCACCCAGTCGAACCTCGCGGCCATCCTGGCGCGACGCCTTGCCGGGGTCCCAATGCGCCTGGTGGTCAGCGAGCGCAATACCCTGTCGGTGGTCGCACGGCACGGCCTGGCGCCCATGCGCCGGGCCTACCCCTGGCTGATCCATCACTGCTATCCCGCCGCCGACGCCATCGTCACGGTGTCCGATGGCGTGGCGCAGGATCTAGTCCGGCGTGCCCGGCTCCCCGAGACCGGTGTGACGGCGATCTATAACGCGGTGGTCCTGGAGGGCCTGGGGGCGGCGAGCGCACGCGCGCCAGGGGATCCCTGGCTTGCGGATCCCTCCCCTCCCCTCATCCTGGCCGCCGGCCGGCTGCACCGCCAGAAGGATTTTGCCACCCTGCTGCGCGCCTTCGCCCTGGTGCGCGAACAGGTCGCGGCACGCCTCGTGATTCTCGGTGAAGGCAGCGAGCGCCAGGCGCTAGAACGGCTCGGCCGGGACCTGGGTGTTGGCCCAGAGATGAAGATGCCCGGCTTCGTCGACGACCCGGCGGCCTGGATGGCGCGTGCCGCGGTCTTCGTGCTCTCCTCCGCCTGGGAGGGTCTGCCGCGGGTGCTCCTCGAGGCCCTGGCGGTGGGTTGCCCGGTGGTAAGCACCGATTGCCCGAGCGGTCCCCGGGAGATCCTGGCGGGCGGGATCTATGGCCGCTTGGTCCCCGTGGGCGACCCAGGGGCCCTGGCGGCGGGTATCCTGGCGACGCTGGCGGAGCCCCCCCCGCGCCGGGCCCTGCAGGCGCGCGCGGCCGAGTTCTCCCTGGCCGCGATGCTGGAACGCTATCGCCGGCTGCTCGAGGGCGACTGAAGCATGAACAGGCAGGTAGTGAAGGGTGCGGACAGCGTTGCCCCGGCTGAACAACTCTACCAAGCGGGTGCTGGGGAGCGGGCGGACCGGATCGCCGTCTTCATTCACTCGCTCTCCGGCGGGGGCGCTCAACGCCGGGCGGTGAGTCTCGCCAATGGCTTCGTGGAAAGGGGCCGTGCCGTAGACCTGGTGGCGGTGAGCTCCCAAGGCCCGCTGCGGGATCAGCTCGCTCCGGGGGTGCGCCTGGTGGGGCTCGATGGGGGCGACTGGGACCGCACCTTTGTCCGCGTCTCGCCCTGGCTCCATAGCCGCACCCTGCAAGTGCTGCTCAGTCCCCGCGCCCTGGGGGCCTATCTCGCCCAGGTCCGCCCCGACGTCCTCCTGTCCGCGGCCAGCTTCGTCAACCTGGTGGCGGTGCTGGCTTGGCGCCGGGTGGGGCGGCCCATGCCCCTGGTGCTGCGGGCGAGCAACCATCCCGCCGGCAACCTGCCGGGTAACATCTGGCTCCGGGGGCTCATCCGCGCCGGGGTGCGCCGCCTCGCCGCCCGTCTCTTCCCGGAGGCCTGCGCGGTGATCGCTGTCTCCGAGGGTGTGGCCAGGGAGGTAGCCCGCGTCACCCGCTTGCCGCCGGAGCGGGTGCGGGCGATCTACAATCCCGTGGTGACTCCTGAGCTTCTGCGGCGGGGCAGCGCCCCGGTGGCACACCCCTGGATGGAGGATCCGAAGGTGCCCCTGATCCTGGGAGTGGGTCGTCTGAAGTTGCAGAAGGACTTCGCGACGCTCCTGCGGGCCTTTGCCCTTCTACGCCGCGAGCTACCCGCCCGGCTGATCATCCTCGGCGAGGGCCCCCTACGGCGGCCGCTGACGGCGCTGGTGGCCCATCTCAGGCTGCGGCAGGACGTCGAGCTGCCGGGGTTCGTCGAGAACGCCCCGGCCTGGATGGCACGCGCCTCCCTGTTCGTGCTCTCCTCCCTGTGGGAGGGCTTGCCGGGGGTGCTCATCGAGGCCCTTGCCATGGGGTGCCCGGTGGTCAGCACCGATTGTCCGAGTGGTCCGCGGGAGATCCTCGAGGGCGGGCGCTACGGACCCCTGGTCCCCTGCCAGGACCCAGAGGCGCTGGCGACGGCGATGCTGCGGACCCTGCGGGAGCCCCTGGACAGGGCCCTGCTGCGTGCCCGGGCGGCGGACTTTACCGGGGTCGATGTGCCGGATCGCTACCTCGAGGTGCTCGATGCCTGCGTCCGAGGGAGTCGTCAGGCGGCCCCGACCGGCTCTGCTCCCGGAGCGATCCCTTGAGCCCCTTGCCCCCCAAGGAGACAGGGGCCGTACCGGGCGGGACGGTGCTGCGGCTGTTCTTCTCCACCTCCCGCCCCCGGCAGGTGCTGGTGCTGATCTGCCTGCTCCTCGGCGGTCTCGCCGAGAGCCTGGGTATCGCCAGCCTGATCCCGGTCCTTTCCATCGTCGGTGGCGACCCCGAGACGGCGCCGTCCTCGCCGCTACACCGCCTGGTGCTGGAGCTGCTGGCCCTGTTGCACCTGGAGCCTAAGCTCTCGACCCTGTTCGGCCTCATCCTGGTGGGCCTCTGGCTGCGGGGTCTGTTGCTGTTGGTGGCCATGAGCTTCGTCGGCGCCATGGTGGCGGAGCTTGCCACCGGTCTGCGCCTGGCCCTCCTGGACGCCCTGCTGCGGGCCCAGTGGCGGCATTTCGTGCGTTATCCGGTCGGGCGCTATGCCAACGCCATGAGCGTGGAGGTGGCGCGTGCCGCCGAGTCCTACCTCGCCGTGGGCATGTGCCTCACTCAGGTCATCCAGGCCCTCCTCTACGCGGGCATGGCCCTGATCCTGTCCTGGCGCCTTGGGCTCATGGCGCTGGGGATGGGGGTGCTGGTAGTCCTGCTGCTGAATGCTCTGGTGGGGGTGATGCGCCGCGCGGGATTGCGCCAGACCCAGCGCACCCAGGCCCTGGTCTCCCGTTTCAGCGACATGCTGGCGGGCATCAAGGGGTTGAAGGCGATGGGCCAGCGCGACGAGCTGGGGGACCTGCTGCGCACCAGCGCCCTGCGGCTCAATACCGCCCTGCGTCGGCAGGTCGTCGCCCACCAGGCCCTGCATGCGCTGCGGGAGCCCCTGGTGACTCTGCTGCTGGGCCTGGCCCTCTCCTATACCGTCGGCCATCCCGAGGCCTCCCTGCCGAGCCTTCTGGTGATGGCCCTGGTGCTGGTGCGCACCCTGATGATGGCGGGCCGCGCCATGGAGCAGTATCAGCAGGCCGTGGCCGGCGAGAGTGCCTACTGGTCGGTCCAGACCCTCATCGACGAGGCGATCCGGGAGGAGGAGCGGGCATCCGGAAGTCTGACCCCGACCCTGAGCCGCGCCTGTACCTTCGAGCGGGTCGGCTTCGCCCACGGGGACCGGCCGGTGTTGGAGGAGGTCTCGCTGGGCGTCGAGGTCGGCCGGGTGACGGTCCTCAGCGGTCCCTCCGGCGCGGGCAAGACGACCCTGGTGGACTTGCTGGTGGGGCTGTACCGGCCCATGAGCGGCAGCATCCACATCGACGGGGTACCACTCGCGGAGTTGGACCTCCTCGCCTGGCGGCGCCAGATCGGCTGCGTGCCCCAGGAGGTCAGCCTGTTCAACGACAGCCTGCTGGCCAACGTCACCCTGCAGCGGCCGGGGTTCTCGCGGGAGGACGTGGAGCGGGCACTGCGCCAGGCGGGCGCCTGGGAGTTCGTGGCCCTGCTACCCAACAGCCTCGACACCGAGATCGGCGAGCACGGGGGCCTCCTCTCCGGGGGCGAGCGTCAGCGGATCGCCCTCGCTCGCGCCCTCCTCGGCCGACCGCGCCTGCTGGTCCTGGATGAGGCCACCAATGCCCTCGATCCCGAGCGCGAGGCGGAGCTCTGCAAGCGGCTGGCGGCCCTGT
This sequence comes from uncultured Chromatiaceae bacterium, assembly GCA_964519095.1. Classification (GTDB taxonomy): domain Bacteria; phylum Pseudomonadota; class Gammaproteobacteria; order Chromatiales; family Chromatiaceae; genus JAEHCY01. The sequence continues at coordinate 569 of CAZFHV010000142.1, read as the reverse complement.
GCCACCAGGGCGGCATGGCCATCCTGGCGATCGCCCACCAGCCGGCCTGGGCTCGGGTTGCAGACCGCATCTATCGCGTCGGCGACGGGCGGGTGAGCGAGGAGCAGGTCCCCACCGCGGGGATACCGGTCTGAGCCAGTGCTAACGGTTCGCGTGGGTCCCACCCGGTTGGTCCGCCCTAGGGCTCACTACCCGCGCTACCGGGGCGGATGAGAGCGGCGGTTTCCGGCTTGCGAAGCCCCCATCGCTGACTACCTTCTGGCGCGGGTTCGAGAGGCGGGTGTCGGCAATTGTTCGGGATACTGGGGGCTTACCTCCCTCGGTTCTACGGCCAGTTCGTCCATTAGAAGCTAGCGGTCAAGATTGAAAATCCTGATACCGTTTGTCAAGTTGATGCTCCTATACGCGAAACAGGCTGACTTTCGAGGCCTCGCAACTGTTCATCGTGGCCCGCTGCTCTGGCGCCTCTTTTGGTGTCTCCACAGGATAACGGGACCGTCTTGAGGTTATCGTGAGTAACAATCCCCCTGCAAAGCCATGGGCTTTCTTTTGTGAGCCGCTCAAAGCGG
>CAZFHV010000141.1:0-9136 GCA_964519095.1 uncultured Chromatiaceae bacterium | reverse complement strand
CAGGGTGCGCTTCTTGTCGTCGTCCAGGGGGCCGTCCGAGCCGGGGACGCAGGGCACCCCCGCTTCCTTCATGGCGGTGATGGCGGAAACCTTGTCGCCCATGAGGCGGATGGTGTCCGGGCGGGGGCCCACGAAGATGAAGCCGCTGCTCTCCACCCGCTCGGCGAAGTCCGCGTTTTCCGAGAGGAACCCGTAGCCGGGGTGGATGGCGACGGTATCCGTCACCTCGGCGGCGCTGATGATGGCGGGGATGTGCAGGTAGCTCTCGCTGGCGCGGGCGGGGCCGATGCACACCGACTCGTCGGCCAGCAGCACGTGCTTGAGCTCCCGGTCCACGTCCGAATGCACCGCCACCGTACGGATCCCCAGCTCGCGGCAGGCCCGTAGGATGCGCAGCGCAATCTCGCCCCGGTTGGCGATGAGCAGTTTGTCGATCATGGCGAAGGGGTGGGCGGCTTAGTCGATGAGGAACAGGGGCTGGTCGTATTCCACCGGCTGGCCGTTCTCCACCAGGATCTGCTTGACCAAACCCGCCTTGTCGGCCTCGATCTGGTTGAGGATCTTCATCGCCTCGATGATGCAGAGGGTGTCGCCCACCTTGACCGACTGGCCCACCTCCACGAAGGGCTTGCTCCCCGGGGAGGGGGCCCGGTAGACCGTCCCCACCATGGGAGAGCGCACCAGGTGGCCTGGGGGCTCCTCGGCCTGGTCCGCCGACTCCGCCTTGGGCGGTGGTGGGGCGACCGGGGCGCTGGGGCTGGGCGCTATACCCACCATCTGCGGGGGCATCACCAAGGGCGTGGCACTGGAGCTGTGCCGGCTGATGCGGACGGACTCCTCACCTTCGTGGATCTCGATCTCGGCGACGTCCGATTGATCGAGGAGCTCGATCAGTTTCTTGACTTTACGGATATCCATGGTCGTCGGTTAGGAATTCGGTTGGGTCAGGCGAGTGATGGCGGCGCGCAGCGCCAGCTCGTAGCCCTCGGCCCCCAGCCCGCTGATCACCCCCACTGCGATGTCGGAGAAATAGGAGTGGGCACGGAAGGGCTCGCGGGCAAAGACGTTGGAGAGGTGGACCTCGATGAAGGGGATGGCCACCGCCAACAGGGCATCGCGCAGCGCCACGCTGGTATGGGTGAAGGCCGCCGGGTTGATCAGGATGAATCCGACACCCGCCGTCGGTGCCTCCTGGATGCGCCCGATGAGCTCGTGCTCAGCGTTGCTCTGGAAAAAGTCGATATGTTGCCCCACGGCGGCCGCGACTCGTTCGAGGCGCTGACGGATCCCATCAAGGGTCTCCCTGCCGTAGCGCTCGGGCTCGCGCGTTCCTAAGAGATTGAGGTTGGGCCCATTCAGGACCAGGATCCTGGTCATCGCTCGTCCTCGTGTCCACCCACACAGCTGCTGGACCGCGCCGTCCCCGTTTCTGGTGCCGGCCGGCGGAGGCCGCCCTGCGGCCGCTCCGCCCCACGCAAACCAAGGGCCCCGTAGGAAACGGGATCGGGAATGCCTCGTTAACCGACTAATTCTCCCGATTTTGGGGGGTTCTGTCCAGATCAAGGGCGGTTCGCGCGGCGATCGCCCCGGACGAGGCCCTCAACGCACCGCGGCGAGGCGCTCCTCCAATAGGCCCGAGGTCACGGGGCCGGTCTGGGCGTAGACCAGGTTCCCCTCGCGGTCGAAGATGGCCGTGAAGGGTAGTCCCTGTAACCGGTTGCCGAGCTGGCGGGAGAGGTCGATGGCTTCCATCCCCCCGAGCAGCACCGGGTAGTCGATCGGGGTGGTCTTGGCGAAGCCCTTGACCGCCTCGGGCTCGTCGATGGCGATGCCCATGACCTGCACCCCCGCCTTGCCCTGGGCCGCCTGGATCGCGTTAAGCAGGGGAATCTCCTCCCGGCAGGGGGTACACCAGGTGGCCCAGAAGTTGAGCACCACAACCTGACCCTTGAGCTCGCCACCAAAGGGCCGGCCGGAGAGGTCAGGCATCCGCAGGTCGGGGAGCTTTTTCAGCCCGTGGTCCCCGGCCTTGCCCAGGGTGGTGAATCGCCCCAGCTGCTCGCTCCACTTCGGGCCGAACAGGGCCCAGGCCCCGCCCAGGGCCGCGGCGAGCACCGTGACCAGGATGACCGTCTTGGTCTTCATTCCTTCACCCTCCCCACCTGGGCGACGAATGGCTCCGCGGGCATGAAGCCGATTACCCGCAGGGCCCGTCGCTCGGCGCCGTCCGCACCGAAGAAAAGGATGGCCGGAGGCCCGGGGATACCGAAGCGGCCCTGCATCAGGGCCTGGTCCTGGGCGTCGTTGGCGGTCACGTCCGCCTGCAGGAGCACGAATCCCGACAGGGCCCGCACCACCGCGGGGTCCGAGAAGGTATAGCGCTCCATCTCCTTGCAGGAGACGCACCAGTCCGCGTAGAAGTCCAGCATCAGGGGCTGCTGGGCGCGCCGGGCCGCCGCCAGCTCACGATCCAGGTCGGCGGTGGTCTTGATGCGGCGGAAATGGAGCTCTGCGGGGGCCGCGGCGGTGCCACCGAAAACCAGTCCCCGCAGGGGCTGCAGCGTATCCCGACCACCGGCGGCCGCCCCCAGCAGCATCAGGGCGCCGTAGACCAAGAGGGCGAAGCCCAGCCCCTGCCAGAGCCGGCGCCAGCCGCTCGCCTCATGGGGCAGTGACTGCATGGCCCCCAGGTACACCCCAGAGCAGATCAGCAACAGCCCCCAGAGCACCATGGCCACCGCGGGGGGCAGGATGCGCTCCAGGAGCACGATGGCCACCCCCAGCAGTAGCACCCCGAACACCGCCTTGATGGCTTCCATCCAGGTCCCCGCCCGGGGAAGAAGCTTGCCCGCGGAGGTGCCGATGGCGATCAGGGGGGCTCCCATCCCCAGGCTCAGGGCGAACAGGGCGATCCCACCGAGCAGGGCATCGCCGGTCTGGCCGATGTAGATCAGGGCACCGGCGAGGGGCGGGGCCACGCAGGGGCCCACGATCAGCGCCGAGAGCAGGCCCATGATCGCTACGCCCAGGAGCTGACCGCCCTGCTGGCGGTTGCTGAATGCGGTGAGGCGTCCCTGGAGGCTGCTCGGGAGCTGCAGGTCGTAGAAGCCGAACATGGAGAGGGCGAGCAGCACGAACACCCCGGCGAAGGTGCCGAGGATCCAGGGATTCTGGAAGGCCGCCTGGAGGTTGGCCCCGAACAGCCCGGCCAGGACCCCCGCGAGGGTGTAAGCCAGCGCCATCGACAGCACATAGACCGACGACAGCAGGAAGGCCCGCCGGGTGGTGAGGCTGGTCCCGTGGCCGGCGATGATGCCCGAGAGGATCGGGACCATGGGAAAGACGCAGGGGGTGAAGGCCAGCAACAACCCGAAGCCGAAGAAGCTGGCCACGGTGATCCAGGTGTTGCCCTGGCGCAGGGTCTCGGCGATCTGATCCTGGGCGGAGCTCGGCGGCTCGGCCGTGGTTCGGGGTGCCGGTGCGGGTGCCTCTGGCTGCGCCGCGGGGGCGGGTTTCTGCCCCTCGCGGGCGGCTACCGCAGTGGGTGCGGCGGGAAGATCGAGGCTCAGGGTCTTGGTGATGGGCGGGTAGCAGATCCCCCGCTCGGCGCAGCCCTGGTAGCCGACCTTCAGCTCGATGCGCGCGGGATTGGGATCGCTGCGCACCAGGGGCAGGCTGAGGTCGATGGCCTCGTGGTAGAGGGCGACCTCGCCGATGCTGCCATCGGGGCGGACGCCGTCCGGCTTGATCTCGGCGGGTGGGAGCTCGTAGGGGCCCAGGGACACCCCGGCGGGGCCCTGGAGCTTGACCTGGAGCCGGTCGCGATAGAGGTAGGTCCCCGGGGCGATGGTCCAGACCAGGCGCACCCGCTCCGGTCCCTCCACGCTGGCCGTCAGGCGGTAGGCCTCCTCGGGCTCGGGGATCTCATCGAGTGCAGCGACGGGGCTCGGGCGCGGAGCGATGGCGGCGAGGGAGTCGCGCACCGAGCGGGTGGAGGGCGCGGCTGTGGTCGCGGCCAGGGGCGGTAAGGCGATCTGTAGGGCCTGCTTGTGGGGGGGGTAGCAGAGCCCCGCATCGGCGCAACCCTGGGAGCTGGCTTCCAGGGTCAGGGTCTGGTCGGCGCCCGGGTCCCGTTCCAGGGGGATGCGCAGGGAGAGCCGACCCCGGTAGACCTCCACCTCGCCGAAGAACTCATCCCGCTTGGTCTCGGCGGGGGGGAGGACCGGCGTCCCCACCTTGATCCCCAGGGTCTCGCCGCGGAAGCGGAGCTTGTTGCGATAGAGGTAATAGCCCTCGGCGATGTCCCAGGACACCCGCACCCCATCGGCCCCATCAGGCGCGCCGCTGATGCGGAAGGCCTGATCCGGCAGCAGGAACTCCTCCTCGGCCCCTGCCGCGAGGGGATTCAGGAGCCCCAGCAGACCGATCAGGAGGAGGATCAGGGAACGGCGGCTGTGCATGCTTGGCGGACCCAGTCGAGGTAGGGGGCAAGTCCCTGCTCGACAGGGACCGCGATGATCTCCGGAAGTTCGTAGGGGTGGTGCGCCCGGATGGCCTCCTGCACCCGCGGGTACTGGGTCACGGTGGTCTTGACCAGCAGCAGGACCTCGGTGGCCCGCTCCAGTTGCCCTTCCCAGCGATAGATGGAGGTGAGCCCGGGGATCAGGTTGACGCAGGCCGCCAGCCCCCCCACGACCAGGGCTTCGGCAATGGCTTGGCCGGTGGTCTCATCGGGACAGGTGGTGTAGACGAGATAGAGATCCGGTGTCATGGCGGCGACAGCTTACCCAAAGCCCCTGGGGCTGGAAAGCGAGGCCGCCTTGCTCCTTGCCACGGGCGTGGCTCCGCTGCTATACGGCTTCTGTGCGGGCGCTGGCCTCGAGGGCTGTGCCGCTCACCCCGCCACCCCCGAACCAGGCCGCCCCCCATGCCCCTGCTGCTCCTCGCCGCGCTCCCCCTGATCCTCATCCCCCTGCTGGAACTCTACCTCCTAGTCAAGGTTGGCGGTTGGATCGGTGTGCTGCCCACGCTGCTCCTCTGTCTGGGTACCGCGGTGGCCGGGGTGTACCTGGTCCGCCTCCAGGGGTTCGCGGTGCTGCGGCGCCTGAGCGGCGCCCTGGGGGAGGGGGCACCCCTCGCCAGCGACCTCCTGGAGGGGGCGCTGCTACTCCTCGCCGGGCTGCTGCTGTTGCTCCCCGGTTTCCTCAGCGATCTCCTGGGCCTGCTGCTCCTGATCCCGCCCCTGAGGGGGCTCCTGATCCGGGGCCTGCGTCGGCGTTTCCCCGTGCAGGAGGTCCAGGTGCGGGGAGAGCCCGCGAGCCCTGGGGCCCATCGGATCATCGAGGGGGAATACCAACGCGAGCGGGATTGAGGCGGCCCCGACGCCCCGGTAATCTTGCGGCGGTCGATTGCCACTCCCGCCCGGGGGCCTCTCCATGAACCACGCCCAGGATAGCCGCGCCGAGCTCGCCAGCCACTGGGAGTCCTGGCAGGCCTGGGCCCGGGGCCAGGGGTTGCCGGTGGCCGGTGAACGGCTGCGCGAGGCCTTCCACCGGGTGCTGGAGGGGAGCGACTTCGTTGCCCAGGCCCTGCAGCGGGAGCCGGCCTTGCTCGGGCGCCTGCTGGAGACCGGCGAGCTGGATACCCCCTGTGTCGAGGTGGCCATCGCTGGCCGGCTCCGGGAGCTGCTCGGGTCGGTGGCGGACGAGCCGGCCCTGGCCAGTGCCCTGCGGCGCTTTCGCCGCCACCAGATGCTGCGCATCGTCTGGCGTGACCTGGCGGGCTGGGCATCCCTGGGGGAGACCCTGGAGGACCTGACCGCCCTCGCCGATGCCTGCATCGATCAGGCCCTGCAACGGCTCTTCGCCTGGGCGGTACGGGATTTCGGCACCCCGCGGGACGGCGCGGGGGAGCCCCAGGGGCTGGTGGTGATCGGCATGGGCAAGCTCGGGGCCCGGGAGCTGAATCTCTCCTCCGACATCGACCTGATCTTCACCTTCCCCCACCAGGGCCAGACCGATGGCCCCCGCCGCCTGGGCAACGAGCAGTTCTTCGTCCGCCTCGCCCAGCGGCTGGTACAGGCCCTGGGGGTCCAGACCCCGGATGGTTTCGTGTTCCGGGTGGACACCCGCCTGCGTCCCTTCGGCGATGCGGGGCCCCTGGCCATGAGCTTCGATGCCATGGAGGACTACTACCAGTCCCAGGCCAGGGCCTGGGAGCGCTACGCCATGATCAAGGCGCGGGTGGTGGCGGGGGACCAGGCGGCGGGGGAACGGCTGATGGCCCTGCTGCGACCCTTCGTCTATCGCCGCTATTTGGATTTCGGCGCCATCGAGTCCCTGCGCGAGATGAAGCGGCTCATCGTCCAGGAGCTCAAGCGCAAGGGCATGGAGGACAACATCAAGCTCGGCCCCGGCGGTATCCGGGAGATCGAGTTCATCGGCCAGGCCTTTCAGCTCATCCGCGGGGGCCGGGACCCGGATCTGCAGCTGCGCCCCATCCTTGCCGTGTTGGATCGCCTCCAGGCCAAACGGCTCCTGAGCCCCGGGGCGGCCCAGGAGCTGCGGGAGGCCTACGCCTTCCTGCGCCGGGTCGAGAACCGGCTCCAGGCCTGGCGGGACCAGCAGACCCACCAGCTCCCCCAAGCGGAGGATCGCCGCTGGCGCCTGGCCCGCGCCATGGGATTCCCCGACTGGTCGGCCTTCGAGCAGGCCCTCGCGGGGCATCGCCGCCGGGTCCAATACCACTTCGACCAGGTGTTCGCGGGTCCCGAGCCGGAGGACCAGTCGGGGGCCGCCCTGAGCGCAATCTGGGAGACCGAGCGCTCCGGCGAGCATGCCCTGGTGCTGCTCCAGGAGGCGGGCTTCCGCGACCCGCCGGGGACCCTGGAGCGCCTCGCCCAGTTCCGCCAGGCGGTGGATCGGCGCGGGCTGGGCACCCGGGGCCGGGAGCGCCTGGCCCAGCTGATGCCGCGGTTGCTCCACGCCGTGGTGGCCGGCCAGGCCCCAGACGAGGTGCTGCCGCGACTGCTCAAGATCCTCGAGGCCGTCGCCCGGCGCACCGCTTATCTGGAGCTCCTGTTGGAGAACCCGGTAGCCCTGACGCAACTGGTGCGCCTGGTGGGGATGAGCCCCTGGGTGTCGGCCCAGATCGAGCGCCATCCGCTGCTGCTTGACGAGCTCCTCGACCCCCGTCGTCTCTACAGCCCCTTACGTCGCTCGGATCTGGAGATGGAGCTCAAGGCGGTCCTCAGTGCGGTGGACCCCGATGACCTCGAGCAGCAGATGGACCGGCTACGCCAGTTTAGCCAGAGCAACCGGCTACGGGTGGCGGCGGCGGATCTCACGGGGGCCATCCCGCTGATGGTGGTCAGCGACTGCCTCACCGATATCGCCGAGGTGGTCCTGGGCGGGGTGCTCGATCTCGCCTGGCGGCACCTCAGCCTCCGCCATGGGCGCCCTTCCCACTCGGCGGGGGAGGGGCAAGGCTTCGTGGTGATCGGCTACGGCAAGCTCGGTGGCATCGAGCTTGGCTACGGCTCGGACCTGGACCTGGTGTTTCTCCATGGGGGTGAGCAGGTGAGCGCCCCCACCGCCGGTCCCCACGCCATCTCGAGCGACGTCTTCTTCGCCCGGCTTGGCCAGCGCATGATCCATATGCTCACCACCCAGACCGCGGCGGGAATCCTCTACGAGGTGGACATGCGACTGCGGCCGGACGGGGCCAAGGGGCTCTTGGTGCGTTCCCTGGGCTCCTTCGCCGACTACCAGGGCAGGGACGCCTGGACCTGGGAGCACCAGGCCCTGGTGCGGGCTCGTCCCGTGGCGGGCGATCCCGAGATGGCGCGGCGTTTCGAGCAGGTGCGCCGCGATATCCTGGCCCGGCCGCGGGACGCGGAGAGCCTGCGGCGGGAGGTACGGGAGATGCGCGAGCGCATGCGCGAGCAGGGCAACAAGTCCCGCCCCGGCCAGTTCGACCTCAAGCAGGGGTGGGGCGGTATCGCCGATATCGAGTTTATGGTCCAATACTGGACCCTGCGCTGGGCCTCGGAATACCGGGATCTGCTCAAGTGGACCGACAACATCCGGCTCCTCGAGACCCTTGCGCGACTCAACCTGCTACCGGGGCCCGCGGCGGCCCAGCTCGCCGACGCCTATCGGGCGCTCCGGGCGGCCTATCATCGTTGCATCCTGCGGGAGCTACCCAGCCTGGTCGCGGACGATGTTTTCGTCGCCGAGCGTTCGCAGGTGCAGGTGCTCTGGGAGCAGTGGATGGAAGGGCAGGGCTAGGGGCCGGCAGACATTGGGCGAGGCGGGAGACCTAGCGGAGGTCTCCCCGGGGCGATGGAGTCAGCGATGAAGACGATGGCGGACCGCGACGGTCTGATCTGGCTCGACGGGGAGATGGTCCCCTGGCGCGAGGCCAAGATCCACGTGCTCACCCACACCTTCCACTACGGGATGGGCGCATTCGAAGGGGTCCGGGCCTATCGCACCGACCGGGGCCCCGCCATCTTCCGCCTCCAGGATCACACCGAGCGGCTGTTCCGTTCCGCTCACATCCTGGGTATGCCGCCGCCCTATGACCGGGCAACCCTCGACGAGGCCCAACGGGCGGCGGTGCGTGAGAACGGGCTCCAGTCGGGCTACATCCGGCCCATGTTCTTCTACGGCTCGGAGGGGATGGGCCTGCGCGCCGACAACTTGCGGGTGCACTGCATGGTGGCGGCCTGGGAGTGGGGCGCCTACCTGGGTGAGGAGAACATGATGCAGGGCATCCGGGTGAAGGTCTCCTCCTTCACGCGCCACCACGTCAACATCACCATGTGCCGGGCCAAGGCCAACGGCAACTACATGAACTCCATGCTGGCGCTCAAGGAAGCCCTCGAGTGCGGCTACGACGAGGCCCTGCTGCTGGACGCGGAGGGCTACGTCATGGAAGGCAGCGGGGAGAATCTGTTCATCGTCCGCGATGGGGTCGTCTACACCCCCGACCTCACCTCCGCCCTCGATGGGATCACCCGCAAGACCGTCATCACCCTGGCCGGGGAGCTCGGCATCCCGGTGGTGGAGAAGCGCATCACCCGCGACGAGGTCTACATCGCCGACGAGGCCTTCTTCACCGGCACCGCCGCCGA
>CAZFHV010000140.1:0-9151 GCA_964519095.1 uncultured Chromatiaceae bacterium | reverse complement strand
GGCCGAACGCGAGGGGGTGGTGTTCGTGGTGCGGCGCGTCGAGCTGGACTACCGTTCCCCGGCCCGCTTCAACGATCACCTGGAGGTGACGGTGGAGCTCATCGCCCGGGGCGGGGCCAGCCTGGGCTTTCGCCAGGAGATCCGCCGCCCCAGCGATGGCCAGGTCTGTTGTAGCGGCCGGGTGGAGATTGCCTGCGTGGGCGCCACCAGCCTCCGGCCCAGTCGTATCCCACCCCGTCTGCTGGCGGAGATTGCCGATGTCCTCTGATCTGTCGATCATCGAGCTGGTGGCCCATGCCAGCGGCGTGGTGCAGCTGGTGCTGGCCATCCTGGTGCTGGCTTCCATCCTCTCCTGGAGCGTGATCTTCGATCGGGCGCGGGTGCTCAAGCGGGCACGCCGCGCCGCGGACGAGTTCGAGCAACGCTTCTGGACCAGCAGCGATCTCTCCCAGCTCTACCGGGAGGTCAGCCAGCAGGAGGACGGGGCCCCGGGGCTGGCGGCGATCTTCCGCGCCGGCTTCAAGGAGTTCATGCGCCTGCGCAAGAACGCCCTCGACCCTAACGGGGTGCTGCAAGGGGCCCAGCGCTCCATGCGGGTGGCCCTGAGCCGGGAGACCGATACCCTGGAGAACCACCTGCCGTTCCTCGCCACCGTGGGCTCCACCAGTCCCTACGTGGGCCTGTTCGGCACCGTCTGGGGCATCATGCATTCCTTCCATGCCCTGGGTAACGTCAAGCAGGCCACCATCGCCCTGGTGGCCCCCGGCATCTCCGAGGCCCTGGTGGCCACCGCCATCGGGCTCTTCGCCGCCATACCCGCGGTGATCGCCTACAACCGCTATGCCACCGACGTGGAGCGGCTGAGCACCCGCTACGAGGAGTTCCTGGAGGAGTTCTCCATGGTGCTGCAGCGCCAGACCCATGCCTAGCGTCCACCAGTCGAGCGGCGGCTGCGGGGGCATCGGGCGAGGCCGCCGGCGCCGTCGGCCCCTGTCGGAGATCAACGTCGTCCCCTACATCGACGTCATGCTGGTGCTTCTGGTGATCTTCATGGTCACCGCACCCCTTCTCACCCAGGGGGTCAAGGTGGACCTCCCGGAGGCGGATGCCGAGGCCATCGACCAGAAGCAGGACCTGCCGGTGGTGATCAGCGTGGATCGGGGCGGGCAGTTCTACGTTGACCTTGGCGAGGGCAAGGACAAGCCAGTGGACGCGGACACGCTGGTGGTGCGCCTCCAGGCGGTGCTCAAATACAAGCCCAAGACCCCCATCCTGGTGCGTGCCGACAACCAGGTGGACTACGGTCGGGTGGTGCGGGCCATGGTGCTGGCCCAGGCCGCGGGTGCCCCCAGCGTGGGTCTGATGACCGAGCCGCCGCCCAAGGCGCGACGCTAGATGTGGCAGGTGCTGCGCAACAACCCCCGGGCGGTCACGCTCGCGCTGATCCTGCACCTGATCCTCTTGGTGCTGCTCCTGGTGGGGGTGGACTGGATGGCCTTTCGCAAGCCGCCCCAGCCGCCTCCCGCCGAGGCCCCGGCGGTGCAGGCCACCGTGGTGGACGGGGCGCGGGTCCAGCAGGAGGTGGACCGGCTCAAGCGGGCGGACGAGGAGCGGGAGGCCGCGCGCAAGCGCGAGGAGCAGCGTCTCGCCGAGCTGCAACGCCAGCGCAAAGAACAGGAGGCCGCGGAGGCCGCCCGTCGGGCCGAGCAGAAGCGTCAGCGCGAGGAGGAGGCCCAGCGGATGCTAGACCTCAAGCGGGAGCAAGCGGAGCTGGAGCGCAAGCGGGAGGCGGAGGAGGCACGGCTCGCGGCCGCGGCGGAGCGGCGCAAGGCCGAGGAGCAGAAGCAGAAGGCCGCCGAGGAGGCCAAACACAAGGCCGAGGAAGAGGCCAAGAAGAAGGCGGCCGAGGAGGCGAAGAAGAAGGCCGAGGAAGAGGCCAAACAGAAGGCCGCCGAGGAGGCCAAGAAGAAGGCCGCGGAAGAGGCCAAGCTCAAGGCGGCCGAGGATGCCAAGCGCAAGGCCGAGGCGGAGGCGCGCGCCGCCCGGGAGTCCGAGCTGAAGTCCGCCATGCAGGGGGAGCAGGACGCCAAGGAGCTCAACAATTACCTGGTCGCCATCCAGCGCAGCATCCAACATGGCTGGATCCGGCCCCTGGGCACCCCCGACAACCTGAGCTGCACCATCCAGGTGAAGCTGCAGCCCGGGGGGGCGGTGGTGCCCGGCAGCGTGCGCATCATCAAGGGGAGCGGCAATCCGGCCTTCGACCAGTCGGTGGAGGCCGCCGTCTACAAGGCCAGCCCGCTACCGGTTCCCAGCGGGCGGCTCTTTGAGGAATACTTCCGCAATCCGAAATTCGTCTTCAAGCCCTGAGACCGACCACCATGAAGCGCATCGCACTGCTACTCCTTTTCGGCTGGCAGCTCGTCGCCCAGTCCGGGGAGCTGACCATCGAGATCACCGGCGGTACCCAGGCGGCCCTGCCCATCGCCGTGGTGCCCTTCCAGGGTGCCGCCCCCGAGAGCCTGGCCGGGATCATCGCCGCCGATTTGCAGCGCACCGGCCGTTTCCGTCCCTTGCCGGAGAAGGATCTGGTGGCACGTCCCTCCCAGCCGGATCAGGTGGATTTCGCCGACTGGCGCAAGCTGGGTAGCCACTACCTGGTGATCGGCAACGTGCAGGGGGCGCGGGGCGGCTTCGATACGGGCTTCACCCTGTTCGACGTCTTCCGCGGCGAGCAGCTCCTGGGGATGAGCCTCAACAGCGGGGCCAAGGACCTGCGCATCACCGCCCACCGGATCGCGGACCTGATCTACGAGAAGCTCACCGGGATCCCCGGCGCCTTCGCCACCCGCATCGCTTACGTGACCTCGGTGCGGGAGGCGGGTGGGGGCCAGCGCACGGCGCTCCGGGTGGCGGATTCCGACGGCTACAATCCCCAGACCATCGTGGCCTCCGCGGAGCCCATCCTGTCGCCGGCGTGGTCGCCCGACGGTAACCGCATCGCCTACGTCTCCTTCGAGAACAAGCAGCCGGCGGTGTACATCCAAGAGCTCACTAGCGGCCGGCGCGACCGCATCGGCCCCTTCCCGGGCATCAACTCGGCCCCCTCCTGGTCCCCGGATGGCCGCCAACTGGCCCTCACCCTCTCCAAGGACGGCAACCCGGAGATCTACGCGGTGGACCTCAACAGCCGCCAGCTGCGGCGCCTGACGGACAATCCGGCCATCGACACCGAGCCCACCTGGTCGCCGGACGGTGGCCAGATCGTCTTCACCTCGGACCGGGGCGGTGGACCCCAGCTCTATCGAATGTCCGCCAGCGGGGGGGCGGCCCAGCGCATCAGTTTCCAAGGGGACTACAACGCCCGCGCCCGCTACTCGCCCGACGGCAAGCGGCTGGCCCTGGTGACCCGCGAGGGCGGACGCTTCCGCATCGCGGTGATGGACCTGGCGGGTGGCTCCATCAAGACCCTCTCCGACGGCGGCCTGGACGAGTCCCCAAGTTTTGCGCCCAATGGCAGCATGGTACTTTATGGGACCCAGTCGGGCGGTCGGGAGGTCCTGGCGGCCGTTGCCGTCGACGGCAGTATGAGCCAGCGCATCAGTATCGACGCGGGATCCCTGCGGGAGCCTGCCTGGTCACCGATCCGGCACTGAATTGAGGAGACCCCAGTGAGTAAGCATCTTCTTCCGGCAGCCGCTCTGGCCTTGGTGGCGGTGATCTTTGCGGGCTGCTCCTCCACACCCAAGGAGGAGGGGACCGGGGCCGAGGTGACCAGCGCCGGTGGCGGGGCCTACGGCTCCGGCTCCGGGTCGGGCTATGGGGGCGCCTACGGCCAGGGCTCTGGCAGCGGCGCCAGCGACCCGGCACTCAACGACCCGAACAGCCCCCTCTACACCCGGGTGATCTACTTCGAGTTCGACAGCGCCCAGATCCGCGAGGAGTTCAAGGAGCCCCTGCGCGCCCACGCCAAGTATCTGTCCAAGAACCCAGGCGCACGGGTGACCATCGAGGGGCATGCCGACGAGCGGGGTACCCGCGAGTACAACCTGGCCCTGGGTGAGAACCGCGGTGAGGTGGTGAAGCGCTTCATGCAGGCGGAGGGTGCCAGTGGGTCCCAGATGAGCGTGATCAGCTACGGCGAGGAGAAGCCCACGGATCCGGGCCACACGGACGCCTCCTGGGCCTACAACCGCCGGGCGGTACTGGTGTACTGAAGGGGGCCCGGGCCTTGATCGCATCGCGCGTCCCAGCCCTGGTGCTGGCAGCCGCCTGGATGCTGCCCGGCCTCGCCGGGGCCCAGTCGCCGGAGCAGCGGGTGACCCGACTGGACCAGGTCTCCAGCGGCGAGAGCCTCTCGGAGCTGGTGCTGGAGGTGAACCGCCTCAAGCAGGAGATCCGGGAGCTGCGCGGGGAGCTGGAGGTGCTCCAGCATCGGCTCGATATCCTGGGCAAGCCCGCCACCCCGGCCCCGGCTCCAGCAGCCGCCGCGGTGACCGAAGGGGCCAAGCCGGTCGCCACGGTCACGCCTCCGCCAGCAGCGGGCGCACGGGAGCTTCCCCCGGCCGAGCGACCTACGGCGGCTGTCCCTTCGGGGTCGGCGCCGGCGCCCAAGGCCCCAGCCCCGCTCCCCGGCGAGGAGCAGCTCTACCAGCAGGCCTTCGAGAGGCTCCAGCAGAGCCGTTACGAGCAGGCGCAGGCGGACTTCACGGCCTTTCTGGAGCGCTATCCCGCCGGCTTCTACTCCGACAGCGCCCATTACTGGGTGGGGGAGGCCAGCTACGTGCAGAAGGAGTATCCCCGTGCCCTCCAGGCCTTCGAGCAGCTGATCGCCACCTATCCCGACAGCCCCAAGGTCCCCGGCGCCCTGCTCAAGATCGGGTACATCCAGGATGCCCAACGGGAGCCCGCTAAGGCGCGGGAGACCCTCCAGCGGTTGGTGGACGAGTACAGCGGCACCACCGAGGCCCGTCTGGCGAAGAACCGCCTCGAGAGGCTTCCCAAGTAGACAGCCCGCGGCCGCCGCGCCCGGCCCGCGGCTGAGGGTGTGCCCCCGATCCTTGACCCAGCTCCGCGTCACCGAGATCTTCCACTCCATCCAAGGCGAGGGCCTGACCCAGGGCGAGCGCACGGTGTTCGTGCGCCTGACCGGCTGTCCCCTACGCTGTAGCTACTGCGACAGCACCTATGCCTTCCGCGGCGGGACCCGCATGGGCATCCCGGCGATCCTCGAGCGCCTGGAGGCCTTCGCGCCGGCCCTGGTCACCGTCACCGGCGGCGAGCCCCTGGCCCAGCGGGGCTGTGGGCCGCTGTTGACCGCCCTCTGTGACGCCGGCTACCGGGTGTCGCTGGAGACGAGCGGGGCACTCGACGTGGGGGGCCTGGACCCACGGGTGGTGAAGGTGCTGGACCTCAAGACGCCAGGGTCCGGGGAGTCTGCCCGCAATCGCTGGGAGAACCTCCGGCACCTGGGCCCGGCAGACCAGGTCAAGTTCGTCCTTTGCGACGAGGCGGACTACCTCTGGGCCAGGCAGCAGGTCATCGACGGCGCCCTGGATCGGCGCTGCACCGTCCTCTTCTCCCCGGTATGGGGGCGGATGGACCCCCGCCAGCTCGCCGACTGGATCCTGCGCGACCGCCTCCCAGTGCGCCTGCAACTACAGCTCCACAAGCTGCTGTGGGGGGAGGAGCGCGGGCGATGAGAAAGGCGGTGGTGCTCCTCTCCGGCGGGCTCGACTCGGCCACCGTCCTGGCCCTGGCCAGGGCGGAGGGCTACGCCTGCCACGCCCTGATCCTCGACTACGGCCAGCGCCATCGCGCCGAGCTCCGGGCCGCGGAGCGGGTGGCTGCGGCCCTCGGGGCCCTGTCCCACAAGGTGGTACGGCTGGATCTCGCCACCATCGGCGGCTCCGCCCTCACCGACGTCTCCATCCCGGTCCCTGAGGAGGGAGGGGAGGGGATCCCGGTCACCTATGTGCCGGCGCGCAACACGGTCTTTCTCGCCATTGCCCTGGGCTGGGCGGAGGTGCTGGGGGCCCACGACCTCTTTCTCGGCATCAATGCCGTCGACTATTCGGGCTACCCCGACTGTCGCCCCGAGTTCGTCACCGCTTTCGAGCGGCTCGCCAACCTCGCCACCAAGGCGGGGGTGGAGGGCAAGCGGTTCCGGGTCCACGCACCCCTGCTTCGGCTCACCAAGGGGGAGATCATCCGCCGCGGCCACGCCCTGGGGGTGGACTACGGATTGACCGTCTCCTGCTACCAGGCCGACGAGGCGGGACGCGCCTGTGGCCGCTGCGAGGCCTGTCGCTTTCGCGCCCAGGGCTTCGCGGCGGCGGAGATTCCCGATCCCACCCCCTACCGCGCGGCCCCCGCGCCGATGCGGAAGGGCCCAGACGCTTGAGCCAGGTCGGCCTGGAAGGCCGAGGACCGGCCCCTCACTCGATCAGCCGAGCCTCACCTGGCGACCAGCGGGCCCCGAGTATTCCTGAGCACTGGGTGCCCGCCCTGCAAACCGCCGGAATTCGGCTTACCATAGCGCCATCCGCTGCCGTCGTGTCTTCCCCACCCTATGCGCGTCTTTCGGGTTACCTTCGTCAACCAGGGAAAGGTTTATGAGATCTACGCCAAGCGGGTACAGCAGGGGGAGCTCTATGGCTTCGTGCAGATCGAGGAGCTGGTGTTCCAGCAAGTGAGCGCCATGCTGGTGGACCCCGCCGAGGAGCGTCTCAAGAGCGAGTTTCAGGGCGTGAGCCGCTCGCTGATCCCCATCCATGCGGTGATCCGCATCGACGAGGTGGAGAAGCAGGGTCAGAGCAAGATCCTCGAGCTCGGTGAGAAGTCCAACGTCGCCCTGTTCCCGACCCCGCTCTATCCCTCAGGGCGGGATCGTGACAACTAACCGCGCGGCCCGCTCCCAGCACTCGCGGGAGGTCCCTTTCAACCGTTCCGCCCTCTCCACCTCACCATGACCGACGCGTTAAAGAAGAGTATCGCCCGCCAGCGGGCCGCCCTCTACAACATGCTGGTGGAGCCCCTTGCGTACCTGGCCAAACGCTGCGCGGCCGTCTGGCCAGAGCGCGCCGAGCTGGACCCCATCCTGCTCGAGGGGCTGGTGGGGGTCCCCTATTGCCGCTTGCTCTATGCCATGGATGCCGCTGCCCAGCAGATCAGCGGCACCGCCAGCCCCGCCGGGCTGGCGGATGGCGACCTGGGACGGGATCGAGGCCGGCGTCCCTACATGCAGGAGCCCGTGCCGAGCTCCGGGATGCTGCTCTCGGAGGCCTACATCAGCCTGCGGGGCAAGCGACCCTCGTTGACGGCCGTGCAGCGGGTCAGCGGCCACGACGGCACCCCGCTCGGATACCTGGGGGCCGATTTCGACCTGCGTGACCTGCCGCTGACCCGACCGCTCTATCCGGAGCCGAGTCACTGGCAACAGCTCCGCGGCGACCCCGCCATCCGCGGCGGGCTGTTCCAGCAGCGGCGGGTGGAGAGCCTGCTCGACCAGCACATCGACCTGGTCCTGCCGGTGCTGGCGGAGCTGATCACCGAGAGCGGCGCCTTCCACACCAAGATCCACTTCTCCAGCAGCCGCGCCACCCTCTGGCTGGTGGACGATCCCTACCGCTACCGCATCCTCGGCTACGATGCCTTGGTGGACCCCAACATCTGCCTGGCCTACCCCCACCGGCCCTATCCGGAAGACGCCCAGATCCCCGCCGCCGAGGTGCGGCGCATCCTCGCGGGTTTCCGCCGCCTGCGCTATGCGGACGAGGTGATCTACCTGCGCTCGGGCTCGCTCAACATCTTCAACGGCATCGTGAGCCTGAACTTCTCCTGCGACGGCTCCCACTACCTGCCCTACCAGGAGTTCCTGGAGGAGGATTCCCCCTTCTGGCAGAGCCTAAGCTGAGCGGCGCAGCCGCACGGGTGGTGCGCTTGGGAGTCGATCGGCGACCGGCCTCCTATCAGTCGCTGAACTTCGGGGCAGTGAGCTGGGTACGGCGGGCGGCCCTGGTCCTTGGTCTGCTGGTGGCGGGCTGTGGCCCAGGCTCTGACCTCGGCGACCGGCCGCCGGCCCTGGTGGAGACCGCCGCCAGGGGCGACCTCGAGGGGCTCCAGGCCCTGCTCGCCGCGGGACGCTCGCCCGAGACCCGGGATATCTGCCAGTGGACACCCCTGATGAAGGCCGCATCCGCTGGTCATCGGGAGGTCGTCGCGGCGCTACTGGCGGCGGGGGCCTCGGTGGATGCGGAGGACGCCGGGGGCTACACAGCCCTCATGCTGGCCGCCTCCAACAACCGGGTGGAGGTGATGGAGCTCCTGCTCGCCCAGGGGGCCGAGGTGGACCATCGGGAGCGCACCAACGGCTGGACCGCCCTGATCTGGGCCGCCAATCGGGGCCAGCGGGAGGCGCTGCTGGCCCTGCTGGGTGCTGGTGCGGATCGGTCCCTGCGCGATGACCGGGGTACCGACGCCCTGGACTGGGCCCTGCGCCAGGGCCATCCGGAGCTGGCGGTGCTGCTCCAGCCCCGGCCCCCGGTTGCTCCTTGAATCGCCTGCGAGCGACCCTATGGGCAGAGAACGTGCCGAACGGAGGATGAGATCCTAATGAGCCGACAAGAGCGCATCCAGCGAGCCCTCACCCAGGGCCTTTCCCCCCTGCACCTGGAGGTGATCGACGAAAGCCACCTCCACAGCGTGCCAAAGGGATCGCAGTCCCACTTCAAGCTGGTGGTGGTCAGCGAGGTCTTCGCCAAGGAGAACCTGATCGGCCGCCACCGGCGGATCAACGCCCTGCTACGGGATGAGTTTCACTCCGGGCTCCATGCCCTGGCCATTCACGCCTGGACCCCTGAGGAGTGGTTCGATCAAGGGGGCCTGGTGCCCGAGTCCCCGCCCTGTGAGGGTGGCTCCAAGGCCCAGTGACTGAGGGGGCGCGATCGCGCCCCGCGGGTCAGGCGCTACCAGGTCCCCGCGGCCGTCGTCCGCCCGCAAACTACAGCAACTGGACAGACGGTTGCTATACCCGTCGCGCATGGGTTTTCTGGTAAGCGAGGTGCGCGAATCGGGTCCCCACGCACCGCCGCGATCGGACCGGAGGGGCGTGCATCGCGGCGGAAAATCCCTGTGTGACGGGTATATACTT
>CAZFHV010000139.1:0-9203 GCA_964519095.1 uncultured Chromatiaceae bacterium | reverse complement strand
CTGGAGCGGGGGGACTGGGTGTTGTGCGATCGTTTCACGGATGCGAGCTATGCCTACCAGGGCGGTGGTCGGGGCATCCCCGCGGAACGCATCCGGGTCCTGGAGGACTGGGTCCAGGGGCCGTGTCGACCGGACCTGACCCTTCTGTTCGACCTCCCGGTGGAGGAGGGGCAGGCACGGGCCGCGGGCCGCTCGGCCCAGGATCGGATCGAGGGGGAGGGCGGGGCCTTCTTCGCGGCGGTGCGCGCCGCCTATCTGGAGATCGCGGCCCGGGAGCCACAGCGGGTGCGCCGCATTGATGCCCGGGGGGAAGTGGAGGTGGTACGCCGGGCGGTGGAGGCCGCGCTGGGGGAGCTTCTCGAGTGCAGCACCAATGACCACTGACTCGGCGCCGAGGCTCGAGACCATCCTCCCTTGGCAGGAGCCCCTGTGGCGGCAGTTGCGGGAGGCCCTGCGTCAGGGCCGCCTCCCCCATGCCCTGCTGATCTTCGGGATGCGCGGTTTGGGGAAGCGCCGACTTGCCGTGGGCCTCGGCCGATCGCTCCTCTGTGGGGCGCCCGCTCCCGAGGGGGTGCCCTGCGGGGAATGCCGTGCCTGCCGTCTCTGTGCCGCCGGGACCCACCCCGACCTGCGCCTGGTGACCGCGGAGGCGGAGGCCAAGTCGGAGGAGATTCGGGTGGACAGCATCCGCGCCCTCATCGAGGCGGTGGCCCTGACGGCCCACGATGGGGGCTATCGGACCCTGATCATCGATCCGGCGGACCAGATGAACCTCTCCGCCGCCAACAGCCTGCTCAAGACCCTGGAAGAGCCGGCCCCGGGCACCCTCCTGATCCTGCTCACCAGCCAGCCCCAGCGGCTCCCCGCCACCATCCGCAGCCGCTGCCAGCAGCTCCTGTTGCGTCCCCCCACCGAGGCCAGCGGTGTCGCCTGGCTGGGGGGACGGGGTCTCGCGCCCGAGACGGCCCTGCTCCTCCTGCGCCTGGCGGGCGGAGCACCCCTCGCAGCCCTGACCCTCGCCGATCCCGCCCTCCTGGCCCAGCGGGCGGAGGCCTTCGGGGGGTTCCTGGGGGTGGGCTCGGCCTCCGCCGATGCGGTGCGCGTGGCGGAGGCCTGGGCCAAGCTAGATGGGGGACTGCTATTGCAGTGGCTGATGGGTTGGTTACAGGATCTCGCCCGACTCCAGGTGGCGCGGGGGGAACTGCGGCTCACCAACCCGGATCGCCGGGGGGATCTGGTGCGCCTGAGCGGAGGGCTGACACCGCGGACCATCCATCGGCTGCTCGGCACCCTCCTTGGGTTGCAACGGGCTAGGGGCAGCACCATCAACTGGCAAATGGCGCTGGAGGCCTTCCTGGTGGACTGGTCTTGCGTCGCTTCATCCTAGAGGAGAGTGGCCAATGGGCGACAACGAGGAGACTTCGGGGCTGCGACAGGGCATCCTCAACCTCAGCATCAAGAACCTCAACGCCCTCTATGCCTCCTACATGCCCTTCCTCAAGAACGGAGGCCTCTTCATCCCCACCAACAAGCGCTACGAGCTTGGCGACGAGGTGTTCCTGGTGCTCAGCCTCCTCGATGAACCGGAGCGTATCCCCATCGCCGGCCGGGTGGTGTGGATCACCCCCCACGGCGCCGAGGGCAACCGGGCAGTAGGGATCGGCATCTCCCTGGGCGACCAGGACGAGGGTCGCATCCGCCTCAGGATCGAGGAGTACCTCAGCGGGATGCTGGCCGCCGATCGCCCCACCCACACCCTCTGACCTTCGATGGCTCGGCGCGGACGAGGCCCGCTCCGGCGGCCGTCGCCGCGCGGGCGCCGTACCCAAACTGGTGATCTCAGATGTTGATCGATTCCCATTGCCACCTGGATCGGGTGAGCCTCAAGCCCTACGGTGGGGACTTCGGCCGTTTCATGGCGGAGACCCTCGCCAGCGGCATTGAGCATCTGCTCTGCGTGGCCATCGACCTGCCGCGCTTCCCCGCCATGCGCGCCCTGGTGGCGCCCTATCCCCAGGTATCCTTCTCCGTGGGGGTGCACCCGAACGAGCGCCCGGGAGCGCTGCCGGAGACGGGGGAGCTGCTGCCCCTCGCGGGGGACCCGCGGGTGGTGGCCATCGGCGAGACGGGGCTCGACTACTACCGGAGCAACGGCGACCTCGGTTGGCAGCAGGAGCGCTTCCGGCGCCACATCGCGGCGGCTCGGGCCTGCGCCAAGCCCCTGATCATCCACAGTCGGGACGCCGCAGCCGACACCCTGCGCATCCTGGGGGAGGAGGGCGCCCAGGAGGTGGGCGGAGTGCTGCACTGCTTTACCGACACCTGGGAGACCGCGGAGGCGGCCATGGACCTGGGCTTCTACATCTCTTTCTCGGGAATCGTCACCTTCGAGACCGCGGAGGAGCTGCGGGAGGTGGCCCGGCGGGTGCCGTTGGACCGGCTGCTTATCGAGACCGACTGCCCCTATCTGACCCCGGCCCCCCATCGGGGCCGGCCGAATGAGCCGCGCTACGTGGCCCGGGTCGCCGAGGTGATCGCCGAGCTGCGCGGCCTGACCCCAGAGGCGGTGGCCCGGGCCAGCGGGGAGAATTTCTACCGCCTTTTTGCCCAGGCTCGTCGTACCGAGGCCTAAGATCCCTTGGCGGTGCGTCGCCTGGCCTTGCCGCAGGGGGTGAGGTAGCCCCCGCCGCTGGGTTCCCGGCTCAGGGCGTCCCGCAGGGTCTCGGTGAGGGTGCGCAGCATCTTGATGCGCGCGAAGAGCTTGTCGTCCCCCTCCACCAGGGTCCAGGCCGCGGACTCGGTGCTGGTGCGGTCCACCATCTCGTTGACGGCGAGTCGGTAGAGGGGGGACTTGTCGCGGTTGCGCCAGTCCTCTTCGGTGATCTTGAACTGCTTGTAGGGGGTCTCCTCCCGCGCTTTGAAGCGGCGTAGCTGCTCCTCGTCGCTGATCTGCAGCCAGAACTTGCAGAGGATGACCCCGCTCTCCACCAACTGCTCCTCGAACTGATTGATCTCTGCGTAGGCCCGGCGCCACTCCGTCTCGGAGGCAAAGCCCTCCACGCGCTCCACCAGCACCCGACCATACCAGGAGCGGTCGTAGAGGGTCATGTAGCCGGCGCGGGGGATGTGACGCCAGAAGCGCCAGAGGTAATGGTGGGCCTTTTCCTCCTCGGTGGGGGCGGCGACGGGGATGGTGCGGTAGAGGCGCGCATCCACCGCGGCGGTGATGCGGCGGATGGCGCCACCCTTGCCGGCGGCGTCCATCCCTTCGGTGACCAGCACCGTGGAGCGCTTCTTGCTGTGGGCCTGCCAGGCCAGGCTGTTGAGCTCCCCCTGGAGCCGGTCGAGCTCCTTGGCGTAGCGCTCGGGTGAGAGGCGCTGCTGGAGGTCCAGGTGATCGAGGAGGGTGACCTGGGCGGCGGGGTCCTCGGGGAGGCTGAGCTCGCGGGAGCCGCGATCGTCGGGGAGCTGCCGGACCTGGTGGAGCTGACCCTTGATGGCTTCGAGCAGAGTCTTGCCGATGGTGACGTCCCGGTAGAGGGGGTCCGCGGCCTCGATGAGGTACCAGGGGGCGATGCCCCGGTCGGTGTGGCGGATGATACGCTCCGCCACCCGCTCGAACTGGGAATAGTGCTCGGCGAACTTGGACTTGGCGGGCATGGTCTTCCAGCGGCTGCGACCGTTGCGGGCGAGCTGCTTGAGCCGGACCCGCTGCTCCGTCTCGGTGAGGTGGCACCAGAACTTGAGGATCAGGGTGCCGTCCTGGGTGAGCAGGTTTTCGAAGTCCACGATGCGGTTGAGCTCCGCGTCCAGCTCGGCGTCGTTGCAGAGGTTGCGGAAACGATGCTCGATGGGGGCCAGGTACCAGCCGCCGAACAGGATCGCCATCCGACCCCGGGGGGGGAGGGCGCGCCAGAAGCGCCAGTAGCGGGGGCGCTCGCGGTCCTCGTCACTCTCGTCCCAGAAGGCGTAGGTCTCGACCCCGCGGGTGTCCAGCCACTCGGTGAGGCGGTTGACCACCTCCCCCTTGCCGGCCCCATCCACCCCGGAGACGATCACCACCACCGGGATCTGGGCCTCGGCGATCTGGCGCTGCGCCTCCAGGAGGTCTGTGCGCAGTCCCCCCACCTGCTCGCGGTAGGCCCCCTTGCTCAAGCTTCGGCCCAGCTTGGTTGCTTCGAACATCGGCGGTTCCTCGGGGGCTAGGGCGAGGGGGGATCGGACGTGCCGGCGGGTAGCTCCGGGGCGGCCTCCCGCCAGCGCTCGGGTACGGAGCGCGGCTTTCCTTCGCGGTCCATGGCGACGTAGGTCAGGGTCGCCTGGGCCACCCGGTGCACGGTCCCCGGGTCCGGCTCCCGCTGGGAATAGGCCTCCACGGCCACCGTCACGGAGGTACGCCCGATGCGCTGCAGGCGCGAGTAGAGGGTGACCAGATCGCCCACCAGGACCGGCTGGATGAACTGGAAGGCGTTGATGGCCACGGTGGCCACCCGCCCCTCGGCCACCTGCACCGCCACCACGCTGCCCGCTATGTCCACCTGCGACATGAG
Organism: uncultured Chromatiaceae bacterium; assembly: GCA_964519095.1. Taxonomy (GTDB): domain Bacteria; phylum Pseudomonadota; class Gammaproteobacteria; order Chromatiales; family Chromatiaceae; genus JAEHCY01. The sequence goes on along the minus strand of CAZFHV010000139.1, from coordinate 4,653 downwards.
CCAGCCACCGAAGACGTCGCCAAAGGCATTGGCGTCCGCCGGCATGGCCAGCAGGCGTACCGCAAGCTGCCACTCGCGGGGATCCGAGGGTTGGAGGCGGGGGGTATTCATCGGTGACTCTCATAGAGGCGCTCGATCTCCGAGCGGTAGCTTTGCAGGATGCGCGCGCGGCGCAGTTTCAGGGTTGCGGTCATGAGGCCGCTCTCGATGGTCCAGGGGCGATCGATGATAGCGACCCCATAGATGCGCACATGCCCCGGGAAGCCTGCAAGACGCTCGGCGATGCGATCGAGCAGGATCTTGGCCAGCAGGGGGCTATCGCGGTCTCTGCTGAGGTCCCCGGTCAAGCCCGCCTGCTTTGCGCCCAGGGCCGCGTAGGCGTCGCTGTCCAGGGTGAGGAGGGCGGTGAGGAAGGGTCGGCCCTCGCCGATCACCAGCACCTGGTTGATCAGGCCGTCGATGGCGATGGCGGTCTCCAGGTCCGCGGGAGACACCTTCTCCCCATTGGCGAGCACGATGACCTCCTTGATCCGCCCCGTCAGGTACAGGCGCCCATCGCGGAGCCGCGCCTGGTCCCCGGTGTGCAGCCAGCCCTCCCCATCGATGGCCTCTGCGGTGGCGGTGGGGCGGTTCCAGTAGCCGAGCATGACGCTGGGTGCTCGCACCAGCAGCTCGTCCGCGACGCCGATGCGTACCTCCACCCCGGGCAGAGGCCGGCCGATGCTCGCGGGGTCGTTGTCCTCCAAGCGGTTGCCGCTGACCACGGGGCTGGCCTCGGTCAGGCCATATCCCTGAAGCAGCGGAATCCCCAGGGCCAGGAACAGCTCGGCGATGGCGGGGGAGAGGGGCGCACCCCCGGAGACCGCCACCCGCAGCCGCCCACCGAGTCGGGAGCGGACCTTCCGCCCCACCAGCAGGTTCAGCAGGGGCCAGAGCAGCAGGTCCCAGGCCCAGGGGGCGCGACCCTGGTCGCGGGCGAAGCGGTGCTTGCCGACGCGCACGCTGAGGCCGAATAGGGCGCGCAGGGCCCGGGGCTCGGTGGCGAGCTGGGCCTGGATGCGGGCGTGGATACGCTCCAAGATGCGGGGGACCGCGATGAGGGCGGTGGGACGGAGGGCCTGGAGGTCCGCCGGCAGCTCCGGGATGGAACGGGCGAAGGCCACGGTGGCCCCCGTCACCAGGGGCAGGTAGAGGCCGCAGGTGCGCTCCAGGGTGTGGGAAAGGGGCAGGAAGGAGAGGAAGAGGTCGTCGCGAAAGATCCCCACCGCTCCCAGCACCGCGCTGATGTTCCACAGGATATTGCGATGGCTCAGCATCACCCCCTTGGGGCGGCCGGTGGTCCCGGAGGTGTAGACGAGGGTGGCCAGGGCGTCGCTGCTGAGGGGCGCGGCCTCATAGGGCGGGGCGCTTGGCGGGAGCCACCGGGCAAGGGGGAGGGGCCCGTCCCGCTCGATCTGCCCGCTAGAGGGGCCGAGTATCAGCACCCGCTTGAGCTGGGGCAGGCCGGGGAGGAGGGGGCCGAGCGTCCCCCACTGGGCCTCGGTCTCCAGCAACAGGAGCCGGGCGCCCGAGTCCTCCAGCAGGTAGCGGAGGTTCTCGGCCCGGTCGTTGGTGAAGAGGGGGACCGTGACCAGCCCCAATCCCTGGGCCGCCAGGTCGAACAGGGCCCACTCCTTGCGGTTGCCCAACATCAGGGCCACTCGGTCGCCCCGCGCCAGTCCTTCGCGGCGCAGGGCCTCCTGCCAGCGGGCTGCCTCCTCGACGAAGTCGCGCCAGGGGGTCGGCTGCCAGCCGCCCCGATGGGGGTCGTACTGGAGGTAGGCGATGTCGTCCGGCGAGCGGCGCAGGCGCTCCACCAGCACCGCCCCTAGGGTGTCGGCGGTCTCCAGGGGGATGGAGTCCTGGGCATGGGAGGGCGTGGCTGGCATGTTGGCTCGGACTGGGGCGGCGGGTTTGCCAACAAGGGGAATTCTAGCGCACCTGGGGAGAGGGAGCGGGTGGCCTCGCCCCGAGCGGGGCTCAGCCGAGGGCGGTGCGCACCTCGCGGAGGATCTCCATCGCCGCCCCGCATTGCTCGGGGCCGTTATGGAAGTGGGGCGAGAAGCGGACCCCACCGCCCCGCACGGCACAGATGACCCCTCGCGCCCGCAGCGCCTGGTGGATGGCCTCCTGAGAGCAGCCCGGCACCTCGAAGGTGAGGATGCCCGCCCGCCGCGCGGGCGCGCGGGGGGAGAGGAGCACCAGGCCTTCCCGGTCGACCAACTCCATCAGGAGGGAGAGGTTATCGCTGACCCGCTGGAAGATGGCCGGTACTCCCCATTCCTCGATGAGGGAGATGCTCGACTCCAGCGCGTGGATGCCCAGCAGATTCGGGCTGCCGCATTCGAAGCGCCTGGCGCTGCGGGCAGGGGTCCAGTCGATGCGATCGAAGTCCCCCACCGCCTCCACCATGTGCCAGCCGTATTCCCGCAGCGCCAGCCGGTCCCTGGCCTCCGGCCGGGAGTAGAAGAGGGCGACCCCTTCGGGGCCCAGCAGCCATTTGTGCCCGTCCCCCACCACGAAGTCCGCCCGGCAGGCCTCGACATCGAAGGGTACGACCCCAAGGCTCTGGATGGCGTCCACGCAGAAGAGCAGGCCCCGCGCGGCGCAGGCCGCACCCAAGGCCTCCAGGTCCAGGCGCAGGCCCCGGGCGTACTGTACCGAGCTCACCGTCAGGAGCCGGGTGCGCCCGTCGCAGAGTGCCACCAGATCCCCCTCGGGGTCGCTGCTCCGGGTGAGGTCGAGCAGCCGTAGCTCCACCCCCAGGGGCGCGAGGGACTCCCACACCAGGCGGTTGGAAGGGAACTCCTGGGCGATGCTGACCAGGTTGTCCCCCGCTCTCCAGTCCAGGCCGTGGGCGATCATGGACAGGGCCTCGGAGGTGTTCTTGGTGAGGGCCACGTCCTCGGGGTCGGGCGCCTGGATCAGGCGCGCCAACCGCTCCCGCAGCCGCTGCTCCACGCCGAGCCAGCCGCCGTAGTTCTTGGAGCCCTGGCGGCCGTTTTCCTCGGCAAAGGACTGGACCGTCGCCACGGTGCGGCGGGGCCAAGGGCCAACGGCCGCGTGGTTGAAATAGATCAGCCCGGGGTCGAGGGCAAAGTCGCTGGCGAGGTTCGATGTGTCCATGGTCGGCAGTCTACCTCAATCACCTTCGAGGCCCCAGGCGGGAGGGATGCCCCGACGCTACCTCCAAGGTTTGGCGCGACTGTGTCCGTCAAGTTGTGCAAAAGGGTGGCCATGGCTGCAGGGCTCGGCGCTGCCACTCGGAGCCGGCAGTGTGAGCGCGGCACCTTGGGCGAACTGCTCAATGTCGACTTCGACGCCATGAGCCTGATGAACTTGTGTCGGCTGAGCGGCGTGCTCATGGGTCACCGCAAGGCGCTCGAGGTGGGGCTGTTCGTGCGCGTGAGCAAGCTCTTTGGGCTCGACTGGACGCTCACCCTCTAGGACCTGACCAATGCCTACTTCGAGGGTGACGCGCCCATCAACCCCAAGGCCGAGCGCAGCCATTCCAAAGAGAAGCGCAGCGACTGTCCGCTGGTGACCCTCGGTCTGGTCCTGGATGGCAGCGGCTTGTTGCGCCGCTCCCAGGTGTTTGACGGCACCCTGGTCGAAGCCACCACCTGGAGGTATGCTCCAGGGACACGGCGTGCCCGCCGGGGCCTTGGTGGTCATGGATCGCGGGACCGCCGCCCGGATTGCAGATCTAGCGTGATTGCCGTCCTCTTTACGGCGGGCCCCCGCTGAGCCTGCTCCCGTTGCTGCACCTGTCGATCGGGAGCTTCGCGGCGTTCCCCGCCTAGAAGCCGTACCGACCGTACAGCGTCGCCGCCTACATCGGGCTTCTCGACGCGGTCCACACCGGTTTCTCCATTGCCTACTGGATCCAGATCTAGAACCGGGCTCGGACGGCGCGGGCCTCAGACGGTCGCGGGATGATCTCCTCGCGGAGCATGGCCTCCATGTCTCCTGGAACGATGCGGAGGCCTATGTTCAATGGCTGTCCGAAAAAACGGGGCGAACGAACCGCCCCTACCGCCTGCCGACCGGGGCCGAGTGGGAATACGCCGCCCGCGCCGGGACGGCCACGATCCGGTATTGGAGTGAGCCCGCGGGCCAGCAACCCGATCCGGCCTGTACCCACCGCAACGTCTTCGATCAGGGCAATATCGACCGGGACTCCGCCTGGCTGGAAGCCAATGGGGGCGACTGCAGCCAGCGGGTGGTGCGGGGCGGCTCCTGGGCGGTGGGCCAGGGGGCCTCCGTTCCGCTAACCGCGGCTGGAACCCCGTCGATGCCCGGTACGACACCCTCGGTTGTGGTCTCGCCAGATCCCTTTGACTTTTTCCGTTTTCGCTTGGCGCCGCGCTTAGTGCGGCGCCGCCGACGCCGGCACCTCTACTCAGATCCGCACCTGGCTGCCCTCCCGCAACTCACCCAGCGACGCCTCCCGCCGGGGCGTGCCGGGGCGGTGGAGGTGATCTCTGCCAGCAGCCCGTCAAAGGGCCAGCGGGCGCGGAGCGGGGATGTTCCCAGCCCCTGCAGCCCCGCCAAGTCGCGCTCGAAGACCTTGGCCGCCATCTGATAGCCGCAGGCCATGAGGGCGTGGCGCGC
>CAZFHV010000138.1:0-9204 GCA_964519095.1 uncultured Chromatiaceae bacterium | reverse complement strand
TGTCTTTGTGCTCCGCCAGCCATGCGCTGACCCCCTTGGCGTGGTGCACCCGAAGGTTGTCGACCACTAGGAAGATCTTGTGATGGGAAGCAGGGTCAGTTCTCGCATCGGTGCATCTCCCTTCGACGGTGCATCCCACGATCGCCAAGTGTACGCCGGAGTGCTCGGCTATTTCGCGATAGGTGTAAGCGCCGGTCCCATAAGCCGCCACCATCACAGCGTTTCTCCGAACCCGCTGATTCGCGTTGCCCCACCGGACCGGGTGTTGGCCGCGCCGGGAACGTCTGGGTGGTGGCGCAAAGTAACAGCAACACAAACATTCGGGACGGTGTTGCGAACCCCCGTCTCGCGGGACAAGCCCTCAGCCCGCGTGGAGGCTCGCCACCCAACGCTCGCTGGCGGCGCGGCTGATGTCCAGCACCCCCTGGGGATAGAGGCCGGTGACCAGCACCACCAGGGCCAGGGTCAGGGCCACCAGCAGCTCCCGGGGCTTGAGGTCCGGGGCCGCCGCCACCGCCGGCCGGCGCAGGGGCCCGAGGAAGGCCCCGCGGTAGAGCTTGAGGAAATAGGCCGCCCCCACTACCAGACCGGCGAGGGCCGCAAGCCCGGCCCCCAGGTGGGTGCCGAGCACGCTCAGGAGGATCAGCAGCTCCGCCGGGAAGCCGTTGGTGCCAGGGATGCCCAGGGAGGCCAGCCCGAACAGGAAGAAGAAGCTGGCCAGGAGCGGCATGGTCCTGGCCCCACCCCCCAGGCTCACCAGATCCGTAGAGCCGGTGCGCTGGCGGAGCATCCCCGTCAGGAGGAAGAGCCCGCCGGACACCACCACGAAATTCCAGAGCTGAAACAGGGCCCCCTGGAGCCCTTGCAGGTTGAGGGAAGCGATCCCCAGTACCACCAGGCCCACGTGGCTGAGGCTGGAGTAGGCCAGCATGCGCCTCAGATTGGTCTGGGCCAGGGCCACCAGGGCCCCGTAGAGTACCCCGATCACGCCAAGTCCCGCCAGCAACCAGTGCAGCTCCTGGGCGGCGCCGGGGGCCAGCCCCACCGCGAAGCGCAAGAGCCCGTAGGCGCCGACCTTGAGACCGGTCATGAGGGCGGTCACCGCCGCAGGGCCTTCCGTGCCCACCACCGGCAGCCAGGTGTGCAGGGGAAACAGCGGCGTCTTCACCCCAAAGCCCAGGAGGAGCAGCAGGAACACCGCCGTCTCCACCCCATTGGGCAGGGGGGTGGCGAGGAGCTCCCGGTAATCCCAGGAGAGGCCGGGGGGAACCGCGAGGCCCGCCACCTCCGCGTGGTTGAAGCCGAGCAGCACGAAGCCGAACAGCAGTGGAATCCCCCCCGCGAGCATGAAGAGGGTGTAATTCACCGCCGCAAAGCGCCGGTTGGGCCCCACCCCCCAGAGGCTGATGAGGAAGTACAGGGGGATCAGGGTCAGCTCCCAGAACAGGAAGAAGAGGATCAGATCCAGGGCGCAGAAGATCCCCAGGGTGGCGCTCTGCAGGAACAGGAGCAGGGCGTAGTAGAGCCGTGTCATGCTGGTGACGCTATTCCAGGAGGTCAGGACCACCCCGAGGCCGAGCAGGGCCGTGAGGGGCGGGAACAGCACCGAGATCCCGTCCACCCCCAGTAGGTACTGGGCGTTGATGGTGGGGATCCAGCGGCCCCGCTCCAGGAGCTGGAAAGCGCCCTGGGCGGGGTCGAAGGCCACCAGGACCGCCACCCCGAGCCCCAGGGTCAGGACCCCGCTCACCAGGGCCACCCAGCGGGCGCCCCGGGCGGGCAGGGCCCAGAGCAGCAGCGCACCCAGGGCTGGGGTTAGGAGCAGCAGGCTTAGCAGCGGCGGGCTCATAGCTCCACCTGGAACAGGGCCCCGAGCTGGGCCAGGGGCGTCTCGATCAGCTCCAGCCAGGGCTGGGTGTAGAACCCGGTGCCCAAGAGCACCGCCACCACCAGGCCCGAGACCAGTAGCTCGGGCCCGCTGATGCGCTCGATGCTCACCTTGGGCAGGGCCTCGTTGCGCGGGGCCAGGAAGGCCCGCTGGAAGGCCCAGAGCAGGAAGCCCGCGGCGATCACGTTGCCCAGGGCCGCGGCGATGGTGACCAGGGCGCCGAAGCGCTGGATGGAGGCCTCCAGCACCAGATGGGCCGCGTCGAAACCCGGTGTGCCCGGCATGCCGATGATGGAGAGCCCCGCCACCAGGAAGGCCACCCCCACGAAGGGGATCTGATCGAACAGTCCCCCCAGCTTGGTGAGCAGCGTGGTGCGGGTGCGCCGGTAGACCAGGCCGGTCATGAAGGCCAGGGTGGCGAGGGCCAGGCCGAAGGTGACCGACAGGATCACCGCCCCCTGAAACGCCAACCCCTCCAGGCAGAAAAGCCCCAGGACCAGGAGACTGGTGTGGGACACCACCGCATAGGCAAGCAGCCGGCGCAGGTTCAGCTGCACCATGGCCAAGAGGGCCGCATAGAAGATCCCAACCACCGCGAAGGCCACCACATAGGCCTGCCAGCGCATCACCGCCTCCGGTAGGAGCGGGAACAGGAAACGCAGCATCCCGTAGATCCCCACCTTGAGGCCCAGCAGCAGGGTAGGCGCCACGGCGATGTTGCCGTGCTCGGCGACCAGTGGCAGCCAGCCGTGCAAGGGGAAGAGCGGGGTCCGGATGGCCAGGCCATAGAAGAAGAGGAAGAACAGGATGGAGGAGAGTCCCGGCCCGACGGGCACCCGCAGCAGTTCCGGGAGGTCGAAGGTCCAGCGCCCACCGGTGACCTGGGCATGGTTCCAGCCGATCAGGAGGGTCCCCAGCAGCAGCAGGAGCACCCCGGCCCCCATGAACTGGTAGAAGCGGGCGAGCATGAGGTCCTTCTCCGGCGAGGTGGCCCAGTGCCACAGCAGGTAGCCCACCAGCCCCAGTTCCAGGGCGGAGAGGAGCACGAACCAGAGGAGATTCAGGGTGGTGAAGGCGGCGGTCAGGGTGAACTGGACCCCGAACACCACCGCGGACAGCCGCCAGGGGGGACCTAGCCCCCGCACCGGCCCATAGACCAGCACCAGCAGGGTGAGGAGGGCGGTGAGCAGCAGAAACACGATGCTCACCCCATCCACCGCCACGTGGTAGTCGAAGGGGCCAAGGAGCGGCAGGTGCTCCGCGAATTGCAGCGCCCCGGCCTTGGGGTCGTAGGCGAGGTAGAGCTTGAAGGTCAGTGCCAGCTCCAGGGCCGCCAGGCCCAGCGCGGTGGGGATACTGGCCCGGGACTCCCGCAGCAGCGCCATGACCCCCGCCGCCAGCAGGGGCAGGAGCTGAAGGGCCACTAGGAGGGGAAAGCCCTGGGCGGTCCAGGGCCACTCCGTCAGGCCCATCGGCTGCCCTCCGCTATCCCGATGCTCACAGGATCACCACGAAGGTGGCGAGGATCAGCAACAGGAGGTAGCGCGGCTGACTGAGCAGCCCCTCCACCCGGTTGAGGAGGGTCCCCAGCCGGTGGATGGCCGCCAGCAGGCCCTCCCCGCCGCCTCGAAGCACCAGGCGCTCCTCGAACCAGTGCAGTAGGCTCGCCGCCCACTCCAGCACCCGCCCCAGGATGCCCCGGCCATGCACCAGGTCCTCGTCCGCGCCCCCGGGGCGCCCCGGGTCTCCCCAGTCGGCCGGGGAAGAGATGGCGCTGGCCTGGTCCGGCAGCCCGATGGCACGGGCCACCACCTGGTCGTCGAAGGCGCGCAGGTCCCGGGCCAGGGCCTCGGTGGGGCGCACCAGCAGCCAGTCGGCGAAGGGATCGAGCCAGAACCGCTGAAGCGCCGCCGTGTGCAGCCCCCGCGCCCGCCCCAGCCAGGGGGGCACCGGGCGTGCGGGTCGGCTCACCAGGTGCATCAGGGCCGGGGCCCGAAGGAACTGCAGCGCCCGCCAGGATGCGTGCAGGCCCAGGTGCCAGGCGGCCAGATCGAACCAGCCCAGGCCGCACCAGAGGAACAGGAGGCCCACCTGGGCGGTGGTGGAGAAGCCCAGGGCGCTCTTCACGTCCGTCTGGGCCAGGCCTCCCAGCCAGCCGTAGAGGGCGGTGAGGAGCCCGAGCGCCGCGGTCAGGGCCAGCACCGCCGGGGCCTGCAGGAGCAGGGGCTCCAGGCGGATCAGGAGATAGACCCCGGCGTGCACCATCAGGGCCCCGTAGAAGATGGCGCTCGATGGGGTCGGACCCTCCAGTGCCCGCCCGATCCAGGGGGCGAAGGGCACCTGGGCGGACTTGGCCAGGGCGGCGAGCAGGAAGGCCCCCGCCACCAGGTCCGCGCTCAGCCGATCGAGCGGCGCGGCCCCCTGGGCGATGGCCGGCCACTCCAGCCCCCCCAGCCAGCGCAGGGCCAGGAACAGGCCGAGCAGGAAACCGGCATCGCCGATGCGGTTGGTTACGAAGGCCCGGGTGGCGTTCCCGGTGGCCACCGGCCGGTCGAAGGCATAGCCAATCAGGAGGTAGGAGGCGACGCCCGCCAGTTCCCAGCCGATGAACAGCACGAGCGCGCTCCCCCCCAGGGCGATGAGCTGCATGGCCCCGGTGAACAGGCACATCACCAGGAAGAAGCGCTGGAAGCCCTCCTCCCGGTGCAGGTAGCTGACGGAGAACTTCAGGGTCAGGAAGGCGATGGTGGCGACCAGCAGGCCAAAGCCCAGCCCCAGGCCATCGAGGGTCAGGCTGAGCCCCAGGTGCAGATCCCCCACCGCGAGCCAGCGCCCCAGGCCCACCTGTCCCGGCGGTCCCCGGAGGAGCCCCTGCACCCCCAGGGCCGCCATGAGGAGCCAGGAGCCCCCCGCGGCCCACTGGGCTACCCCCGCGGTCTCGCGCTCGCCCCGCTCGCCGCGGTTCCAGCCGAAGAGGTAGCCCAAGGCGATCCAGACCGCCGCGAGGAGCGGCAGGACGGGCACCAGCCAGGCGAGGCGCTCAATCACGGGGCGCCCCCCCCGCTGGCGGCCGAGCGAGCACCCTCGGCCGCGGGATCGAGCCAGGCCGGCGGTAGCGGGTCGAGGGTCCCGCGGTAGTGATCGGCCCAACGGGGGACCCGCGGCGGCGGGCTACTCTGGCCCTCCCAGGGCAGCCAGCCCCGCGCCGGATCGAACAGGTGGATGGCGGGACCCTGGGGGTCCTTGGCGGCCAGGAGCAGCCAGCCGTTGCCGATCAGCTCCCGGAGCGGTGGCTGGAGCTGGTAGATGGCGGTGAGCACCGCCGTGCTCGCCTCCACGATCACCTGGAGGCGCATCGGCTCGTGGACCTCGATCATCTGCTTGGGCAAGCCGGTGCGCAGGTCCGAGCCGGCCCCCTCCATGACCCCGAAGAAGCCGGTCAGGTTGTGGGTGACCTTGGAGCCACAGCCGTACTGCTCGTTGTTCACCGTGGAGAAGTAGTACTCCAGGTTGATCCCCGCCCCCACGGGCCCCGCCGCCAGCAGGATCGCCTCCAGCACCCGCCCCTCCGGGTCCTCGGTGGGGTCGTAGGAGATGAGAAACATCCGCCGGTCCAGGAACAGCCCCTGGGTGACGGAGCGGCGGCCGATGAGGGCGCAGACGTTGGTGGCATGCCCCAACTCGGGGCGGGCCTGACTGAAGTCGTGGCTACGGCCGCGGATGTGGGCAAGGGCCCGCTCCAGGCTCGGATTTCGCGGAGCGGAGACCAGCTTGCGGCAACGCTCGTGGGCCGAATGGTGGCGGGCCCTGTCCAGGTCGGCCTTGAGGGCCGCCAGGGCGGCGCGGTGGGACTCGGGCAGATCCGCCTCGTCGAACCAGAGGATCTCCTCGTCGCAGGTGTTGTGGAAGGCGCCCAGGAACCAGCAGTCGTCGGGGATCCCGATCCCCCGGGCGCCCAGCAGCGCCCGCACCTCGGGGCGGTTGGCCATGGCCGCGAACACCCGCGCGTTGGGGCCCCCGTGGCGCCCGGAGCAGGCCCCACAGTCGTAGGCGGAGCGGTGGGGGTTGTTCTGGCTGGTGGAGCCGTGCCCCACCAAGACCACCAGAGGCGCGAACCCCGAGGTGAGGCCGATGGTGCGCAGCAGGCCCGCCACCCGGTCCGCCTGCTCGCCATCGGTGAAGCCCAGACGGTTGTGCTCCGGCGTGGCGGGACTTCCGTCGTCGGGAGCGGTGAGGCCGAGCGCGGTGGGGACCGCCCGATCGAAGCCCTGAAGCAGGCGCTCCGCCCACTGCCCCGTGGGCCGGGGCGCCAGCAGCTTGACGGCGAGGGCGCCGAGGGCCGGGACCCCGCTGAGGCCGATGGCAACGCCGCTGCTGAGGAGGTTACGGCGGACCTCCTGGTGCAGAAAGTCCTGCAGCCGCAGGCGGACGGTTCGACGCGCTCGGTGGTCCTCCGCAAGGGCCTCCTGGCCGGGGCGGGGCTGCTCCCGCACCTCGTGGGCCGGGCGCACCACCACTGGGCAGAGGGGGGTGACGCCCTCGTCATCGAGCCCCCGCCAGTTGATGGCAACCCCGAAGAAGCCCGCGGCCCCCAGGGTCTCGATGGCGGGGTTGAGGGTCTCCAGATGCCGGCGAAAGCCCTCCTCGCGCTCGTCCATGCAGAACACCAGCTGCGCCTGGGGCCGCTCGGTCCGCCGCTCCCAGCGGCCCCGCCCCTGATTGTGCTGGAGGGCATTGAGGATCTCATCCCGGTAATGGGCCTCGTAGGCCCGCAGCCAGAGGAAGCCGGCGGTCTCCTCGTCCAGCCGCTCCAGGCAGTCGAACAGGGCCTTGATGTCCGCGGAGGCAAGACCCCGGATGAGGGAGGCGGGGAGTCCCAGGTGCTGGGCGAGCCGGAACAGGGGCCAGGCGTGGCGAAACAGGCTGTAGCCCCCCAGCTCGTCGGAGGCGGGGCTGCGTTTCCAGGTCCACACCAGCTGGGCCAGGTACTGCCAGCGCAGGGCGAGCTGCTCGGGGTCTGACCCCTCGGGGTGCTGGACGAGCCGCTGGGCCCGACCCGCCAGGTACTCCGGCAACTCCCCGGCGAACAACGCCTGGCGCACCAGAAACTCCGCGGGATAGCGGCGAAAGTACCAGCGCAGCGTCCCCAGCGAGGGCTCGATGCCCCAGAGCTCCGCGCAGAGTCGCCGGGCATGGAGCCGCTCCAGCACCAGGCGCACCGCGAGGTAATCCAGCAGATCCACCGGGTTGCCCTGACCGCCGTAGCCCGGGTGCAGGTGGCGCCACAGGAACATCCCCGACCAGCCGGGGATCTCCAGCGCGAGGCGCTCCAGGTAGCCCACCCAACGCTCGCGGGGCAGGTCGAGGCGCTTGAGGAGCTCGACGAGGGTCTCCAGGGGGTCGGACGGCAGCCCCTCCAGCTCCTGGTGCCAATCGATCAGGTCCTCGAACACCCAGCCCAAGTCCCGCTCCGCACCCCGCCGCCAGGCGGCGTAGAATCCCTCGGCGCGGTCGGGCGACGCCCAGGCAGCGGTGCCCAGGTCGAGAAAATTCGCCACCTGGCGGGCTACATAGGGTCGCACCCCATCGAGCAGGTCCTCACCCGTCAGGGCCAGCAGCAGCCCCCGCAGGCTCAGGTCCCCGCCCACCCGATCCAGTAGCGCGAGTAGCTGCTCCCCGGCGTGACGCAGCAGCCGCTGGCCCGTTGGCGCGGCCGCCCCCTCCCTCGGGGCCAGCCGGCCCAGGAAGCGCTCCGCCTGCTCGGGGTTGAGGTCGATCAGCTCCTCGGGGTGCAGGCGGTAGTGCTCGAGTCCGAGGGCACCCAGGCAGGCACTCCAGAGCTCGGCCACCGCCTGGGCCTCCGGGGCCCCCGCCGCAGCGAGGAAACGGGCGCGAGTCGCCGGGGGGACATCGCCCTGGAAGCGCGCCAGGGCCCGCTGCTCGTCTATCAGCCAACCGAGTTGGCCCCGTTGCACCGGCTCCAGGCCCTGGATCAGGGCGACCAGATAGACCTCACGGCGGCTCAAGGGCCCCTCCGGGGTCTGCAACAAGACCTCATGGGCGGCCAGCCCCTCATCCTGGTCGAGCACCGCGATCAGGTCGGCGCGGCTGATGCGCCCCGCGCGGCAGAGGTCCCGGAAGCGCTCTGCGGGCAGGTAGCCGTAGGCCCCGGTGACCTGACGAGCGGCCTTGAGGGCCTCGGGGAAGGGCAGGTGCTGGAAGCCGTGCAGGGTGTTGTGGTGGACGAAGTCCCTGATGGGCGCCTGGGCGGGGAGTAGGTGCTCCAGATGTTGCACCGCGGCTCGGAGCCGAGCCCGGATGTCGCCGCCCTCCACCGCCGCGCTCAAGGGAGGTGCCTCACAGCCGCGCCAGGGCTGCGCTCAGCTCGGCCACCGAGGCGCTCACGAGATCGATGGCCCCGGCGGGAAAGACACCGAGCAGGACGATGCCGGCGCTCAGCAGCACGGCGGGCACCAGCTCGAGGGGGCGCAGGTCCGCCACCTCGCGCATCTCCCGGCGCACCGGGCCGGTGAAAAGGCGTCCCACGGTGCGCACCGCATAGGCGGCGCTGATCATCACCCCCAGGCTCAACAGCACCACCACCCAGCCCCACACCTGGAAGCCACCGATGAGGGCGTGTAGCTCGGCGACGAAGCTGGCGGTGCCGGGCAAGCCCACCGCAGCCACGAAGGCCAGCACGGTGAAGAAGGCGAAGCGTGGGGTGGTGCGCACCAGCGAGCTGTAGCGGCTCAACTCCCGGGTGTGGGTGCGTTCGTAGAGCAGGCCGATGAGCAGGAACAGGGCCCCCGCCACCAGGCCGTGGGCGATCATCTGCATCAGGGCCCCGGTGAGGCCCGCGGCGTTGAGGGCGGCGATCCCCAGCAGCACCACCCCCATGTGGCTCACCGAGGAGTAGGCCACCATGGCCTTGAGATCGGTCTGGCGCCAGGCGAGGAGTCCCCCATAGATGAGGCTCACCAGGGCCAGGGTGGCCAGCAGCCCCTGGAGGGCCACCACCCCGGCGGGCAGCATCTCCGCGGCGCGGATCAGCCCATAGGAGCCCATCTTGAGCAGGATCCCCGAGAGCAGGATCGAGACCGGACTCGGGGCCTCCACATGGGCCAGCGGCAGCCAGCCGTGGATGGGGAAGATGGGCATCTTGACCCCGAAACCGATGAGGAAGCCGAGAAAAATCAGGAGCTGGGTCTCGGGGGCCAGGAGCGGCCCCCCCGCCTTCATCTCCGCCATGCCCACCGCGTGCCCCGGCACCGCATCGAACAGCACCAGCAGGCTAACCAGCATGAACACCGACCCCC
>CAZFHV010000137.1:0-9216 GCA_964519095.1 uncultured Chromatiaceae bacterium | reverse complement strand
GCTGATCAACACCCTCGATACCACGGGCTCCGCGGTGCTGATCACCATCCTGGTGCTGCTCGGTGCCTTCATCCCCCTGATGAATACCCACCTGGCCAACACCTGGAGCGTGAGCCTCTACATCACCGTGGCCCTCATCATCGACGTCATCACGGCGCTGACGCTCCTCCCGATGATGGTGCGTTGGCTCAAGCCCCGCTACGTCTGGGGCGATTTCCCCCGGGCAACGACTGCCTGAGGCGCGACGACAAGACTGCCCCCCGGACGGCGCCGCGAGGCGCCGTCTGTTGGTATGAGCTAGCTGAAGGACCTCCCGGCAAACCCGCGGCTCAGGGCCGCGGCGCTACTCGTGGGATTGACCCCTAGCCCGGGTCGAGCTGGCTGCTGCCTGCTCCACGGCCTGGGCGGGGATGAAGGTCCTGGCCGGTGAAACCGGAACGGGACGGAGCTGGTCGTCCAGGCCCTGGATCAGGCGGGCGATGGCCTGATCGCTCGCCTTGAGGTACTGTGCGTTCAGCACCTCCCTCAGCTCGTCACGCTGCGCCCGCAGGGCCCCGCGCAGGTCCTCCTCGAAGGCCTCGCGCTCCAACAGCTCCTCCGCCTCCAGCACCGCCTTGTCCACCAGCAGCCAGGTCGCCACCCCCGTCACTGCCCCCCCTACCAGGGCGCAGCCCGGCGCCAGGGGCACCCCGATCAGCGTTCCCGCGCACAGGGCCGCCCCCGAGGCGGCGCCCACCCCCGTCCCGCCCAGGGCACCCGCCTTCGCGGCGCTTTTCAGTCCGAGCTTGGAGGCCGCGGCCAGGGCCGCCGATTCCCCCGCGGCGAGCTTGGTGGAGGCCTTGGCCACGGCCGCCGCCCCCAGCTTCTTGGCACTGGCCGCTGCCAGACCGGCACCGGCGGTGGTCGCCACCCCCTGACGTCCCAGATCGCTGGCGGTGGGGCGCAGGTAGGGGCTCAGGTGGTCGGTGAGCTGGCCCTCCAGGTCCCAGGTCCCGGTGACCTCCACCTGGGCCTCGCCCACCAGGGCCTGCTGGCGCACCAACTGGGTCAGCAGCTCCCGCAAGCCGGATACGGACTCCCGGATCTGCCCGGAGACCTGCTCCTCGAGCCGCTCCGCCAATTGGTCCAGCGCCTGGGCGGTGCCCGCCGGGCCCAGCACCAGGGCATCGAGCTGATCCGCCAGATAGGTCGGCAGGCTACCCGCCACCGCCTGGAACAGCCGGCTGTACTCGCCGGAGAGGGAGAAGTACCAGTCGGCGAAGGCGGGTACCTGCTCGGTGGCGGTCCGATAGATGCGCTCGGTCTCCCGCTCCACTGTCTCGCGGATGGGGCCCCGGAGCTGGTCGCCCCGCTGCTCCAGCCAGGCGCGGGTCTCCGCCAGGATGGGTGAGACCCCCGCGGGGTCGAGGGTGAGGGTCTCCCCCGAGAGGGTCACCCGAATCACCTCCTTCAAGACCGGCGGTACGGCGCGGGTCTCCGCGAGGCCCTGCTCCGCCCATTGTTTCGCCCCCCGGAGGGCGGCGAGCACCCCGACCAGCAGGCCCACCAACAGGACGGCGAAGAATCCCCCCCAGAACCAGCGCGAGCGCGAGCGGGGCCGGGGTGCGTCCGGGAACTGGGCCCCCACGTCCCAGGGACCCCGCGGCATACCCCGTTTCACGGTGCCTCCGGGGCGGCGCGGAGCCGGTGCCAGGGTCGGCTCAGGATTCCGGTGAGGGCGCGGCTGTAGGCCCAGGCCAGGAGGAACGAGATACCAAAGGCGGCGAGGAAACCCACCCAGGCCAGCAGCAGCTCCGTGGGGTCCCGGAGCTCGCCGAAGAGACGCCCTGCCGCCCACCAGAGGAGGCCGTCGCCGACGGCACCCAGGCGCGCCAACACCGCCAGGGCATCACAGCCCAGGCTTACCCCGAGCGCGCTCAGGCGCACCACCGCCACTGCCCCCATGCCCTGGTAGTCCTCGTGGGCCGAGAAGTAGAGGGTGGCCGTCAGGGCGAGCCACAAGAGCAGGGCGTTGAGGCGATGGGCCCAGTGCCGCACCAGCACCCCCTCGAATAGGGGGTTGAGCTCTCCCGCCAACAGCCAATCGATGACGAGGACCAGGCTCAGGAACAGGAGCAAGTCCAGGGCCAGAACCAGCCACTGGACGGGCGACAGGGAGAGCACCCCCACCAGCAGCACCAGGGCCAGCACCAGGGCCTTGAGGGCCTGCCAAGCCAGCAGCAGCAGCAAGCGGCGTCCCAGCCAGCGCGCCAACCGCCCGTCCGCTGCCAGGTAGTGGCGGACGAAGGACGCACGCCGCGCCAGTGCCAGCTCGCTACCCGAGAGCATCAGGAGGGCCCACAGAGGTGCCGCGGCCAGGGCCGCGACCGGGCACCCGACCTGCGGCGCCCACCGGGACCAGGCCAGCAGCCCCCCCCACAGGGCCAGCATCCCCAGCAGGTGGGATAGCCGAAAACAATTGCCTTGTGCCATAGTTAGCTCAACAGGGAAGCGCGAGCGCTCGGGGGCCCCGGTGCCGGGACCATCGGCGGAGCGGATAAGGTACTGCCAGGCGGTCGGGCGGCCAAGGAGCGGAACCCTGCGGATCAGGAGGTTGGCAACACCCCGCGGGGGTGCCCGGACCCCTGGGGGCCTCGGGCCGCGACCCAACCACCAGCGATGGCTCGTCGCCGGATGATACGATTCTCGCCACCAACGCTACTGAAATTCCTCGCCGGGGTCCTGCTGGTGCAGGCGGCCACCGCCATTCAGGTGGTGGCGGCCCTCTCCAGCGGCGATGCGATCAGCTGGATCCTCTTCACCAGCCTCTCGGTGACCTCGGGGATATTCGCCGCCCTTTGGTTCGCCTCCATCGCCAATCACCGCGGCCGCGAGGCCCTGTTCGAGGCCCACGAGCGTTTCTCCCAGGAGAGGGAGCGAATCCGGGTCCAGGCGGAGCGCGACAAGGGCCGCCTCCTGGGCAAGGCCCAGGCCCGCCTAGCAAAAGCGGCCAGCCAGGCCCGCGCCAGCGGCAATCTCAAGGCGGGCGCCGCCCTGACCGGGCTGGTCGGCGTCAGCGCCTTCCTGCTAATGGCGCAATTCTTCAGCCTCGGATTGATGGCCCTGACCACCGCCGGCGGCGCGCTCGCCGGCTATGCGGTGGGGCGCTACCAGGATCGCCGCCTGGGCAAAGGCCCCCCCTCGGGCCAGCTCCCCAACAAGGCGGAGCCCCTGCGGGTGATACGCGGCGATCGGGACCCGCCCAAGACGCCTCCCCTCTCGCAACGGGAATCCCTGGTCCGCACCAACTGGGCGCCCTGAGGGACCGCGCCCACCGGGCTGACCGCGGGGGACTCAGCCCGCTGCCGCCCGCATCTTCCCCGAAAGAGATCCTCCGGCGAGTTTCCCGAGGGGTACGAGGCTCGAGACAGGTCGTCGGGGCGACGGTTGGTCGAGCGGCGCCGCGGCATCCCCGGCAACCACATCCGCCCGGAGCAGCCGACGCGCATCGTCCCTGTCCGACAGGGTCAGAGTGCTTCGGTTGACGAAATAGACCTCCGCGGGACCCCGGTCCCCCTGTTGGATCAGGGTTGCCCCCAGGCCCTGGAGACGGAGCTGGATGTCGTTGTTGATCATGCGGATGCCGGGGAGCCACTTGCGGAGCTCGTAGTCGGTCTGCAGCCCCGAGCGCTCGGGACGGTGCCCGTGCACCACCAGCCCGATGCCCAGCGCGCCCAGCAGCCGCGCCACCTCCCGGCCATGGCGCCGGTAGTAGCGCCCGGGGTCCGCCAGGTCATAGAGCAGGGGGGCCCGGGACTGGTCTCCCCGCAGGTAGGCGTAGCGCGCTAGTTGCCGGCTGTCCCCGAGTGCCCTCTGGAAGCGCTCCGCGTTGTAGTCATTGAGGGGACGGCCCCTGTCCCGGCGATAGGCCTGAAGGTCGCGCAGAAGATCCAGGGTGGGATAACCGTGCAGAAACAGCGCGGACCCTTCCACATGGAACAGCACCAGGGAGCGGATGAAGGACTGCACTGCCCGCTGCCCCTCGGGGTTGAGGCCCAGGCGCTCGCCGCCCTGGAGTCGCCGCCAGATCTCCAGCTCATGGTTGCCCGCCACCAGGTGCAGGCCACAGCCCGCCACCGCGGCGGCGCTGCGCAGGCCCTCCCAGAAGCGGACGATCCCCAGGCTGGGCGCATTCTTTTGGAGCAGGTCCCCCGTCTGCACGATTTGGGCGCCCCGAATGCGCGCCTTCAGTCCGCCCCGCTTGTCGAGGGCACCCAGGAATCGCAACGTGGCCTCGACGCAGGACGAATCGTTCTCGCAATCGCCGATCACCACCACCCGCCGTGCGACGGGGGACCGGGGGATCGGCCGGGGATCGAGTGGGATCACCCACCCCGGAAGGGGCGGGGGCGCTGCCGCCGCCTCCACGCGGGGAGAGGCTATGGGCTCCGCAGCCTTGGCCTCGACGCCGGTGCCTGGCCTTGCCTCCAGAGGCCGCGGTGACACCACCGCTAGCCGAGGCGCGGCCTGCTCGGTTTCGTCGGGCGGGGGGCCGGCCCGGACACCCGCGCCGGGTCCCGGCAGGGTATGGGGACGGGCAGGAGGCTCGGGCGCCTGGGGCGGGGACTGCTGGGCGCCCGGCGGGGCCTCGTCCGGTACAGCCGAAAGCTGCACCCGACCCGGGACACAGCCCTCCGACGACTCGGGTGCCCGACTAACCCTCACCGCCCGAGCGACCAACCTGGACGGGACCTCCGGGCGCACGCCGGGAAGGTCGGGCGCCTGGGGAGCCCCCTCCAGGGCCTCCCGGATCTCAGGGTGGACCGCCGCCGCGCCCCCCCTTTGCCCGAGCCAGCCCCGCAGCCGCCGCAGCACGCCGGCCACCGGTGCCGCGGGGCTCGAGGTTGTCGCCCCATCCCCTCTCCGGGCGAACCAATGCCACAGGGGGCCAGCGACGCCCAAGCGTCCCAGTGAGGCATCGAGCCCTTGCAGGATCAACCCCTTGATTCGCCGCGACTTGGTGTCGGCTCCAGACATCGCATCTCCACCCAGTCGCATCGAGGGACAGCAGGGCTCGGAAGATCCAGGAAATATAGTTAACTAGATACCGGAAGCACCTGTACAGTCTATAATTTTTCCTGGCCATTGCAAGGCCCCGATTCCACCGGGCGGGCCGGCCTCCGCGCAGTCGGTCCTAGATCGGCCGATACCATTAGGGTCAGTTCCCATGACAGAGCGAGCCAGGGCGCCCGAGAATACCTGTATCGTCAGGGAGTTTCCGGTTGCCAACCCCACCCCGGCGGCTATGTTTAGGTCGGTTGCTCCAGGAGTCGATGATCGCGGAGACACTGCCCATGTCCGATCCCGCCGCTCCCGCCCAGAATGCCTTGCAGCAGATGCTCAGCCTCGGCCAGTCGTTGACCCAGGCCTATCTGGGCTTCCTCACCAAGCCCCAGCTACCCTTCCCGACCCTGCTGGCTTCGGCGATGCCCAGCGCGCCCCTGCCGATGCCCGATCTGGAGGTCCTCACCGAGCTGCAACGGGAGCTAGTCGCCCAGCACGCCCAGCTCTGGCAGTCGGTCTGGAGCGGCAGGCCCGGCGAGCAGGCAGATCCGCTGGTCAAGCCCGCGGCGGGCGATCGCCGCTTCAGCGCCCCGGAATGGCGGGAATCGCCGCTCTACGACTATCTGCGCCAGGCCTATCTGCTCAACGCCAGCTATCTCACCAAGCTCAGTGAGGCCGTACCCCTGGAGGAAGGGCCCGCCAAGATCCGCCTCCGTTTCGTGACCCGGCTCCTGGTGGAGGCCATGGCACCCTCCAACTTCGCCGCCACCAATCCGGAGTTCGTCAAAACCGCCCTCGAGACCCAGGGTGCGAGCATCGGCGAGGGCATCAAGAACCTGCTCGAGGACCTGCAGAAGGGTCGGATCTCCATGACCGACGAATCGGCCTTCGAGATCGGCCGCAACATCGTCGCCACGCCGGGCTCGGTGGTGTACGAGAACCCCCTGATGCAGCTCATCCAGTACCGCCCGAGCACCGCCGCGGTGGCGGAGCGGCCGATCCTGATGGTGCCCCCCTGCATCAACAAGTACTACCTCATGGATCTGCAGCCGGAGAACTCCTTCGTGCGCTACGTGGTGGAGCGGGGTTTCAGCGTCTTCCTCATCTCCTGGCGCAGCGCCACCGCGGAGCTGGGTCACCTCACCTGGGACGACTACGTGGAGCTGGGCCCCATCCGGGCGCTGGGGGTGGTGCGCGACATCACCGGCATCGACCGGCCCAATGTGCTCGGCTTCTGCATCGGTGGCCCCCTCCTCTGCTCCGCCCTGGCGGTGCTGCGCGCCCGCGGGGAGGACCCGGCGGAGAGCCTCACCCTCATGACCTCCCTCCTCGACTACTCCGAGCCGGGGGAGATCGGCGCGCTAGTCACCGAGGCCGCGGTGGCCAGCTACGAGAGCACCATTGGCAAGGGTGGCATCCTGCACGGCCGGGATCTGGCGGCGGTGTTCTCGGCGCTGCGGTCCAACGACCTGGTCTGGCAGTACGTGGTCGGTAACTACCTCAAGGGCAAGACCCCCCAGCCCTTCGACCTGCTCTACTGGAACTCCGACAGCACCAACCTCTCGGGTCCCAGCTTCACCTGGTACCTGCGCAACCTCTACCTGGCCAACAGCTTCCGGGTGCCTGGCAAGCTGGAGATCCTGGGGGAACGGGTCGATCTGAGCAAGGTCGGCATCCCCGCCTACCTCATGGCCGCCCGGGAGGACCACCTGGTCCCCTGGCAAGGGGCCTATCTCTCCCGCAGGGTCCTGGGCGGCCCCAGCACCTTCGCCCTCGCCGCCAGTGGCCACATCGCCGGTTCCATCAACCCCGCATCCAAGAACCGTCGCAGCTACTGGCTGAACGATGGGGACCCCGGCCTCGCCGCCCAGGAGTGGCTCGCCGGCGCCAGCGAGCACAGGGGCAGCTGGTGGATCCACTGGACCGAGTGGCTCGGCGAGCGCAGTGGCCCCAGGACCCCCGCGCCCGAGCAGGTCGGCAACGCGGACTACCCGGAGATCGAGCCGGCGCCGGGCCGTTACGTGAAGGAAAAGGCCGCCTGAAACGCGCCCCGAGGAAAAGCGCCCAGCCTCAGATATCCATCGACAACGGTTCGTTGTGAGGCGAAAGCGTCTCCGCGACCGGCCTACGCGGCCTGCCTCTCGGTCTCGCCTCACGCCGTTGCCCGATGGCACTTTCTATGCTGTCGATGAACCGCGACCCCGCGAGCGGCTGCCCCTGGTTCAGGGCCACGCGGATATCGCCGATCGCCTCGCTGTCGAGCTCGGAGCGGAACAAGGCGCGGTAGGCCGACTGCCGCACCTCGTCCGTCAATCCAAGGCCGAGGTAGACCGGGTGCGCCGTCAGCAACCGGTCATGCTGCCCCAGACCGTTGGCCCGATAGCTGCTCCAACGATAGTGCGCAGGGTCATCCACCATGCCAGCACGTACCGGGTTGAGATCGATGTAGCGCTGGCACAGCAGCAGGTAGCTCTCCGCCTCCACCAGCGATGACTTGTAGCGGCCATCCCACAAGGTTCCGGTACGCCGATAGGTCCGGTTGATGTATTGGACATAGCGCCGCCCCAGCGAGATCACCAGTCGGGCAACGGCTTCCGGAGTCGGCGGGGTGAGCAACAGATGGACATGGTTGGTCATCAGCACATAGGCGTGCAACTGGCAACCCGTCGACTTGAGCACCTCGCCAAGCCAGTGGCGGTAGCCGAAATAGTCGTCCTCGCCGAAGAAGCAGGCGTCTCTGTTATGCCCCCGCTGCACGATGTGCAGCGGCATGCCGGAGAGGTGGACGCGGGTGCGGCTGGGGATTGGCTCAGTTTAGCATAAATTTGAGCCTGGCCCCTTTTATTCCTTTTATTATTCCTTTTATTACAGGGATAGGATCCACACCGCTTATCTTTCAAGTCTGACCCTATCATATCCGCCATTAGTCGCGTTGTTGACAAAGACGCTAGGGTTGCTAGTCTTGGGTCTGTGTGGTCGCAAGCAAGAAACCCAGTGAACAAGAGCGTCCCGAACTGACCATATACCAAACATCAATAGGAGGACTGTGAGATGAGACATGTGCTTGTGGGCAGAGACATGCTCCTAGGCTTGTCCGCAATCGGGGTGAGCATCGCTGGCCCGGGTTCCGCCGTTGCGGCGTTTCCGGATACCGACGTGAAGCTGTACACCGGCTGCCTGACCGCTGGGGGTACGATCTCTAACGTCAGCGAGGGTGATTCGCCCTCGCAACCCTGCTCGTCGTCGAAGCAGGTCATCAAGCTGAGCGGTGGCGACATCACCAAGATCCTGGTCACCGGGGCCTTGACCGGTGGCGGCGACAACGGGGCCGTCACGATTGGCCTAGACGCAAGCAAGACCGTGCCCACGACCTGTGCTTCCGGACAGGTCCCCAAATGGGACAGCGCATCCTCGACATGGGTCTGCGGGAACGATAACGACACCCAGTACAACGCCGGCACGGGCCTCAACCTTGCTAGCGGGTCGTTCAGCATTGCCCCGCCCTACCGACTACCCAATTTCACCGACTCCAACTCTGGCTGCAACAACGGCGATACGGTAATCGTCAAGAACGGCGCTTGGTCATGCGCGCCACCCCCAGGCGCCGGCCCGGAGGTGACGGTCGCGTATGATGGGAACTTTCCCGGGGCGACCAACGACGCACCCCAAGGCTATTACAACCCGATCATCGAGATGGTGCTGGACGTTGGAACCTATTTGGTGACTTTCACCGGTATGGCGTACGATGATCTATCGCCGAACGACGATGAGATCTCGGTCCGGTGCGAGCTTGGTGCGCCCGGCGATAGCAGCAATGGTGGCTTTGCGTCACTGGGTGAGGTGGATATCGGCAGCGAAGCAGCGGCTTATGGGCCGATAGGGAGCATATCTTCTCAGTTGATTGTGCAGCCAAGCAAGATTACGACATACAAGGTGTGGTGCACGAGCGCGGTCGGTGGCGACAGCGTCACCGGTGTCCTTACGGGGTCAGGGTTGGCAAGCTGGTCGAACAGAAATAGCGAGCTCGCAACGGCACCGCCTATCTCATCGGACGGGGCATGCGCCCCGTCCGCAGCGTTTCGGTCTGGGGCTCGCAAGTCCCTTGTCGGTGCCGTCGGGCTGCTCCGGGCGCTTGGCTTCGCGTCGGGCCTGTCGGTGTAGCGCCTTGGTGTC
>CAZFHV010000136.1:0-9299 GCA_964519095.1 uncultured Chromatiaceae bacterium | reverse complement strand
CCATCCGGGCGATCCCGCGCTCGCCTCGCCCATCCCGCCACAGGCTCACCCTTTGAGCCTGTCGATTCGCTATCCTCCCCACATCCTCCTCACCAAGTGACCCCCAGGGATGATCCGCGTCCACCACAGCAACCGGCTCGAAGCGCTGCTCTGGGTCCTCGATGGGCTCCTCGCTAGACCCCAGCGGGACCCGTTCCTGCCGGAGCTGCTGGTGGTGCAACACCCCGGGATGGGTCGCTGGCTGGCCCAGCAGCTCGCGCTGCGCATTGGCATCGCCGCCAACCTGGCCTTCCCCCTGCCCGCGGTCTGGGTGTGGCAGGCGATTCGCCACTGGCTGCCGGATCTCCCCGAGACCCAGGGGCTGAGCCGCGAGACCCTGGTGTGGCACAGCCTCGCGCTCCTGCCGGAGCGACTCGGTGATCCGGCCTTCGCCCAGCTCGCCCACTACCTGCGGGGGGATCAGGACGGGATAAGGCGCTACCAGCTCGCCCTGCGCATCGCCGACCTCTTCGACCAGTACCTGGTCTACCGGCCGGACTGGATGCTCGGCTGGGAAGCAGGGCGAGCGGAGCACTGGCAGGCGCGCCTCTGGCGGGCGATCCGCGCCCGCTGTCCCGCCCCCCATTGGGCGGGGGTGCTAGAAGATTTCTTCGGCGCTGTGCGGAGCGGCGCCCCGCCCCAGCGCGAGCTCCCAGAGCGGGTCTGCCTGTTTGGCCTGAACGCCCTCTCTCCGGCCTATGTGGCGGTGCTCCAGGCCCTTTCCGCCCATACCGCCATCGAGGTCTTCCTGCTCAATCCCTGCCGGGAGTACTGGGCCGACCTGGTGGATGAGAAAGGTCAGGCCCGGCGCCGCGCCCGCGCCGCCCGCCGGGGCGGCGACCAGGGCAGCAGTCTGCTCGATCTGGGCAATCCCCTGCTCGCCTCCCTCGGTCACGCCGGCCAGGCACTGCTCGACCAGCTTCTCGAGGCGGGGAGCGACGACCAGGACGCCTTCGTCGACCCCGGCGAGGCGACTCTGCTCGCCCGCCTCCAACAGGACATCCTGACCCTGCGCGACGGCCGTTGCGCCGACGCCGCGCGGCGGACCCCGTTGGACCCCGCGGACCGCTCCCTGCAGGTCCACCTCTGCCACAGCCCCATGCGTGAGGTGCAGGTGCTGCAGGATCAGCTCCTGCACCTCTTCCAGACCCTCCCGGGGCTCCAGCCGCGGGACATCCTGGTGATGGCCCCCGACATCGACCCCTACGCCCCCCTGATCGCAGCGGTTTTCGGCGCCGCGGAGACCGGACAAGAGATCCCCTGGTCCATCGCAGACCGCTCCGCCCGAGCGGAGCTGCCGGTGCTCAAGGCCGTCGCCTGGCTGCTCGGGCTGCCCGCCAGTCGTCTCGAGGCCTCCGCCGTGCTGGACCTCCTGGAGGTGCCGGCGGTGGCCCGTCGCCTCGGGGTGAAGGAGGCCGGGATCGAGCGCATCCGCACCTGGGTGCGCGAGAGTGGCATCCGCTGGGGTCGGGACGCCGCCATGCGGCAGGACCTGGGCCTCCCGCCGGAGCCGGCCAATAGCTGGGCCTTCGGCCTGGAGCGGCTGTTCCTGGGCTATGCCTCCCCTCCGGGGGCGGCGCGCTACCAGGGGGTGGCACCTTACGCGGATGTGGAAGGCAGCAGCGCGGTGGACCTGGGTGCCCTGGCGGAGCTGTTGGGGCGACTCGGCCTCTGGCGGAACCGCCTGCAGGGTGAGCGCACCGCCAGGCAGTGGCGCGCCCTCCTCGATGGCCTCCTGGGGGACCTCTTCGATCCCGACGAGGAGGAGGCCGAGGCCTTGCAGGGGGTGCGGGACGCCCTGGAGGCCCTGGAGCGGGAGACCGCCAGCGCCGCCTTTACCACCAACCTGTCCCTGGCGATCCTGCGGGAGCGGCTACTCGCCGCGCTGGAATCCCCCCGCGGGTCGCGGCACTTCCTCACGGGGCGCGTCACTTGCTGCAGCCTGGTGCCCATGCGCAGCATCCCCTTCCGGGTCATCTACCTGCTGGGGATGAACGCGGAGGACTTCCCCCGCCAACACCGCCCCCTGGACTTCGACCTCATGGCCCAGGAGCCCCGCCGGGGCGATCGCTCCCGACGCCAGGAGGACCGTTATCTCTTCCTGGAGGCCCTGCTCTCGGCGCGGGAGCGACTCCACTTCAGCTATCTGGGGCGCAGCGTGCGCGACAACAGCCTCAAGGTCCCCGCCGCTCCCCTCGGCGAGCTCCTCGACTACCTCCAGCAGGCTTTCGTGTCCCCGGAGGGTGGGGACCCCCTGCCCTGGCTCACCCTGGAGCACCCCCTGCAGCCCTTCAGCCGCCGCTACTTCGATGGCAGCGACCCGCGCCTCCTGAGCTACGCCCAGGGCTGGCTGGCGGCGGCGCACCGCGATGCCACCGCCGACCCCGTGCTCACCCCCTTCGCGCCCGATCCCTTCCCCGAGTCTGCCCCGCTGGAGAGCCTGGAGCTGGAGACCCTGGCCCGCTTCCTCTGCAACCCCGCCGCCCATTTCCTGCAGCACCGCCTGGGGGTACGGCTGCCGGAGGAGCAGCAGGCCCTGGAAGATGAGGAGCCCTTCGAATTCGACGCCTTGGGGCGCTACGGGCTGCGCCAAAGGCTGGTGGAGCTGGCGGACCGCGGGGACGACTGGCTAGAGGTCCTGGCCCAGCTCCAGGCCGAGGGCCTCCTGCCCCACGGGGCCTTCGCTGGGCTCTGGGTGGAGGACCAGCGGCGACCCGCCGAGGCCTTTCTCGCCCGCTGGCAGGCCCTGCGCGGCCCCGAGTCCCGGTCATTCGACCTGGAGCTAGAGATCGGCGGGGTCTGGCTGAGGGGATCCCTGCGGGACCTGGGCCCCAAGGGCCTGGTGCGTGTCCGCTTCGCCGAGCTCAGGGCCAAGGACCGACTGCGGCTGTGGGTCCACCACCTGGCCCTGAACTGCCTGGGCCCGCCGGACCCGCCCCGAGTGAGCACCCACCTGGCGGAGAAGACCGAGCTGCGCCTCCAGCCCCTCGCTGAGGCTCCCCGGCTGCTCGCGGATCTCATCGGGCTCTACCGGGAGGGCCTCACCCGCCCCCTACCCTTCTTCCCTGAATGCTCCTGGCACTGGCTCACCAAGGGCTTTGAGGGAGGTTTCTGGACCCGCTGGCAAGGCAGCGACTTCGGCGGGGCCCCCGGCGAGGGGCAGGACCCCTGGGTGCGCATCGCCTTCCGCGACACCGATCCCTTCGACGTCAGCTTCCAGACCCTGGCGAGGCGCATCTACGGTCCCCTGCGCGCGGCGGCCGGCGAGGACGACTGACCCATGGCCACCCTGGACCCCCTCGAGCTCCGTCTCTCCGGCCTGCACCTGATCGAGGCCAGCGCCGGAACCGGCAAGACCTTCACCCTGGCCCTCCTCTACCTGCGGCTGCTCTTGGAGAACGGCCTGGGGGTGGACCGCATCCTGGTGGTCACCTTCACCCAGGCGGCCACGGAGGAGCTCCGCGACCGCATCCACCGCCAGCTCCGCGCCGCCCTGCGGCTGCTGGAGGGCGGCGCGGGCCCCGCAGAGCCCGATCCCCAGCTCGCGGCCCTCCTGGAACGGCTGGAGGACCCCCAGGGCGCCGAGCAGCGGCTCCGGGACGCCCTCACCCGCGTGGACGAGGCGGCTATCCACACCATCCACGGCTTCTGCCACCGGATGCTGGTGGACTATGCCTTCGAGAGCGGCGCCCCCTTCGAAGCAGAGCTGACCGGGGACGACCGGGAGCTGGCCGCGGCGGCCATGGCGGACTTCTGGCGCCGCTCCGTCACCCCCCTGGACCTGGAGGAGGCCCGCTGGGTGCGGACGCGCTTCCCCTCCCCCGCCAAGCTGTTGGCGGCCATCGAGAAGATTCTCGCCGTCGACGAGATTCGCCTCATCCCCGAGCCCTCCGCCGAGGCCCTGGCCTCCGCCCGAGAGGAGGTCCAGCGCCTCTACCAGGGGCTGCGGGACCTCTGGACCAGGGAGCGCAGCGAGGTGGTGAAGCTGTTGGAAGGACATCCGGGGCTCAATCGCCACTCCTACACCCGCCCCGCGGTGGCCAAGGCCATCGCGGCCCTGGATGCCCTGACCGGCGATTTCTCGGGGGAACTGTTCGCCTCCCAGGAGATAGGGCGCCTCCTTCCCGAGACCCTCGCGGCCCGGACCAAACCCGGCGCCGAAACGCCGCGGCACCCGCTGTTCGATCGGGTCGCCGAGCTTCGGGCCGCGGTGCAGGGAGAGACCGACCTGCGCCTCGCCCAACTCCTCGGCGAGGCGCGCGCCTTCCTGCGCCGGGAGCTCCACCGGCGCAAGGCGGAGCGCCGCGAGCTGGCCTACGACGACCTGCTGCGGCTGCTGGCGGAGGGCCTGAGCGGCGAGCAGGGGGAATCCCTCGCGGAGCGCATCCGCGCCCGCTTCCCCGCCGCCCTGATCGACGAGTTCCAGGACACCGATCCCCTCCAGTACCGGATCTTCCAACGCCTCTACCGGGGCCAGCCCCAGTGCGCGCTGTTCCTTATCGGCGACCCCAAGCAGGCCATCTACGCCTTTCGCGGCGCGGACATCTTCACCTACCTCCAGGCCCGCCGGGACCTGGCCGACGCGGGCGAGCAGCACAGCCTGCTCATCAACTGGCGCTCCTCCGGCGCCCTGGTGCGTGCCGTCAACCGGCTGTTCGACCGGGAGGGACCGCCACCCTTCGTCTACCCGGAGATCCCCTTTCTCCCGGTCGACGCGGGCCCCAAGGCGGATGCCCAGCCCCTCAGTCTCGGGGGCGAGCCGACCCCACCCCTGGAGCTTTGGCTCCTCCCCTGCGAGACCGATACCAGCCTGTCCCAGGAAAAGGCGGGGGAGTTGGCGGCGGCCGCCTGCGCGGCGCGCATCCGGGAGCTCCTGAGCCCGGCCGACCAACCCACGGCGCGGATCGGTGAGCGGCCCCTGGCCGCCGGCGACATCGCCATCCTGGTCCGCACCCATCGGGAAGGGACCCAGATCCAGGGCGCCCTGCGCCGGCTGGGGATCCCCAGCGCCAGCCGCGGCCGCCAGAGCGCCTTCGCCACCGGGGAGGCAGAGGCCCTGGCCCTGCTGCTTGCCGCCATCGCCGAGCCCAGCCGGGAGGGGCTGGTCCGCGCCGCGCTGGTGGGCGACCTGGTGGGCCTGACCGCCGCCGCGCTGGATGCCTTGACCCGTGACGAACTGGGCTGGGAGGACCAGTTGGAGCGCTTCCGCGCCTATCGCGACCAGTGGCTCAGGGCGGGCGTCCTGGTGCCCCTGTTGCGCCTGTTGCACGACTACGGAGTCCCCGCCCGCCTGCTGACGCGCCCGGGTGGGGAGCGCCGCCTCACCAACCTGCTCCAGCTCGGGGAGCTCCTGGAGGCGGCCGCTCGGGACCACCCCCAGATCGACGGCCTGCTGCATTGGCTGGCGGAGCGCCGCTGTGAAGAGGAGGGCGAGGAGGACGAGGAGCTGCGGCTGGAGAGCGACGAGAACCTGGTGCAGATCATCACCCAGCACAAGAGCAAGGGGCTCCAGTATCCGGTGGTCTTCGTCCCCTTCCCCTGGACCCTGCGAGGGGGCGACAAGGACCCGATCCTGGCCTTCCACGCCCCCGAAACGGCCCTGGCGACTGCCTACCTGGGCGAGACGGATCGGGACCAGTACCTGGTCCTAGCTGGCCAGGAGCAGCTCGCGGAGCGGCTGCGCCTGCTCTACGTGGCCGTCACCCGCGCCGAAAAGCTGTGCATCCTCTACTGGGGGGCGGTGAAGGGGGCGGAGCGGTCCGGCCTCGCCCATCTGCTGCACCCCGGATGCATCTCCCTGAAGCCCGAGGCGATGGCACCGAACCTCGCTCCCCTGGTCACCCGCGCCGAGGGCGCCATCGCGGTGCACCAGGTCTCGGATAGCCCCTCGACGGAGCGCTGGCGTGGGCCCCGGGTGACCACCGGCCTTTCGGCGCCGGCCTTCACCGCCGCCATCGACCGCGCCTGGCGGCTGGTGAGCTACTCGGGGCTGGTCTCTGGGCGGGAGGCGGAGGCCCCGGACCACGACGCCGTTCCCCTGGCGGGCGCCGAGCCGCCCACCGCGGACCTCCCCGAACCGGCCTTTCAGTTCCCCCGCGGCATCGCCGCCGGCCACGCCCTGCACGGCATCCTGGAGCAGCTCGACTTCCCCGGCGCCGGCCCCGCCGCCCTGGAGCCCCTGGCGGGGGCCTACCTGGAGCGCTTCGGACTGGAGCGCGGCTGGTCGGGTGTGGCCACGGACCTGGTGCTCGCCACCCTCGACACCTCCCTCGACCCGGCGGGGACCCTGCGCCTGCGCCAAATCCCCCGCGCCGATCGCCTCAGCGAGCTGGAGTTCCACTACCCCCTGGCCCGCCTTTCACCCGCAGACCTGGAAGTCGCCCTGGCCGGCTTCGCCGACTACCGCCAGGCCGGCGCGGGCTTGAGCTTCCAGCCCGCCGAGGGGTTGATGCGTGGCTTCATCGACCTGGTATTCCGCCACCAGGGGCGCTACTTCCTGGCCGACTACAAGTCCAACCACCTGGGGGACCGCCTGTCCCACTACCAGGACGGCGCCCTCCGCCGAGCCATGGCCGCCCACCGCTACGACCTCCAGGCCCTGGTCTACAGCGTGGCCCTGCACCGCTATCTGGGGCGGCGTCTGCCGGGCTACGACTACGACCGTGACTTCGGCGGGAGCTACTACCTCTTCCTGCGGGGTCTACGGCCCGAAGCGGGACACCGCTTTGGGGTCTGCTTCGACCGACCCGAGCGGGCCCTGATCGAGACCCTCGATCGGCTGTTCCAGGGGGCTCGCCCATGATCTGGTCCCAGTTGCGCCAAGCGGTGGACTCGGGGTCGCTCCGGTACCTGGACCTGCATTTCGCCCGGCACCTGAGCCGCCTGGCGGGGAGCGAGGACCGGGCCCTGGTGCTGGCCGCCGCCCTCACCAGCCAGCGGGTGGGCCAGGGGGACGTCTGTCTCGACCTCGGGGCTCAGGCCGGGCGCCCGGCCTTTCCCGGGGGGACGCTCGGCCTCCTGGCGCCCCCCTTCGAGGTTTGGTTAAGGACGCTCCGGCAGGTCCGCGTGGTGGGCGCACCCGGTGAGGACGCACCCCTGGTCCTCGACGGCCGGGGCCGCTGTTATCTGGGGCGCTACTGGCGGTTCGAGCACAACCTGGCGGAGGGGCTCCTGCGCCGCGCCGCCCGGCCCCCGGCGGCCCTGGACCTCGCGCTGCTCCGTGCCGGTCTCGAACGCCTGTTCCCCCGAGGGGACACCAGACCCTTCGAGGGACCCGACTGGCAGAAGCTCGCCGCGGCCCTGGCGGTGCTGCAGGGGTTCGCCGTCATCTCCGGGGGCCCCGGCACCGGCAAGACCCGCACCGTCGCCGCCATCCTGGCGCTGCTCCTGGAGCAGGCCCAGGGACGCCGCCTGCGCATGGCCCTCGCCGCCCCCACCGGCAAGGCCGCCGCCCGTTTGATGGAGTCCCTGCGCAAGGCCCGCGGGGAGCTGGCGCTGCCCCCCGAGATCGCCGCGGCCCTGCCGGACCAGGCATCGACCCTGCACCGGCTGCTGCGCTTCCGGCCCGAGCGGTCCGAGCCCCACTTCACCGCCGCGTGGCCCCTGCCCCTGGACCTGCTGGTGGTGGACGAGGCCTCCATGGTGGACCTGCCGCTGATGGCGCGCCTGGTGGCCGCCCTCCCCCCCGAGGCGCGGCTGATCCTCCTCGGCGACAAGGACCAGCTCGCCTCCGTGGAGGCGGGCATGGTCCTGGGGGACATCTGCGGTCGCGGCCGAGCGCTGGGCTTCAGCGCCCCCCTTTCCGAGCCGCTCGTGGCCCTCACCGGCGAGCCGCTCCCCGCCGGGGCGAACGAGGGCGGCCCCCTCGCCGATCACATCCTGATCCTGCGCCACAGCTACCGCTTCGGCGGCGGGAGCGGCATCGGTCAGCTCGCCCAGGCCATCAATGCGGGCGACGGCGAGGGCGCTCTAGCCGTCCTCGACGAGGGCCGCTTCCCGGGGCTCCGTCGCCTCGATCCCGATCCCCAGCGTCTCCCCGCCCTTATTCGCGAGCAGCTCCTGCCCCAGGTCCGCACCGCTCAACAGGCCCGGGACCCGGCCGCCGCCCTGCGCGCCCTCGGGGGCCTGCGGGTACTCTGCGCGGTGCGGGAGGGGCCCTTCGGGGTCACCCGGCTCAACCAGGCGGTGGAGGCTGCTCTCCTAACGGAAGGGGTGATCCCCCCCGGGGCCGGCGATCTCTATGCGGGCCGCCCCCTCATGGTGCTGGAGAACGACTACGACCTGCTGCTCTACAACGGAGACGTGGGCCTGCTGTGGCGCGACCCCCGGCTGGGCGCGCCCCTAAGGGCTTACTTCGAGACCGAGGACGGCGTCCGACCCCTGCTTCCGGCCCGCCTCCCCCGCCATGAGACCCTCTATGCCACCACCGTGCACAAGAGCCAGGGCTCGGAATTCGACCGGGTGGTGCTGGTGCTGCCGGACCTGGACAACCCACTGCTCACCCGCGAGCTCCTCTACACCGCCGTCACCCGCGCCCGGGAGGCGGTGACCCTCGTCGCCAGCCGCGAGCGCATCGCCCAAGCGGTTCAGCGCCGCGTGAGCCGCTCCTCGGGGCTGTTCGAGCGGCTGTGGGGAACCGAACCAGGGAGCCCAGGATGAAAGTCCCAGCGACACGGACAAAGATCACCTCAGGAGTCACTGGCCGGTTGTATGGGCCCGAATGACGCGATCGGCGGGATGTGCTACGCTTTCCCGCCCTATATGCGCTACGCGCGCTATGATGCCCGTTATTGCTTGATTTTGAAATAAACTGCTTTGGTTAAGATTCCGGCGCACACTCTTACACTCACTTGCTCGATGCGCGCAGGAAACACAAAGGTACGTCGGCACTTGAGCGCGCCCTGTGGGGGGATTATTCCATCATAACTCGAGCCCATAAGCTCATAATGACCCTTATCGCATCCCATTACAATTACACACATTTCATGCCCCATGAGCTTCTCGAGCGAATTTGATCCCAGCGGCGAAGTCCATGATCCGTTGAAGGCCGAGCCAGATGGTCTTCACGCCGGGTTCGCCGTCGCGTTTACGTCCCAGGAAGCCGCCGAGTTGGGCGATCAGACGCAGCACTGCGTTGAGAGGCGTGGAGGCTGCTTGGGCAGTGGCTTCTTGGCGAGGATGTAAGCGGCCTGCCACTCTTCGGGCTCCAGGAGCGGGCTCTCCAGCACCTTGGCCCACAGCCGCCCGCCCGCGGGCAGTGC
>CAZFHV010000135.1:7270-9419 GCA_964519095.1 uncultured Chromatiaceae bacterium | reverse complement strand
GCTCAACAACGAGCTGGAGCTGGCCCGCTCCCAGCAGAAGATCCGCCGCTCGGTGGAAGAGCGGATGCAGAAGCAGCAGCGGGAGTTCTTCCTGCGCGAGCAGCTCAAGGCCATCCAGAAGGAGCTGGGCATCGCCAAGGACGACCGCACCGCGGAGCTTGACCGCTTCCGCGAGCGCCTCAGTAAGCTCACCCTGAGCGAGGAGGCCGGCAAGCGGGTGGCGGAGGAGATGGACAAGATGGCGATCCTGGAGACGGGCTCGCCGGAGTACGCCGTCACCCGCAACTACCTGGACTGGATCAGCGTCCTGCCCTGGGGCCTCCACTCAGCGGACAAGCTGGACCTCAAACGGGCCCGCCGGGTGCTCGACCGGGACCACTACGGCCTGGAGGATGTGAAGACGCGCATCCTGGAGTTCCTCGCCGTGGGCATCCACAAGGGGGAGATCTCCGGCTCCATCATCCTGCTGGTGGGTCCGCCGGGGGTGGGCAAGACCTCCATCGGCCGCTCCATCGCCGATGCCCTGGGCCGGCGCTTCTACCGCTTCTCCGTGGGCGGGATCCGCGACGAGGCGGAGATCAAGGGCCACCGCCGCACCTATATCGGTGCCATGCCGGGCAAGTTTATCCAGGCCATGAAGCAGGCGGGGACCGCCAACCCGGTGATCCTGCTAGACGAGATCGACAAGATCGGCGCCTCCTACCACGGAGATCCCGCCTCCGCCCTGCTGGAGGTGCTGGACCCGGAGCAGAACGTGGACTTCCTGGACCACTACCTGGACCTGCGCTTCGACCTCTCCAAGGTGCTGTTCGTCTGCACCGCCAACCAGCTCGACGCCATCCCCGCACCCCTACTGGACCGCATGGAGGTCATCCCCCTCTCGGGCTACATCGCGGAGGAGAAGCTGCAGATCGCCCGCAAGTACCTGTTGCCCCGGCAGATCGAGCGGGCGGGGCTGCCGAAGAGCACCATCAAGATGGACAGCGCCAGCCTGCGCGCCCTGATCGATGGCTACGCCCGGGACGCGGGCGTGCGGCGGCTGGAGAAGCAGCTCGGCAAGATCGTGCGCAAGGGGGCGGTGAAGCTCCTGGAGGACGTGAAGCCCCCGATCCGGGTAGGGGCCCAAGACCTCAAGGACTACCTGGGGAGCCCGGTCTTCCGCGACGAGCGCCGCCTATCCGGCCCGGGCGTAGTCACGGGCCTGGCCTGGACCGCCATGGGCGGCGCCACCCTGTCCATCGAGGCGGCGGCCACCCACAGCTTCAACCGCGGCTTCAAGCTCACCGGCCAGCTCGGGGAGGTGATGAAGGAATCCGCCGAGATCGCCTACGGCTACGTGGTGGGTCACGCCGAGGCCCTCGGGGCCGACCCCGCCGTCTTCGAGCGATCCTTCATCCATCTCCACGTCCCCGCGGGCGCCACCCCGAAGGACGGCCCCTCGGCGGGCATCACCATGGCCTCAGCCCTGCTCTCGCTGGCGCGCAACGAGCCGGTGCGACGTATCGCCATGACCGGGGAGATCACCCTCACCGGGGAGGTGTTCCCCATCGGGGGGGTGAGGGAGAAGCTGATCGCCGCCCGCCGGGCGGGGATCCGGGAGATCCTGCTCCCGGAGGACAACCGGGGGGAATTCGAAGAGGTGCCGGCCCATGTGCGCAGGGGCCTGAGCATCCACTTCGTCGGCCACTTCCTGGAGGTGGTGCCCCACCTGTTCGGTGGGGCCAAGGGTCGGCCCCCGCGGGGGGGCAGCGATCGGCGAGGGCTGGGTGAGCCCTCAGGCCCGGGGCGGACGCTGCTCGGAGCCGGCGCGCACGCTCGAGCAGAGATCCGCCATGCAGTGGCGCAGGGAGACCCCCCAATCGGGCAGGGCCAGACCCAGGGTCTCCCGCAGCTTGGTGTTGTCGAGGACCGAATAGCTGGGGCGCCGGGCGGGGGCCGGGAACTCGCTGGAGGGGATGGGCACCAGCCGGCAGCTCAGCCCGGAGGTTTCCAGGATGCGGCGAGCGAAACCGTACCAACTGGTCTCCCCTGCCCCGGTCACGTGATAGAGCCCGGTGGGCCTGGGTCCGCACTCCTCCGGGGCCAGCATGCGGTAGAGGACCACCGCGGTCACCTCCCGGACCGACTCGCCCTTGGCCTCGGCCACGGC
>CAZFHV010000135.1:0-7260 GCA_964519095.1 uncultured Chromatiaceae bacterium | reverse complement strand
CCAGCATGCGGCTCCAGGTGGGGGCTCCCACCTGGTCGTCCACCACCCGCAGCTCATCGCGCTCCTGGAACAGCTTGAGCATGGTGAGCAGGAAGTTCTGGCCCCGTACCCCATAGAGCCAACTGGTGCGCAGCACCACCGCGTTGGCGCCGGACTGGAACAGGTTGAGCTCGCCGGCCAGCTTGGTCTCCCCATAGACGTTCTGGGGGACCGCCTCGTCCTCCTCCCGGTAGGGGCGCTGGGAGCCGCCATCGAAGACAAAGTCCGTCGAGAAGTGGATGATGGGCACACCGCTCCCCGCGAGGGCCTCTCCTATCACCCCGGGGGCCTCCCCGTTGACCCTCTGGGCCAGGTCCCGTTCCCGCTCTGCCCGGTCGACCAGAGTATAGGCCGCCGCGTTGACCAGGGCATCGGGCCTGACCTCCGCGATGAGACGGCGCAGCCCCGCACCGTCGGCGAGATTCACCTTGGGGCCGAACTCCCCCCCCAAGGAGGCGGCCACCACCTCCCCCAAGGGGGCGAGGGTGCGCTGCAGCTCCCAGCCCGCCTGGCCATCGGCCCCCAATAAGAGGATGCGGCGGGTCGAGGGATGGGGGAGGGGTGCATTCATGGCTCAGGGTATCCGGGTAGCCGTTCGGGGGGGATGGCGCTGAGGGGTGGTGCGGCACGATCCTTCTCGGAGAGCAGCGGTGCCTCCTTGAGGGGCCAGTGGATGCCGATGGCCGGGTCGTCCCAAAGGACGCTGAATTCGTGCTCCGGGTGATAGTAGTCGGTGCACTTGTAACTGAACAGGGCCTCTTCGCTCAGCACCAGGAACCCGTGGGCAAATCCCGCCGGGATCCAGAGCTGGCGGTGGCTCTCGCCGCTCAGGACCCAGCCGGTCCACCGACCGAAGGTGGGGGAACCCCGGCGCACGTCCACGGCCACGTCGAACACCTCCCCCGCCACCACGGAGATGAGCTTGCCCTGGGCGTGGGGGTGCTGGATGTGCAACCCCCGCAGCACCCCGCGCCGGGACAGGGACTGGTTGTCCTGCACGAACCGATCCGGGATACCCTGGTCCGCATACCGGGCCGCCTGCCAGGTCTCGAGGAAATAGCCGCGGGTGTCGCCGAACACCCGGGGCTCGATCACCAGGACACCGGGGAGACTGGTGAGGAGGACCCTCATGGCTCCAGGCTGCGCCGCACCAGCCCCATCAGATACTCGCCGTAGCTGCTCTTGCCGAGTGCCAGGGCGGCCTCCTCGAGCTGATCAGCGGTGATCCAGCGCTTCTGGAACGCCACCTCCTCCGGACAGCAGACCTTGAGCCCCTGACGCTGCTCGATGGTCTCGATGAAGGTAGCGGCCTGCATGAGCGACTCGTGGGTGCCCGTGTCCAGCCAGGCGGTGCCGCGACCGAACCGCTCCAGGTACAGCTCCCCGCACTCCAGGTAGCGGTTGTTGAGGTCGGTGATCTCCAGCTCCCCCCGGGCGGAAGGCTTGAGCCCCGCGGCGAGGTCGCAGACTCGCTCGTCGTAGAAGTAGATCCCGGTGACCGCATAGTTCGACTTGGGTCGTGCCGGCTTTTCCTCCAGGCTGTTGACGCTGCCGTCGGGGCCGAAACCGGCCACCCCGTAGCGCTCCGGATCCCGTACCCAGTAGCCGAACACTGTGGCACCCCGCTCCCGAGTGGCGGCGACCCGCAGTTGCTGCACCAGGCCATGGCCGTAGAAGATGTTGTCCCCCAGGATCAGGCAGCTCGGGTTCCCGTCCACGAACTCACGCCCGATCAGGAAGGCCTCCGCCAACCCACCGGGGTGGGGCTGGGGTGCGTAGCTCAGGCGAATCCCCCAGTGGCTGCCGTCCCCCAGGAGGTCGCGGAAGCTGGGCAGGTCCCGGGGGGTGGTGATCACCAGGATGTCGCGGATCCCCGTCAGCATCAGGGTGCAGAGGGGATAGTAGATCATGGGCTTGTCGTAGACGGGCAGGAGCTGCTTGCTGAGGGTCCGCGTCAGGGGGTAGAGCCGCGTCCCAGAGCCGCCCGCGAGGATGATGCCCCTACGCCCGCCGTTCATGCCCTGCCTCCCCCGGCGGTGCCAAGCCGCTCGCCCCGGTAGCTCCCGTCCATCACCCGCTGGCTCCATTCCCGATTGGCCAGATACCAGTCCAGCGTGCGCCGCAGGCCGCTCTCGAAGGACTCCTGGGGCGCCCAGCCCAGCTCCCCGTGCAGTTTGGTCGCATCGATGGCGTAGCGCCGGTCATGGCCGGGCCGGTCCGCCACGAAGGTCTTGAGCCGGCCGTGGGGCCGGTGGGGCGAGTCGGGCAGCCGCTCGTCGAGGAGGGCGCAGAGGGCGTCGACCACCTCCAGGTTGGTGCGCTCGCTATGGCCCCCCACGTTGTAGACCTCGCCGGTGCGACCCCCCTCCAACACCCGCCAGATGGCGCGGCAGTGGTCCTCCACGTAGAGCCAGTCGCGCACGTTACCCCCATCGCCGTAGATGGGCAGGGGCTCCCCGCCCAGGGCCTTGAGGATCATCAGGGGCAGGAGCTTCTCCGGGAACTGGTAGGGCCCGTAGTTGTTGGAGCAGTTGGTGGTGAGCACCGGAAGCCCGTAGGTGTGGTGCCAGGCCCGCACTAGGTGGTCGGAGGCCGCCTTTGAGGCCGAATAGGGGGAGTTGGGGGCGTAGGGGGTGGTCTCGCTGAAGCGACCCTCGGGGCCTAGGGAGCCGTAGACCTCGTCGGTGGAGACGTGGAGGAAGCGAAAGCCGTCCCGTGCCTCCCCCGCGAGCCCCGACCAGTAGTCGCGGGCGCAATCGAGGAGATTGAAGGTGCCCACCACGTTGGTCTCGATGAAGGCCGCGGGCCCATCGATGGAGCGGTCCACGTGGCTCTCGGCGGCGAAGTTGACCAGGGCATCGGGCCGGTGCTCGGCGAGGAGTCCCCGCACCAGCCCCGCGTCCCCGATGTCGCCCCGCACGAAGCGGTGGCGGGGGTGATGCATCAGGGAGGCCAGGGTGTCGAGGTTCCCCGCATAGGTCAGCTTGTCGAGGTTGAGGATGCGCGCACCCTGGCGGATGGCGAAGTGGACGAAATTACCACCGATGAATCCGGCACCACCGGTGACCAGCAGGGTCTTCATGAGGTCAGTCGCTCGTTAGAAGGGGATGTCGTCGTCGAAGCCGGGGTCCATCGCCGGCGGGGCGGAGGGAGCGGCGCGGGGGGCCCGCGTGGGCGGGCTGGGCTCCGCCTCGCCCTCGAAGGGCACCGCACCCCCGGCGCGGGCGTCGAGCATCTGCATCTGATCGGCCACGATCTCGGTGGTGTAGCGGTCCTGGCCGTCTTGACCCTGCCACTTGCGCGTCTGGATCCGCCCCTCGATGTAGACCTTGGAGCCCTTGCGCAGATACTCGGCGGCGATCTCCCCGAGCTTGGCGAACAGCACCACCCGGTGCCATTCGGTGCGCTCCTGGTTCTCGCCGGTGGCGCGGTCCCGCCAGGTCTCGGAGGTGGCGATGCGGATGTGGGTGACCGCCACGTTGCCCGGGGTGTAGCGTGTCTCGGGGTCCGCCCCCAAGTTGCCGATCAGGATGACCTTGTTCACACTGCCTTTCGCCATCTTTCCCTCCCGTTGTCCCCAAGCGCGCGGCGGGGGCCGGGCGCGGTCGTTGCAGAAAAGCCGGCGGTGACGCCCCCCGCCTCTCTTTGATGGTCTGTCGCTTCCGGCCCGCGGCGCCTAGGGTCGGGCGGCCTCAAAATTTTGTAATCTTGCCCAATCGAGACGCCGGGTGTCCACCTTGAGGTAGGCCGCCTGCTCCTCGACCACCACCACGGCCTCCTCGACCCCGGGGATCTCCAGGAGCGCCCGCTGGATGCTCGCCGCCCCTGCCACGTCGACCTCGCCCAGGGGAAGCACCTGGCTGGTGAGCCGCCGCGGCGGAACCATCCCCCAGGCCACCGACAACCAGAGCCCCGCCGCCAGGGCACAGAAGAGATAGACACCGCCCACGCCGAAGAGCTGCTGCACGGCGCCGCCCCCCATGCCCCCCAGGAAGGCCCCCAGGAACTGGGAGGTCGAGAAGACCCCCATCGCCGTCCCCCTCGCCTCCGCCGGGGCGATGCGCGACACCAGCGAGGGCAGCGAGGCCTCCAGGATATTGAAGGCGGTGAAGAACAACAGCAGCATGGCCAGCAGCGGCCACAGCCCCCCGTGCAGGCGGGAGAGGACCAACTCCGCGACCCCCAGGGCCGCCACCGCCCCGAGGAGCACCGGCTTGCCCCGCCCATGGCGCTCGGAGAGGATCACGAAGGGGACCATGGCCAGGACGGAGATCAGGAGCACCGGCAGGTAGACCAGCCAGTGATCCTGGCGGGCCACGCCGGCCTCCTCGAGGGAGAGCGGGTAGACCAGGAACATGGCGGTGATGAGCAGATGCAGGGTGAGCACACCCCAGTTGAGCCGCAAGAGCTCCCAGTGCCTGATCACTCCACCGAGGAGACCGAGCACGGGCTCGGCGTCCCGATGGACCCGGCTGTGGCGGGGATCGGGCACCACGAACAGCACCATCAGGACCCCCACCACCGCCAGGCCCGCCGTGAGCCAGAACAGCCCCGGCACACCAATGCGGGCGTCCAGCAGCGGGCCCAGGATCAGGGCCAGGGTGAAGGACATCCCGATGCTCACCCCGATCATGGCCATGGCGCGGGTCCGCACCTCCTCCCGGGTAAGGTCGGCGGCGAGGGCCATGACCACGGCGGCGATGGCACCGCTGCCCTGCAGGGCGCGCCCGAGGATGATGCCGTAGATCCCCTCGGCGGTGGCCGCCACCAGGCTGCCGATGGCGAAGATGACCAGCCCGCCAAGGATCACCGGCTTGCGCCCGAGGCGGTCGGAGAGCATCCCAAAGGGGATCCCCAGCAGCCCCTGGGTGAGGCCGTAGACGCCGATGGCCACACCCACCAGCAGGGGGGTCACCTCGGGAAGCCCCTTGGCGTAGAGGGCGAACACCGGCAGGATCAGGAACAGCCCGAGCATCCGCAGGGCGAAGATGGTCGCGAGCGAGAGGGCGGCGCGACGCTCGGTGGGGTTGAGGCCAGGCCGCTCGGGTCGGTCGGTCATCGGCGGCGGGATCCGGCTTTGCTCGGTCTCGGGGAAGCGGATTATAGTACCAGGCTACCCTGGCCACGACGAAACCCATGGACAGGATCCGCATCCGGGGCGCCCGGACCCACAACCTGGCCGATATCGATCTCGACCTCCCGCGGGAGCGGCTGATCGTCTTCACCGGCATTTCCGGCTCGGGCAAGTCATCCCTCGCCTTCGACACCCTCTACGCCGAGGGCCAGCGCCGCTACGTGGAGTCCCTCTCCGCCTACGCGCGCCAGTTTCTCGCCCTCATGGAGAAGCCGGACCTGGACCACATCGAGGGGCTGTCCCCGGCTATCGCCATCGAGCAGAAGACCACCAGCCACAACCCCCGCAGCACCGTTGGCACCATCACCGAGGTCTACGATTACCTGCGACTCCTGTTCGCCCGGGCCGGCACCCCCCACTGCCCCACCCACGGCACGGCCCTCGAGGCCCAGACCGTCAGCCAGATGGTGGACCAGATCCTGGTCCTGCCCGAGGGGGACAGGCTCATGCTGCTGGCGCCGGTGGTCTCCGAGCGCAAGGGGGAGTACCAGAAGCTGCTCGAGGAGCTGCACGCCCAGGGCTTCGTGCGCGCCCGCATCGACGGGGTGCTCTGCGACCTCGACGACCCCCCTGCCCTCGCCGAGCGCAAGCGCCACAGGATCGAGGTGGTGGTGGATCGCTTTCGGGTGCGGGCCGACCTCGGGCTGCGCCTCGCGGAGTCCCTCGAGACGGCCCTGCGACTCTCCGGCGGTCTGGTGTGCCTCGCCTGGCTGGATGAGCCCGACCGCCCCCCCCTGCTGTTCTCCAGCCGCTTCGCCTGCCCCCACTGCGGCTTCAGCATCCCCACGCCCGAGCCCAGGAGCTTTTCCTTCAACAACCCCGCCGGGGCCTGCCCGAGCTGCGGTGGACTGGGGGCCCAGCCCTTCTTCGACCCCGCCAAGGTGGTGGTCCACCCGGAGCTCAGCCTGGCGGCGGGGGCAGTACGGGGCTGGGACCGGCGCAACGCCTACTACTTCGCCCAGATCCGCTCCCTGGGCGCCCATTACGGGTTCGACGTGGAGCTGCCCTGGGAGCGACTACCGGAGGCGGCCCGGGCGGTGGTCCTCTACGGAAGCGGCGAGGAAGAGGTGGAGTTCCAGCTCTTCGACGAGCAAGGCGGCCTGGTGAAGCGGCGCCGCCGCTTCGAAGGCATCCTGCGCAACATGGAGCGTCGCTACCAGGAGACCGAGTCCAACACGGTGCGCGAGGAGCTCGGCCGGTTTCTGTCCCACCAGCCCTGCCCCGCCTGTGGGGGTGCGCGCCTCAACGAGGCCGCCCGCTCGGTGCGGGTGGGGGGCCTCAGCCTACCGGAGGTGACCGCCCTGCCCATCGAGGCCTGCCTGGAGCGGTTCCGCGCCCTGCGGCTCCCCGGGGCCAGGGGCGAGGTGGCGGACAAGGTGATCCGGGAGGTCACCCAGCGGCTCGAGTTCCTCGCCAACGTGGGGCTCGGCTACCTCACCCTGGAGCGCAGCGCCGAGACCCTCTCGGGGGGGGAGGCCCAGCGCATCCGCCTGGCCAGCCAGATCGGGGCGGGGCTGGTGGGGGTGATGTACATCCTCGATGAGCCCTCCATCGGCTTGCACCAGCGCGACAACGGCCGCCTGCTCGCCACCCTCGAGCACCTGCGGGACATCGGCAATACGGTGATCCTGGTGGAGCACGACGAAGAGGCCATTCGCGCCGCCGACGAGGTGGTGGACATGGGCCCCGGGGCGGGGGTCCACGGGGGGCGGATCGTGGCCCAGGGACCGGCGAGCGCCATCGCCGCCCATCCCGAATCCCTCACCGGTCGCTACCTCAGCGGCGCCTTGCGCATCGAGATCCCCGGCCGGCGCCGCCCCCCCGACCCGGGGCGCCAGCTCCGCATCCTGGGCGCGAGCGGCAACAACCTCAAGGGGCTCGACGTGACCCTGCCGGTGGGGCTGCTCACCTGTGTCACGGGGGTATCGGGGTCGGGCAAATCCACCCTGGTCAACGACACCCTCTACCCCGCCCTGGCCCGTGCCCTCCACGGGGCCAGTCTCACCGCAGCCCCCCACCAGCGCATCGAGGGCCTGGACCACTTCGACAAGGTGGTCGACATCGATCAGAGCCCCATCGGCCGTACG
>CAZFHV010000134.1:0-9519 GCA_964519095.1 uncultured Chromatiaceae bacterium | reverse complement strand
GGTTGGCTCTGATCCTCACAAGCTACTCCACACCAGTTTGAATCGCACCCGGACGCAGAAGGTAGTTTCCCCATTGGCTGGGGTTCGTGGTAAATTCGCATGGGAGCATTTCCGCGTGCTATGGGCGTGAAGATGCGACGAGAACCGCATTATTCTGTTGTGGTCTTGCAACAGCCTCAGGGTCAGGTGTCCTTCTGGAGGGCGATTCAAGTGCGCGCGAGCAAGATGAAACTGGCGGGTCTTATGGGTACCCTGGCTCTTGGACTGGTGGCCAGCCCTGCAGGGGCTGAGTGGCTCACCGATATCACTACCAATCATGTCAACATTGCTTACTGGATTTTGGACCCGGCGACCTGCGAATTAAGCAAGACGCTGACTGAGCCGGATCAGGCCGGTCTCCAGGAACTGCTTCGCGGGAGCAACAGCGAGTGCGTTCCGAATGTGTCCCCTGGTCCGGGCGGCAATATCGAGTTGGGCGACGATGACACCCTCGTATGGGAGGAGGTCTCTACCCTCGAGGGGAACATCTGCGGAGGCCGAATCCGACTGTCGAGCCTTACACGGCAGGACTGGGACGCGGTATTGCCCTCCGGCAACACGGTAGCGGAGCAATATGTGGCCGACGCCATCTTCGCGAACTGCGGCGTCTTCTTGACCCCCGCTCAGATCAATAGCGCGCCTTTTCAAACGGCTGTAAACGACTGCTTCCTTGGCGGGTCATGCGGCGGCGGGCCACCGATAGTCCCCCCGCCGGCGCAGCGGGCAAGCGATCCTAACGTGGCCTATGTGAACTCCAACTCAGACGGTTCGATCTCCATAGGCTTGGCCGGTAATCTCGACGCCAGCGATCTACTTCCGCCGGGTTTTGACTGTTCCCTGGTCGGTGGTCAGC
Source organism: uncultured Chromatiaceae bacterium (assembly GCA_964519095.1). Classification (GTDB taxonomy): domain Bacteria; phylum Pseudomonadota; class Gammaproteobacteria; order Chromatiales; family Chromatiaceae; genus JAEHCY01. The sequence continues at coordinate 8,627 of CAZFHV010000134.1, read as the reverse complement.
AGCAGGGTCCTGTCCGAGCCAGCGAAGTGGTCAAGATAGAGGTGCTGCAGGGAGGTCAGCCTGTGGGGAAGCCGCAGTACGGTTATAGTTTTGCTGTTTATCAATCTGGGATCGAGACGGATGACGAGACGGCGTCATACGATGGCACCTACCCGACCAAGCTTTTTGTGCCTCCCGTCTTGTTGAATTGCCGTCCGCCCCGGCCACCCGTCCCGATTCCGGCCGTGCCGGGAGGGGGCCTTTTCATCTCCCTGGTTGGGCTTGGGTTCGCGGGTATCCGCTCGCTGCGGCGCCGTTCCGCGGGAGATGCTAAGGGGTGCAGAGTTAAATCTTGAGACCATCGGTGCCTGCGAAAGGGGCCGGCTGAAAGAGGTGCCGTTTTCGAGGTGTTACACGGCTGGCTGTGGCGGCCGTGGCAGCCCACCTGGGTTTGAAACAGCAGTCGAGAGGCCGTTCTCAGGTTAACGGTGGCCCCTGCCGGTCCCCTCGCAACCTAATGCCGTGAACCCGGTCAGGCCTGGAAGGGAGCAGCCGTAGCGGCGGAGAGGTGTGCCGGGGTGCGGCTGGTAGGGGCCGCCTCCCTATCTCGGCCTCCGGTGCGGCGTTCGCCCCGGCCTCGGCCTTGGGTTAAACTGGCGCCCGCGCCGGCGGCCCGGCAGTCAGCCCAGTGGATCCATGTCCTATCAAGTCCTGGCACGCAAGTGGCGGCCCCGCACCTTCCGCGATCTGGTGGGCCAGGACGCGGTGGTCCGGGCGCTGGTCAACGCCCTAGAGCGCGGACGGCTCCACCACGCCTATCTCTTTACCGGCACCCGCGGGGTGGGCAAGACCACCCTGGCGCGCATCCTGGCCAAGGCCCTCAACTGCGAGCAGGGGGTGGGGGCCGAGCCCTGTGGCGTCTGCAGCGCTTGTCGCGAGATCGACGAGGGCCGCTTCGTGGACCTGCTGGAGGTGGATGCGGCCTCCCGCACCAAGGTGGAGCAGACCCGCGAGCTCCTGGAGAACGTACCCTTCGCCCCGGCCCAGGGTCGGTTCAAGGTGTACCTGATCGACGAGGTGCACATGTTCTCCGGGCACTCGTTCAACGCCCTGCTCAAGACCCTGGAAGAGCCTCCCCCCCATGTGAAGTTCCTGCTGGCGACCACCGACCCCCAGAAGGTCCCGGTCACGGTCCTCTCGCGCTGCCTGCAGTTCAACCTCAAGCGGCTGCTGCCCGAGCAGATCCGCCGCCAGCTCGCTCACATCCTGGAGCAGGAGGCGATCCCCTTCGAGCCCGCGGCGCTGGTCCATTTGGCCCACGCGGCGGAAGGGAGCATGCGCGACGCCCTGAGCCTGCTCGACCAGGCCATCGCCCATGGCGGCGGGCGCGTGGGGGAGGCGGATGTGCGGGCCATGCTCGGATTGATCAGCCGCGAGGTTGGGTTTCAGCTCCTCGGCGCGCTGGCGGCAGGGGATGGGCAAGGACTGCTAGCGGGGGTCGCGGCCCTCGCGGATCTGACGCCGGACTTCGCTCAGGTATTGGAGGAGCTGCTGCGACTCCTGCACCGCACGGCCCTCTATCTGCTGGTGCCCCAGAGCCTCAGCGAAGAGTCGCCGGATGCCAGCCAGATCGAGGCACTGGCGGGGCGGCTCTCGCCGGAGGAGGTGCAGCTCTACTACCAGATCGGGCTCCTCGGCCAACAGGACCTGGCTCTTGCCCCGGACCCTCGCGGCGGGCTGGAGATGGTGCTGCTGCGGATGCTGGCGTTTCGCCCCGAGTCGCAGCCCGACGGACCCAGGCGGGCAGAGGCCCCAGCACCCCCGGCCCGGCCCACTTCGGATATGGCGGAGCCGAAGCCGCCTCGGTCGGTCCCGCCCGCGCCGAGCCCCGGTTCGAGTCCCCAGCAGGGAGCCGCTCCCCCGTCGCTCGCCAGCGCCGAGGACTGGCACCAGTTCGTGGCCTGTCTGACAATAGGGGGCGTGGCCCGGCAGCTCGCCCACAACTGCGAGCTGATCTCCTGGGACGGGATCCATCTCCGGCTCAAGCTGGATCCCTCCTGTAACCAGCTCCGGGTGACCAGCACCGAGGAGCGCCTCAGGCGCGCCATCGAAGAGGTCCTCGGGGTAGCGGTGCGCCTGCACCTGGAGGTGAAGCAGCCGGAGCAGGAGACCCCCGCCCAGCGGCGTATTCGCGAGGCGGCGGAGCGCCAGCAGGCGGCGGAGACAACCCTGATGGCGGATCCCCTGGCGCAGGCCATTCAGGAGCAATTTGGCGCCCAGTGGGTCCCAGGCAGCATCAAGCCGGTTGATCCCTGAGCAGTTGAGCGACGGCGACAAGAGGTGTAGCGATGAAGGCAGGGCTTGGTAACATCCTGAAACAGGCGCAGAAGATGCAGGAGGACCTGCAGAAGGCCCAGGAACGGCTGGCGCAGGAAGAGGTGATCGGCGAATCCGGGGGCGGCTTGGTCCGGGTCACCCTCAACGGTCGGCATGAGGTGCGGCGGGTGCACATCGACCCCTCCCTCTTGAGTGACGACCAGGAGATGCTCGAGGACTTGGTGGCCGCCGCGATGAACGACGCGGTACAGCGGGTGGCGGCCAAGACCCAGGAGAACATGGCCAGCCTCACCTCGGGTCTGTCCCTGCCTCCGGGCTTCAAGCTGCCCTTCTGAGCCATGTCGCGACCCCTGCTGGCGGCGCTCATCGAGGCCCTGCGCTGTCTGCCGGGCGTTGGGCCCAAGTCCGCCCAGCGCATGGCCTTCCACCTGCTGGAGCGGGACCGGGAGGGGGGACGCCAGTTGGCGCGGGTGCTGGCGGATGCCATGGAGAAGATCGGCCGCTGCAGCCGCTGCCGCACCCTTACCGAGCAGGGGGATTGCGCCCTCTGCACCAACCCGGAGCGGGACCCGGGGCTCCTGTGCGTGGTGGAGAACCCCGCGGAGGTGATGGCCATCGAGCAGGCCACGGACTACCGGGGGCTCTATTTCGTGCTCGGCGGCAAGCTCTCGCCCCTGGATGGCATCGGACCCAAGGAGCTCGGGCTCGAGGATTTCGAGAAGCGCCTCTCCGAGGGGGAGGTCCGGGAGGTCATCCTGGCGGTCAACCCCACGGTGGAGGGGGCGGCGACTTCCCACTACCTGGCCGAGCTGGCACGTCGCCAGGGTGTGCGGGCCACCCGCATCGCCCAGGGGGTCCCGGTGGGGGGGGAGATCGAGTACGTGGACAGCGGCACCCTGCGGCATGCCTTCACCGGCCGCCACGACGTTTGACCCTGACTCAGGAGGTTCCATGGGGGACTGCATCTTCTGCAAGATCGTCTCGGGGGCGCTGCCGGCGGAGCGGGTCTATGAAGACGAGGCGGTGCTGGCCTTTCGCGACATCGCCCCCCTGGCCCCGACCCACGTGCTGGTGGTTCCCAAGCGCCACGTCGATACCCTCAACGACATCGATGAGGGGAGCGCCGCGATCCTCGGGCGTATGCACCTGGCCGCCAAGGCGGTCGCCGAGCAGGACGGGATCAGCGAGCGGGGGTACCGCACGGTGCTCAATTGCAACGCCGAGGCGGGGCAGGTGATCTTCCACCTCCATCTCCATGTGCTTGGGGGCAGGCCCTTGACCTGGCCTCCGGGTTGAGGTCGTCGGGTGGTCCCCGCCGCTTGAGCGGGCGGGCAGGTCGCACCGGACTCCCTGTTTCGGTCCATGCCGATCGCCGGGTATCCCGGCCCGGCGGGCGGTGCTGCGGCGCCTACGTGCTTCGTTCCTGGATAGCCTATGGCCGGTAGTCCCGAACCCCTCTCCGATCCCGTTTTCGAGCTGAAGGCCGGTACCTTCACCCTGCCGGTGCTGCGGCTCTTTGGCAGCGACATGGATGCCGTGGCGGAGCAGTTGGAGGTCAAGGTGAGCCAGGCCCCCGATTTCTTCCGCAACGCCCCGGTGGTCCTCGACCTCAAGGACCTCCGTGCCGGGGAGGGTGCCGTGGAGTTTCCCCTGCTGGTGGGGCTGCTGCGGGGCTACGGGATGATCCCGGTGGGCATCCGGGGTGGCACCGCCGCCCAGAACCGGGCCGCCACCGCCATGGAGCTGGCGATCCTGGCGGACAGCCTGGTGCGGCGCAGCGCCGAGGCCGCCCAGGCCCCTCAGACGGCGGGTCGCGAGCGGCCAGCAGCAGCTCAGCCCGCGGCGCAGCCCAACGGGGGGCCCTCCTTCAAGCTGGTGATTCGGCCGATCCGCTCCGGACAGCGGGTCTACGCCGCGGGTGCGGATCTCACCGTCGTCGGCGCGGTCAGCTCCGGGGCGGAGATCATGGCGGATGGCAACATCCACGTGTACGGCACCCTGAGGGGGCGGGCCCTGGCCGGGGTGAAGGGCAACACCGAGGCGCGGATCTTCTGTCAGAATTTGCAGGCGGAATTGGTGTCGGTGGCCGGCCATTACCGCATCAGCGAGAATATGGGGCCGGAGACCAAGGGCCTACCGGTCCAGATCTACCTCAGCGAGCAGACCCTGCACATCGATAAGCTGTAAGGTGTCGATGGGGGGAGGACGAACACGACGGAAACCGAGGACAGAGATTTGGCACGCATCATCGTTGTGACTTCTGGGAAAGGCGGGGTGGGCAAGACCACCACCAGCGCGGCGGTGGCCATGGGGCTGGCCGAGCGGGGCTATCGCACAGCCGTCATCGACTTCGACGTGGGGCTGCGCAACCTGGACCTGATCATGGGTTGCGAGCGCCGGGTGGTCTACGACTTCGTCAACGTCCTCAATGGCGAGGCGAATCTCAACCAGGCCCTGATCCGCGACAAGCGCAACGACAACCTCTACGTGCTACCCGCCTCCCAGACCCGGGACAAGGATGCCCTGACCAAGGAGGGGGTGGGTCGGGTGCTGGAGCAGCTCTCCCAGTCATCCGACTACGTGGTCTGCGACTCCCCGGCGGGTATCGAGCGGGGTGCCCACATGGCTATGTACTTCGCCGACGACGCCTTCGTGGTCACCAACCCGGAGGTCTCCTCGGTGCGCGACTCCGACCGCATGCTCGGCCTCCTGGCCAGCAAGTCCCGCCGGGCGGAGAACAATGCCGAGCCCATCCGCGAGTTCCTTCTCATCACCCGCTATTCGCCGGAGCGGGTGGCCAAGGGGGAGATGCTCAGCGTGGAGGACGTCCAGGAGATCCTCTCCATGAACCTGCTGGGGGTGATCCCGGAGTCCAAGACGGTGCTCACCGCCTCCAACGCCGGTGTCCCCGTGATCCTGGACCGTGCTTCCGATGCGGGTCAGGCGTACGTGGATGTGGTGGCCCGCTATCTCGGGGAGCAGTTGCCGCACCGTTTCCTCGACGTCCAGAAGAAGGGGTTTCTCTCCCGCCTTTTCGGAGGCTAGACCATGGGACTGCTGGACTTCTTTCGCAGCTCACAGCGCCGGGCGGGCACCGCCGCCGTCGCCAAGGAACGCTTGCAGATCCTGGTGGCCCACGACCGGGCCGAGCGGGGTCGGCCTTCCTACCTGCCGCACCTGCAGCGGGAGATCCTCGAGGTCATCCGCAAGTACGTGCAGGTCGACCAGGAGGCGATCTCGGTGAATTACGAGCAGGAAGGGACCCGCGAGATCCTGGAGCTCAACATCGTCCTGCCCGAGGGGGGGCGCCGCTTCTAGGCGACCAGCCGCTCCAGGAGCCCCCGGTAGATGGAGGCCAGCTGCTCCAGCTCCTCCACCGGGACCTGCTCGTTGATCTGGTGGATGGTGGCGTTGCTGGGCCCTAGCTCCACCACCTCGGCCCCTGTGGGGGCGATGAAACGCCCATCCGAGGTCCCACCGGAAGTAGATAGGGCCGGGACCCTTCCGGTGACCGCGGCCACTGCCGCTTGGGTGGCCGCGACCAGGGTGCCCACCGGGGTGAGAAAGGGGTTGCCGGAGAGCCGCCAGCGGAGCCGGTAGTCCAGTCCCCCCTCGTCGAGGATCGTCCGCACCCGCCGTTTGATGGCCTCCGCATCTAGCTCGGTGGAGAAGCGGAAGTTGAACTGGGCCTCCAGCTCCCCGGGGATGACGTTGTCCGCCCCGGTACCCATGCTGAGATTGGCGATCTGGAAGCTGGTGGGGGGGAAGAAGCTATTTCCCCGATCCCACTCCTCGGCGCACAGCCGGGCCAGGGCGGGGGCGAAGGCGTGCAGGGGGTTCTTGGCCAGATGGGGATAGGCCACGTGCCCCTGCTTGCCCAGGACGGTGAGCCAGCCCGAGAGGCTGCCGCGGCGACCGTTCTTGAGGGTGTCGCCCAGGTGCTCCACGCTGGTGGGCTCCCCCACCAGGCAATAGTCAAACCCTTCACCGCGCGCCTGGAGGTGCTCCATCACCCGCAGGGTGCCGTCGGTGGCGGGGCCCTCTTCGTCGCTGGTGATGAGGAAACCGATGGAGCCCCGGTGGCGCGGGTGGGCGGCGAGGAAGTTCTCGGTGGCGACGATCATCGCCGCCAGGCTCCCCTTCATGTCCGCGGCACCCCGCCCATAGAGCCGACCCGCCCGCACCTCGGGCTCGAAGGGCGGGGAGTCCCACTGCCCCAGGGGGCCGGTAGGCACCACGTCCGTGTGACCGGCGAAGCACAAGAGGGGGGCGCTGCTGCCCCGGCGGGCCCAGAAGTTGGTCACCTCGCCGAAAAGCAGGCGCGCGATGTGAAAGCCGAGCCGCTGCAGACGCTCGATCAGGATCTCCTGGCAGCCCGCATCCGCCGGTGTCACCGAGGGGCAGCGGATCAGGGCCAGGGCCAGCTCCAGCACCTGGGACATCAGCCCAGTAGCTCCTGGTAGCGCCCCGACGAGAATCCCAGGACCCGCTCTGTCCCGGTGTCGAGCAGAGGCCGTTTGATGAGGCCCGGCTCCTCCAGCATCAGCCGCACAGCCCCTTCCTGATCCAGACAGCCGCGCGCCTCCTCGGGGAGGCGGCGCCAGAGCTGACCCCGGCGATTGAGGATCTGCTCCCATCCGAGCTCCCCGATCCAGTCGAGTAGCCGGGCCCGGTCCAGCCCATCGCGGCGCAGATCGTGAAACCGGTAGGCGAGCCCGCGCTCGGCGAGCCAGGCGCGGGCCTGGCGGACGCTGTCACAGTTGGGGATGCCATAGAGGGTGAGCACGGCCGAGCGCCGGGGGTCAGATATCGCGCAACAGCTCGTTGATCCCCACCTTGCCGCGGGTGCGCTCGTCCACCTGCTTGATGATCACGGCGCAGTAGAGGCTGTGGCTGCCGTCCTTGGCGGGAAGGCTGCCGGGGACCACTACCGATCCCGCCGGCACCCGGCCGTAGGAGATCTCGCCGGTCTCGCGGTGGTAGATCTTGGTGCTGGCCCCGATGAATACCCCCATGGACAGCACGGAGCCCTCCTCCACCACCACGCCTTCTACCACCTCGGAGCGGGCGCCGATGAAGCAATTGTCCTCGATGATGGTGGGGGATGCCTGCACCGGCTCCAGCACCCCGCCGATCCCCACCCCGCCCGAGAGGTGGACGTTCTTGCCGATCTGGGCGCAGGAGCCCACCGTGGCCCAGGTGTCCACCATGGTCCCGGCGTCCACGTAGGCGCCGATGTTGACGTAGGAGGGCATCAGCACGCAGCCCGGGGCGATGTAGGCCCCCTTGCGGGCGGTGGCCGGTGGCACGATCCGCACCCCGCCGTCGCGGAACTCCCGGGAGCTCAGGTCCGCGTACTTGGAGGGCACCTTGTCGTAATAGTTGGTGAAACCGCCCTTGATGAAGCGGTTGTCCTCGATGCGGAAATAGAGCAGCACCGCCTTCTTGAGCCAGTCGTTGACTACCCACTGGCCGTCGCGCTTCTCCGCTACCCGTACCTCGCCCCGATCGAGGCGCTCGATGGTATCGATGACGGCGTCGCGCACCTGGGTGGCCACGGTGCGGGGACTGATATCGGCCCGGTGCTCGAAGGCCTCGGTGATGATGCTGCGGGGGTCGGTCATGGTTGTGCTCCGGAAGGCTGAGTAGCGATAGGGTACGCGGCGCGGCTAGAACCGCTCGAGGTAGCGGCGCAGGCGCTGGGCGGCGTCGATGCATTCCTCCAGGGGGGCGACCAGGGCCATGCGGATGCGCCCCGCGCCCGGGTTCTCACCCGCGACCTCTCGGGAGAGGAAGCTACCCGGGAGGACCGTGACGTTGGCCGTCCCATAGAGCCCACGGGCGAAGGCGGTATCCTCGATGGGGGTCTCGGGCCAGAGGTAGAAGCCGCCGTCCGGCCGGCTGACGGAAATGCTATCACCCAGCACCTCCAGAACCCGGTCGAGCTTCTCCCGATAGAGGGCGCGGTTCGTCACCACGTGGGCTTCGTCGCCCCAGGCGAGGGTGCTCGCCGACTGGTGTTGCAGGGGCATGGCGCAGCCGTGGTAGGTGCGGTAGAGGGCGAAGCGCTCCAGGATCTGGGCGTCACCGGCGACGAAGCCCGAGCGCAGCCCCGGGGCGTTGGAGCGCTTGGAGAGGCTGTGGAACACCACACAGCGACGGTAGTCGGTGTGTCCCAACCCCACCGCGGCCTGGAGCAGACCCACCGGAGGCGCCGCCTCGTCGAAGTAGAGCTCCGAGTAGCACTCGTCCGCGGCGATCACGAAGTCATGGCGCTCGGCGAGCTGGATCAGTCGCTGCAGGGTGGCGAG
>CAZFHV010000133.1:0-9592 GCA_964519095.1 uncultured Chromatiaceae bacterium | reverse complement strand
CGGCGTCGGCTATCAACTGGGCTGAGGGGGGATCCTCGGGTGTCGCTCAGACAGATTCTGGTCACCTGGCTGTCACTGCTCACCCTACTGGTGTGGGTGATCATGAGCCTCATCCTTTACAAGCTCGCGGTCCAGGAGCTGGGCGAGGTGTTCGATGCCCAGCTGGCCCAGTCCGCGCGGGCACTCATGGCCCTGGTCGCCAGCACCACGGATCAAGACCGGCTGGACCACCTCCAGGACGTGCTCCGGCAACTCGATCCCAAGGGGCTGCCGAGCACCCACGCGCAGGTGGAAGCGGAGGACGAGGTGCCGGGGGCTTACGAGCGCCTGTTCGCTTACCAGGTCATAGGCGGCGAGGGTCACCTGGCGCTGCGCTCCGGGAGCGCCCCCGCGGAGCCCTTTGCCCAGCAGACCGCGGGATTTTCGGAGGTCGAGCTGAACGGTCAGCGCTGGCGGGTCTTCAGCCTGGATCAACCCGGTACCGGTCTGGTGGTCCAGGTCGGGGAGCAGGGAGAGATCCGCGAAGAGCTGGCGGAATACATGGTCGAGTGCGTCTCTCCGCCGGTACTGGTCGCCGTGGCGGCCCTGGTGCTCGGGGTCTGGTGGGTGATGACCCCGGCCCTGCGGCCCTTGCTGGGCCTGGTGCGGGAGATCCAGGCGCGTGATCCCCACGATCTCAAGCCACTCCCCCTGGAGCCGGTCCCGGTGGAGGTCGTCCCCCTCGTCGATGCCCTCAACGCCCTGCTGCTGCGGTTGGAGCGGGCCATGACGCGGGAGCGCGCCTTCACCGGGGACGCGGCCCATGAGCTCCGCACGCCCCTGGCGGGACTGCGCGTCCAGGCCCAGGTGGCACTTCGAGCCGCGGCAGACGAGGACCGGCAACGGGCACTGGGGCGCATCATCACCGGGGTGGACCGGGCGACCCACTTGGTGGAGCAACTGCTGCTGCTCTCCCGCCTCGACATGGAGGATGCCCTGGCCCAGCCACAGCCCCTGGACCTGAAGCGGGTGGCCGAACAGACCCTCGAAGACCTGGCTCCCCTGAGCGCGGAGCGGCGAGTCAGCTTCCGCCTGGTGACCGCCGGGGAGGCACTGGTCTCTGGGGATTCGGGATACCTCGGCGTGCTCCTGCGCAACCTCCTCGACAATGCCATCCGCTATGGCCCGGAAGGGGCGGAAGTGCAGCTCGACCTCGCCCGCAACGCCCAGGGGGTGAGCCTCGCCGTCAGTGACCGGGGACCGGGGATCCCGGAGGCGCGCCGCCCCGAGCTGTTCCAGCGTTTCCATCGCCTGGGCCAGCCGCTCCCGACGGGCTCCGGGCTCGGGCTGTCCATCGTCCAGAAGATCGTGGAGCTGCACGGCGCCCGGATCGACCTGAGCGACCGACCCGGCGGAGGTCTGCGGGTGGAGGTGCGCTTCCCGCGGGAGGCTCACCCGCCCTCGCCCGTCGCCTGACAGGGCTTGGCGCTCGCCTGTCCCTAGCCGGTTCGACACCGGCCGTTGGGCTCGCTAGCATGGGCTCCGCATCGACACAGCAGGGGTTCCGGGCTCAGGATCCCCCAGGGTGGAGGCTCCCCGTGCGCTGGCTGTTGCTCCCCAAGATCGCGCTCTGGCTGGTGATCATCGCGCTGTTCGCCCTGCTGGCACCCACTCCCGCCTGGCCTCGGTGGTTGGCACAGATGGTGCTCGCGACGGGGGTGGCGCTCGGCCTCACCAGCTTCGGCGTGAGGCTCTGGAACCTCCGAAAGCCCCCGGGGCCGCCAGCCGGGCGGGCCGGATGGGGGGCCGGGGTGAAACGAGGCTAGGACGCCATCAGGGCCTGGATCTTCTGCCGGTCGGGAGCGAGGAGCACTCCCCGCTCGGTGACCAGGGCATCCACCAGGGCGGCGGGGGTCACGTCGAACACCGGATTCCTGGCGGCGACCCCGGCGGGCCCCTGCCGTAGGCCGCCGCAAGCGAGGACCTCCTCGGGGGCCCGCTCCTCGATGGGGATCTCCGCACCGCTCGCCACCCCCAGGTCCAGGGTGGAGGTGGGTGCCACCACCATGAACCCCACCCCGTGGTGGCGTGCCAGCACGGCGAGCGGGTAGGTGCCGATCTTGTTGGCCACATCACCATTGGCGGCGATGCGGTCTGCCCCCACGATCACCCAGCCCACCCCGCCCTGGGCCATCAGGCTCCCCGCCGCCCCGTCGGCTTGAAGCACCACTGGGATGCCGTCCTGCTGGAGCTCCCAGGCGGTCAGGCGCGCCCCCTGCAACCAGGGACGGGTCTCGTCGGCAAACACCTCGATGACCTTGCCGGCGGCATAGGCGCTGCGGATCACCCCGAGCGCCGTGCCATAGCCCCCCGTGGCCAGGGACCCGGCGTTGCAGTGGGTAATCACCCGGGTAGGGCCCGCGATCAGGGCCGCCCCCAGTTCCCCCATGCGCCGGTTGGCGGCGCGGTCCTCCTCATGGATGGCGCGGGCCTCGGCGAGGAGGGTGGGAACCGGATCGCCGCCGGGGCAGGTGTCGATCCGCCGGCCCATGCGTGCCAGGGCCCAGGCCAGGTTCACCGCCGTGGGCCGCGCCGCGGCGAGCCGGGCCAGATCCGCCTCGATCGCGCGCGGCCAGTGGGGACCCACTTCCGCGAACCCCTGCCGGGCTGCCAGCACCACCCCGTACGCGGCGGCGATACCGATGGCCGGGGCCCCGCGCACCACCATGTCGCGGATCGCCTGGGCCACCTCGGTGGCCTGGTCGCAGCGCAGGAACCCCGCGCGCTGGGGCAGCAGGCGTTGGTCGAGGAGGTGGAGGGCGTCCTGGTGCCAGAGGATGGCGTGCTCTGGGCTGGGGCTCGGCTCGGCGTGCGCTTCCATGGTGGGAACCCTTGTGGCAAATTGGCCCGCTGCTGTCACGAGCCCTGGAGGCAATGGCGATTCATGGCGGAGCCGGAGATAGAGCTGCTGTTGCAGCCCGAGTGGATCCTGACCCTCGACGCCGGGGATCGGGTGCTCCGGGGGCACTGCCTGGCGGTGGCCGGCGGACGGATCAGCGACATCCTGCCCGCGGAGGCGGCCGCCGCCAAGTATCCCGCGACCCGCCCCCAGGCGCTACCGGGCTGCGCCCTCATCCCGGGGCTGATCAACGCCCACACCCACGCGGCCATGACCCTGTTGCGGGGCTTCGCCGACGACCTGCCGCTGATGCGCTGGCTCACGGAGCACATCTGGCCGGCGGAGCAGCGATGGGTGAGCGAGGCCTTCGTGCGCGACGGCACCCGTCTGGCCCTTCTGGAGATGCTCCGGGGGGGCATCACCTGCTTCAACGACATGTACTTCTTCCCGGAGATCACTGCCCAGTGCGTGGCGGAGGCCGGGATGCGCGCCACCATCGGCCTGATCCTGATCGAGCTTCCCTCCGCTTGGGCCCAGGATGCCGACGAGTATCTCCACAAGGGCCTCGCCGTGCACGACCGTTACCGCAATGACCGCCTGGTACGCACCGCCTTCGCGCCCCATGCCCCCTATTCGGTCTCGGACGGGAGCTTCCAGCGGGTCGCCACCCTGGCGGAGGAGCTGGACCTGCCGATCCACCTCCATCTGCACGAGACCCGCGAGGAGATCGTCCAGAGCCTGCGGGAGCATGGCAAGCGGCCCCTGGCGCGCCTCGAAGGCCTGGGGCTGGTCTCCCCGCACCTGGTGGCCGTACACCTGACCCAACTGGAGCCCCAGGAGGTGGAAACCCTGGCCCTCAACGGGGTGCAGGTGGTGCATTGCCCCGAGTCCAACCTGAAGCTGGCCAGCGGTACCTGTCCCCTGGCGGATCGGCTGATCCCGGCCGGGGTCAACTGCGCTTTGGGGACCGACGGTGCCGCCAGCAACAACGACCTGGACCTCTTCGGGGAGATGCGCACCGCCGCCCTGCTGGCCAAGGGCAGCACCGGCAACCCCTGTGCCCTGCCGGCCCAGGAGGCCCTGCGTCTGGCCACCCTCGGCGGGGCGCGGGCCCTGGGGATCGAGGGGGAGACGGGCTCGCTCGAGATCGGCAAGTCGGCGGACCTGGTGGCCCTGGACCTTTTGGCCCCGGAGACCCAGCCGGTCTACGACCCGGTCTCCCAGCTGGTCTATGCCGCGAACCGCAACCAGGTGCGCCACGTCTGGATCGCCGGCCGCCAGCTGCTGCGGGACCGCCAGCCCACCACCCTCGATGGGGAGGCGATCCTGGCCCGCGCCGCCGAGTGGGGGCGCAAGATCGCCGTCCACCGCTGAGGCCCCAACCAGAGCATTTCAGCATTCCTGTACCGCCCATGACCCAGCCGCGCGCCCATACCCACCCCTCCGGGGATTCTGTCGCTCCCAACGTGGATCCCCGGGAGATCAACAAGTTCGCCGAGCTGGCCGCCCGCTGGTGGGACCCCCACAGCGAGTTCAGGCCTCTGCACGAGATCAACCCCCTGCGGCTGGATTATGTGGACCAACGCGCCCATTTGGCGGGCAAGAAGGCGCTCGATGTGGGGTGCGGGGGCGGGATCCTCACGGAGTCTATGGCTGTACGTGGGGCGCGGGTGACGGGGATCGACCTGGCGGAGGCCCCTCTGCGGGTGGCGGAGCTGCATACCCTAGAGACGGGGGTGGAGGTCAGCTACCGCCACATCGCCGCAGAGGCACTGGCCGCCGCCGAGCCCGCCAGCTTCGATGTGGTCACCTGCATGGAGATGCTCGAGCACGTACCCGACCCCGCCAGCATCGTGCGGGCCTGCGGGCGACTGGTGCGGCCCGGTGGCTGGGTGTTCTTCTCCACCCTCAACCGCAATCCCAAGTCCTACCTCTTCGCCATCCTCGGCGCGGAGTATCTCCTCAACCTGCTCCCGCGCGGGACCCACGATTACGCCCGCTTCATCCGCCCCTCGGAGCTCGGCGCCTGGATCCGTGCCGCGGGCCTGGTCGTCCGCGACCTCACCGGCATGAGCTACAACCCCCTGACCGGGATCTACAGCCTCTCGGGTGACCTGGACGTGAACTACCTGGTTGCCTGCGAGCGGCAGGCCTGATCCGGCCCATGACCCCGGGCCTAACTACCGCCGCGGTGCTGTTCGACCTCGACGGCACCTTCGCCGACACCGCCCCGGACATGGCCCGGGCCCTGAACCTGCTCCTGGAGGTAGAGGGGCGTGCGCCCCTGCCCTTCGCCACCATCCGGCCCCATGTCTCCCACGGCGGGCGGGGGCTGGTGCGCCTGGGGTTCGGGTTGGAGCCGGGTGAGCCCCACTACGACCGTCTGCGCCAGCGCTTCCTCGACCTCTACCAGGCGGATCTGGCGCGCGAGACCCGCCTCTTCCCCGGCATCCTAGAGCTCCTGTCGGCCCTGGATGGACGGGGCCTCCCCTGGGGCATCGTCACCAACAAGCCCGGCTGGTTGACCGATCCCCTGCTTCGCACACTGGGCTGCTACGATCGCGCCGCTTGCGTAGTCAGCGGCGATACCACCCCCCACACCAAGCCCCACCCTGAGCCCCTGCGCCACGCCTGCCGCCAGATCGGTGTGGCCCCCGCCCGCACCTGGTATGTGGGGGACGCCGAGCGGGACATCGCCGCGGGGCGCGCCGCGGGCACCCGCACCCTGGTGGCCCTGTTCGGCTATCTAGGGGAGACGGACTGTCCACGGATCTGGGGCGCCGATGGGCTCATCGCCCAGCCCACCGATATCCTGGGTTGGATCGGCGCCTGAGCCGTGCGGGACGCCTGGCTCTTTCCCAACCGAGCCACCCCCCCTGGCTCCTCGGCCTACTACAGCGTCCGGTTCTCGCCCGCTCCCGCGCGGGACGCCCTGGCCCTGCTGCTCGGCTGGCACGGCGAGGTCTGGTCGGTGCTCGCGGAGGTCTCCGACCCCGGCGTGGCGCGCCTCAAGCTCCAGTGGTGGCGGGACGAGGTGGCACGTAGCCACCAGGGCGCTGCCCAGCATCCCCTCACCCGGGCACTTGCGCCCGAGATCCGCACCCACCGGCTCCCGCTCGCGCCCTTCCAGGCGGCGATCGACGGGGTGGAGGACCGGGTACGGGGGCGTCACCCGGCCGACCTGGCGGACCTGGTCGCGACCCTGGAGCGGGAGCAGGGGTCGCTGTTCGAGCTGCTGGCCCGTTGTCAGGGCGCCATTGAAGAGGCTGAGCTGGCCCGTGCCCGTAGCGCCGGGGTGGCCTGCGCCCTCATCTACCTGATCCGCAACCTGGGCGCCGCGGTGCGGGCCGGTGGGTTCAGCGTGCCGCGGGAGCTGCTGCGGGCCGAAGGAATCCAGCGGCTCGACCTCAACAGCGAACGGCCGGCCCTGGCGCGGGTCCTCGGGGGGCTGGCGGCCACCGCCCGCGGTCTGGATCCGGCGGGGGGCGGGCCGGGGGGAAGCTCCCATCCGCCGGTGGTCGCCATCCGCTCCCGCACCCTCCGGGCCCTGCTGGGGGAGATCGAGGCCCTGGGTTTCGACGTCCTCGACCAGCGCATCGGCCTCACGCCGCTGCGCAAGCTCTGGATCGCCTGGCGTGCCAGCGGCTGGCGGGCGGGCGCGGCCCCTCGCTAGAATGCGCCCTCCCCCAGCCCTGGCCGGAGCCCCCCATGCACGACTACCAGCCCTCCCCCGATCTACTGCGCGAGCGGGTCATCCTCGTGACCGGGGCGGCGACGGGGATCGGCCGGGCGGCCGCGCGCGCCTTCGCCGACTACGGGGCCACGGTGATCCTGCTCGATCGGGACCGCGACCCACTCGATAGCCTCTACGACGAGATCGAGGCCGCCGGGGGGCCGGAGCCGGCTATCTTCCCCTTCGACCTCCAGTCCCACGAGGAGGGGGAGTACCTGGGCCTGGCCGCTACCCTGGAGGGGGCCTTCCACCGCCTGGACGGGCTGCTGCACAACGCGGCCGTGGCCCCCCTGCTGAGCCGCATCGACGACTACGATCTCAGCCTCTGGGACCAGGTGCTGCAGGTCAACCTCACCGCCCCCTTCCTGCTCACCCAGGCCTGCCTGCCGCTGCTGCGCCGGGCCAAGGACGCCTCGGTGCTCTTCACCTCCGACCGGGTCGGGCGCCTCGGGCGCGCCTACTGGGGTGCCTACGGGGTGGCCAAGTTCGGCCTCGAAGGGCTGATGCAGATCCTCGCCGAGGAGACCCGCGACACCAGCCCCATCCGGGTCAACAGCATCGATCCGGGGCCGGTGCGCACCCAGCTCCGCGCCCGCCTCTATCCGGGGGAGTCCCCCGAGCGGCTGGCCACCCCGGAGGCCATCCTGTCCTTGTACCTCTACCTGATGGGGCCCGACAGCCGCGGGGTGACCGGCCAGGCCCTGAGCGCCCAGCCCGGGGCCTGACCCTCAGGCGCCCTGGCGCGCCCGGCAGCCGCCGGCGAGCGCGCAGTCGCCACAGCGGGGCCGGCTGCGGCAGACCTCCTTGCCCTGGCGCACCAAGAGGGCGTGGTACTCGTTGAACAGGGGCACCTCCGGCGGCAGGGCGGCCTCGAAGGCGGCGCGGATCCCCTCGTAACCCTCGCCACCCGAGAGCAGGCCCAGGCGCTCGAAGATGCGGCGGGTGTAGGCATCCACCACGAACACCGGCCTCTGGAAGGCGTAAAGGAGGATGTCGTCCGCCGTCTCGGGGCCGATGCCGTGCACCCCCAGCAGCCAGGCACGCAGCTCCCCGGTGGGAAGGGCTTCCAGGGCAGGCTCGCCGCCCGCGGCGACCAGGGCCTGGCAGAAGGCCTGCAGCCGCCGGGCCTTGACGTTGAAATAGCCTGCGGACTGGATCAGGGTGGCCAGTTCCCCCAGCGGGAGCGCGGCGAGGCTGCAAGCATCGAGGAGATTGGATGCCTTGAGCCGCCTGATGGCCCGCTCCACGTTGGTCCAGGCGGTGTTCTGGGTGAGCACCGCCCCCACCATCACCTCGAAGGGGATCTCGCCGGGCCACCAACCCTGGGGGCCGAAGCGGGCGTAAAGCCGCTGGAATACGTCCTGCAGCCCAGGGCTTGGCAAACGCACCGGGTCGGCGCCTGGGGTCACCCGCCCCATGACGAGGCCCGCGAAATGGCTAGAAGCGGTAGCCCCTGGGGACCACCACCACGCCCCCCTCGGAGACGATGAAGCGCTCCCGGTCCACCTTGGGGTGGAAGCCAATGCGCTCACCGGGTGGCACCACCACGTCCTTGTCGAGGATGCAGCGACGCAGATGGGCCCCGGGACCTACCCGCACCCGATTGAACAGGATGGACTCCTCGACGAAGGCCCGGTCCTCCACCCGTACCTGGGGAAAGAGGATGGAGTGGTTGACCCCGCCGCCACTGATGAGGGTACCGGCCGCCAAGATGGAGTTGACGAAGATCCCCTCGGTGCCCGATGGACCGGGGACGGTACGGGCGGGGGGGTATTGCCCCTGGTAGGTGTGGATGGTCCAGTCCTCTTGGTAGAGGTCCAGCGGGGGCACCGGCTCCAAGAGGGCCATGTTCGCCGCGTAGTAGGCATCCAGGGAGCTGAGGTCGCGCCAGTAGCGGTCCGGGCTCACCCGCCCGCGCTCGCCGCCAAATCGGTACCCGGAGACGCGACGCTTACCCACCAGGGAGGGCAGGAGATCGCGGCAGCAGTCGTGGCTGGAGTCGGGGTTGGCGTGATCCTTGGCGAGCGCATCCAGCAGCACCCCCTTGTCGAACACGTATACCCCCATGGAAACCAGGGCCTGCTGGGGGTTGTCCGCGATGGGCCGAGGATGGGGCGGCTGGAACCTGAACTCCACCACCGTATCCTGCTCGTCGAGGGCCACCCCGGCGAACTGGGTCGCCTGCGCCAGCCCGACCGGCATGCAGGTGAGGGTGAGCTCTGCCTGCTGCTCGCCGTGGAACTTGATCAGCTCCGCGTAATCCATACGGTAAATGTGATCGCCCCGCAGGATCAGCACCCGGCTAGCGCGGCTGCGCTCAATGAGAAAACGGTTCTGATAGAGGGCGTTGGCGGTGCCCGAGTAGCCCTTCTGGTCCTCCCGCATTTGGGGTGACACCGGGGTGATGTACTCCCCCAACTCCGGATTGAACAGGGACCAGCCGTCCCGCAGATGCTTCTGCAGGGAGTGGGACTTGTACTCGGTGAACACCAGCACCTGGCGCAGCCCGGAATGGAGGCAGTTGGCCAGGGTGAAGTCGATGATGCGGTACTTGCCGCCGAAGGGCACCGCCGCCTTGGTGCGCTGGTCCGTGAGGGGGTGCAGGGAACGCCCCCGGCCACCGGCGAGGATGATCGTCAGGGTCTCATTCGGCATGGCCTGTTACCGCAAGGGAAGCCGTGGGGGCTCGGGGGTCCCGAGTGAGGAGATATGTAGCGAAGCCCCTGGCGGATTGCAAGCAGCCTGATGCACAGCGAAAGAGCCCGCGCAGCTTGCTCGCTACCGCTCGCTGCGCGCGGGGGCTGTCCGGCCCCCCTTCAGCCCGCCACTCCCGGGCTCGGGACCTAGCCCGGATATCTCACCTTGGGGTTGAAACAAAGCCCTCTCTGGCATAACGGTTGTGCGATCAGTAACAATCCCCCTGCAGAGCCGTGGGCTTTCTTTTGTGAGCCGCTCAAAGCGGCTTGCCGGGGTCGCTAACG
>CAZFHV010000132.1:0-9628 GCA_964519095.1 uncultured Chromatiaceae bacterium | reverse complement strand
ATCGAGCATCAGCTCCACCCCCTCGTCGATGACCAGATGGCTCCACACCTCCACCGCGCCCCGCTGGCGCGGTCGGGGGGGGACAGGGGTCTGCCCCTCGGGGGCGAGTAGCTCGCGGATGCGCTCGAGCGACAACCCCGCCTGCTGCCACTTGCGGATACCGAGCAGCTGATCGAGGTGACGGCTGCCGTAGTGGGCGCCCCGACCCAAACCCCCGGGCCGCTCCAACAGCCCGATCTGCAGGTAGTAGCGCACCGTGCGCCGGGGCAGCTCCGCCAGGGCGGCCAGCTCATCGAGGGTGAATCGGGGGGTGGCCTCGGTCATGGGTTCAATATAGACACTCATACTGCCATAAATAAGTGTCCTATTTGACCAAGACCCGGGGGCGTCAGCTCGCCCCCAGGAAGCACCGCGCCCTTAGCGCCTAGCGGACCCCGCGCTGGGAGCGGCCAGGGTTACCTGAGTGTCGTGGGTCCAACCCCAACCCCTCGAGCCCCTTGCCGCCATCCTCCAGGTAGCCCGCGGTGGAGCCATCCGGGCGGGAGATGCGGCCGTTCTGCTCGACATACCCCAGGGTCCGGCGTAGATGCGGCCCCGCTCGTCGATGTAGGCCCGGGTGCGGCCATCGGGGGTGGTGAGGCGCGTGTCGCCGCCAAGGCAGAGTCCGGAGAGGCCCAGGAGCAGGACCACGCCGCCCACCCTAGTGTCCCCTGTCCATGGTCATGTACCTGTTCTCCTCCATCGGTGGTATCAACATAGGGCGGAAGGAGACTCAGTATGGGAGGAACACAGGCTCAAGAACTGAGCCTGTGACGACCCGAGACATCAAACCGGCTCGATCAGGCTGGGGTCATCGTTACGGGTGTTATTCACCGCATGGGAGACCGGGTAGACCTCCATCGATCCCGCATCGCACGGGACGAGCAGGGGGCGCAGCGCGCGGGCGTCCTGCTGCCGAGGATCGAGCCAGCTGTCCCAGACCTCCGGGGGCAGGATCACCGGCATCCGGTCGTGGATGGGGGCGATGAGTGGGTTGGCATCGGTGACGAGGATGCTGCAGGTCTCGAGCTCCGAGCCGTTGGGGTCCTGCCAGTGGTCCCACAGCCCCGCCAAGGCAAAGGGCTTCCCCGATCTCATGCGAATCAGGTAGGGCTGCTTGCCGCCCTGCTCCGGCCTCCACTCGTAGAACCCCTCGGTGGGGATCAGGCAGCGGCGGTAGCGGAAGGGTCCCCGGTAGGCGGGTTCTGCTCCAGGGTCTCGGCGCGGGCGTTGATCAGGCTGAAGCGGCTGTCGAGCCCCTTCGACCAAGAGGGCACCAGACCCCAGCGCAAGAATGTCAGCTCCCGCTTGCCATTGGCAGCGGTTCGGGCCACCCCGATCGGCTGGGAGGGGGCGAGGTTGTAGCGGGGCGGGATCTCCCCGAGATCGGCCTCGATCCCGAACAACTCCAGATAGACCGAGGAGGGGGAGTGCTGGATGAGCCGACCGCACAGGGGCTCAACGTTACCTGGCATTGTGGCGGGAAAAGCGCACTGGGAGGCTGATATGCGCAGATTAACCCTCCAAGGCATGCTCCGCGGCGTCCACGCATTGCACCCAACTCAGGTGTAGGGCCGCTGGCGATTGCCTAATGAGCAGGATAGCGGATCCAGGCGACCAGCCCGCTGGCCCCTCGGTAGCCTTGGGTGTCCACGGTCTGCCACGCGACGTTTCCTTCTACCTCAATTGTGGTCTTGGTCCATTTCAGTCCGGGCAAGAAATCGAGATACTCGCCTTCGTATTTGTTCGGTCCCACCCGTTTGAGCCTGAAGATCTCGGCGCCAACGGGATACCGTCTTGAATCCCCTTCAAGAACGTCATTGAACAAGCCAGTGACGACGTTGTTCCAGAAATAAATCGGTGGAGATTCACCGATTTCCGGAGGCCGCCTCCCGATGTAGCTGTCGCCGCTCTTGCTGAAGTGCAAGGTTCGCCGCGGTGGGCTGTTGTTGTAAGTCATGCCCGTCCGCAGACACCGCTCCGCGCGTCCCTTCTCGGATGCCGGCAGCCGCCGATGGATCCCCGGTGCACACTGGAACCAGTCGCCACCCAGACCACCGGACTCGTCGGCTGGCGCGGGCGGAGGTGCTGGCTTGTACGGCGCTGCCGTCGGGGGCGGCGGGGCTGGCGTCGGAGCCGGCGTGGGGGCGGGCGTCGATGTCCCACCGGCGCACTGCTCGATGAGGGTCCGGTTCCGGGTGCGACAGGGATCGCAGTTGGGATCGGCCGCAACCCCCATGAGGTCGACGCTTGTGATGCACATCGGGCAGTACCTCTTGAGGCACTCTGCGTAGGTGCCGGCCTGCGTCGGCGCCGCCGCCGACCAGTTGCGCAGACGTTCGGCCGCGGTGGTCCACGCCGTGGTGGCGGCGCGGTACTGCGCGCTGGGATCGTGGGACTGCAGGAGGGACTGGAGCATTTGTTTCACGTCGCGCAGGTCGGCGCAGCCGCCGGCCAGCTTGATCCTCTCCAAGGCGTCCAGGGTGCGGATGGCGTGGCGGAGGGCTTCGTGGCCGTCGCGCCGGGTTGCCTCGAGCAGTTTCTGATTGCCGTCGCGCGCCGCGCCCGCGGCCGTGCCCAGGGCCTGTTGGCCGTAGGCTATGTAATAGCCCAGGCGGCAGTAGTTAGCGTCGCAGTTGTCCCGTTTGTCCGGGCTGCCCGCTTGGTAGCTCAGCCGGTCCGCCATTTGGCTGGCTTCCGATTTGACGATGAGCGCGAGGTCTCTACGGGAGCGGTCCGAGTGCAGGCGCACGAGGTTTTGCGCCCACACGTGGAAACCGTTCTTGAGCTGGTTCCACTCCGGCCAGGCCGGCGCCGGCGGTCGACTCGTGCGATTGGCCCACATCGCGTGCTCGCCAGCCATGACGAGATGGTCGATGATGAGCTGATCGACAGCGCCGTTCGAGTATTGTGAGAGGCTGCCGGCCCAGCCCAGCCTGGTGCAGGCGGCGAAGATGTGGAAGGCGGTCTGTCCCTGTCCCTCGACACTCAGAGACCGAACGACGGGCTGAGCTTCCTGATCGGGTGTGGTTTGAATGTTTGAGGGCTTTGGCCCGGGGGAGCTGATATCACGTCTGCCCGGCCTGTCTTGACCCGCGTCGGGGGATCGCGGCCCCGCTGCAACACCGGAAACGGCGCCTTCACCGGCCGAAGGCAACTCGCTCGACTGACCTGGCCCAGCGGGTGCAAATCCCCCGCCCGACGGTGCCCCCCGGCCGGCGTTGGCCGGGCCCAAGACCTCGCTGCGCCCCGGCCCCGCGGGGCGGAAGCCACCACCCGTTGGCGCGGTTGTGGCCCTGTCGGCTGCAGGGGACGCGGCGAGATCCCCGACGTCGGTGCATTCCTTGGCTTGTCTGGCGAGCGCATTGGCTTGTTCGACGAGCCCCTTGCTGGTGCTGCGCTCACCCGCAGAGGGTCGGTGCTCTTTCCCGCGTCGCAACAGATCCCGGGCTTCGGCCAGCTTGGTCACACGCTTCTGACCGTAGTTCCAGGCATCGTTGTAGCTGCTGTCGGCCGATGCATGTATGGACGCTGCCTCTTCGCGAGAGGGCAGCGGAGCTTCCGCCCGCTGGCGAAGCTCTGGGAGTTTGCGGACGAACTCCTGATCGAAACAGTGCGCGAAGTTCTGCAAGTACTTGGTACTGGTGGTGACTTGCCACTGCAGGTTCCAGGCGCGATCGAGATCGGTATGGTACCGATCAAGCGTATTCTTCCATTCATTCATGCGGTCGAAGTCAGAGAACATGGAGGAATCGATCTCTTCCATCTGCGCGACGATATCCTCCAGCTCGGCGAGCTGGTTCGGAGGAGAAGGTGATTCGTCCGCAGTGCTGCGTGCGAGCACGGCCAACTCTTTCGCCTTGGACTCCGCATCCGCGACGCATTTCTGTGCCTCGGTCCATCGTTTCTGGCGCTCGGCCGGATCGGTTGCCGACTTGACCTGCTCGACGACGCGACAGGCCCGCTTCTTGAGGTCTTGGATTTCGGCCAACAAAGTCCGGATCTTCTTATCGCCTGCGTCGGCGCGGGCGGGCGTCGGCGCAAGGATCTTGTCGGCTTTCCCCTTGAGTTCGCTTTCGAGTCGATCGAGTTTTTCCGCTGCCACGAGGATGACGTTCTTCTTGTTGCCGATGCTGGCATCGAGATCGCCGCTCCTGATCTCATCGCCTGCCTTCTGTACCTCTAGCCGCAGGCGGTCCAATTCGCTGGACTTCTCCAAGATCTGTCTCTGGTAGTCCTTCGCTCGATTGCAGATCCGGCTGTCCGCCACGTCGGCGCGATTGGTGTTTTGCTTCTCGACGGCCTCGGCCGCCTTCACCCCCTTATACTCGGCAACTGCGGTGCCCAATCTGTTGCCGGCCCCCCATGCCAGCCCAACCGCCGCGGCGCCAGCCAAGCCGGTGCTGGCGGCGATGCCGACGGCGGTCTGGCCGAATTTGTATTGGAGGTACGCGGAGGCCCCGCCGGCGGCGACCGTGCTCCAGGAAACGTAGCTCCGCACCTTGTCCATCAGGTCTTGAGCGGCACCGTCGGTCCACTGCCCGGTGCCGAAATAGAAATGCTCGCCGAACCAATCGGCGGCGGTCTGGCTGCCGCCGAGCAAGGTCAACAGCGGGGCCATCCCTCTAAGTTTACTCCCGAGGGAAGCCCCGCCCGAGATCGGCACCTGGGGGGCGGTTGCTTGTGGTGAGGCGGCAGACGGGGCAGCGGCCGCAGGTCGTGGTGATGCTGGTCGTTGCACCGTGCCTAATCCCGGTGGACCATTCAGTAGCGGCCCTGGATCCATCTGCCCCTGGCGTTGGTTCCACCTGAGGTACTCATTCGCGTAGATTAGTGCTCGACGTCGCCAGTCATTTGCGACCTCCTCACCTTTTGCTCTTCGAAAAATCTCGTAGTACCTATCGATCCGACGTAAGGCGAACTGTCGAAATTTATCGTATGTAGTCCATGTGCTCTGACTCTGCATGCTCGGTTCCAGGACTTCTTCCGGGTACTGGAACCTGAGAATGAATTGGGAGGCTGTGTTGTACGCTTCCCCAGGGGACAACGGGTCAAAATGGCGCTTCAGATGCAGTCGACCACTGGAGAGTATAAATTGAAATATTTCGGAATTCTCGGCGAAGGGATCGATCTCGGCGTTCCCAGACGGATCGACGAATCTTAGAGGATTGCTTCGGCCGTACAGGTAAAGCGGAAAGGTCGGGGCTTCACCGACGCCCCCGATGATCGGGTCGCGGGTCACGAATTGGCCGGTTGTCGGGTCGTAGAACCGTGCCCGCAGGTCGTAGAGGCCGGTGGCCGGGTCAAACGGTCGTCCGGTGAACCGCAGCGGCTGATCGAGGCCCTTGCCCTCCTGTTGCAGGACGTTCCCAAACGCATCATATGTGTACCGCTCAAGGACTTCGCCCTTCGGATCGGTGACGGCCAGCACGGTGCCGAGGGTGTCCTGATGGAAGTAGGCCGTACCGCCGTCCGGACGGGTCAGCAGGAGAAGTTGGTCCAGGCTCGAATACAAATAGGTGGTGCGGGATTTGTAATCGCCGGAGAGTTCCTGGACAATGCCGTTCGCGTCGAGCAGGTAATAGCCGAGCTGACCATCCGCGGCGCGGGAAATCCGTTCACCGAAGGGGCCGTAGCCGTAGGCGACGGCCTTGCCGCCTGGCAGTTCAACGCGAATCAGATTGTTCTCGCCGTCGTAAGCGAAGCGGGTGGTGCCGGCCTTGTCGGTCCGTGCGATCAGGTTGCCGTCGACATCGTAGGTGAACTTGGTTTCCCCAGCCTGAATGAGTCTTCCGCCCTTGTCGTACGCGTATCCGGTGCGGCCTGAGGCATCGCTGACAGCGGAGCGGTAGCCGCTCGGACCGTAAAGATACCTCTTCTCGATGCCA
Organism: uncultured Chromatiaceae bacterium; assembly: GCA_964519095.1. Classification (GTDB taxonomy): domain Bacteria; phylum Pseudomonadota; class Gammaproteobacteria; order Chromatiales; family Chromatiaceae; genus JAEHCY01. The sequence goes on along the minus strand of CAZFHV010000132.1, from coordinate 3,701 downwards.
GGTCCGTGTTCGCTGATGAGGCGGCCGTCGTTGTCGTAGCGGTACGTAATCTTCTGGCCGCGTTCGTCGACGACCTCGGTCGGGTTCCCGGCGACGTCATACGTGTAGCGACGCGCAGCGATGACCTTGCCCGCAGCGTTCTTGTGCTCGATCGCGGTCGTGCGACCGATGTTGTCGTAGCTGTACAGCGTGGTTGTACCGTTGGGGGCGGTCCGTGCTGTCAGCCGATCGTACTCATCGTACGTGAACGCGAAGGCCTCGTTCTTTTCGTTGGCGACTTTGAACAGTCTGCCCAGGGCATCGTAGGAATAGCGGGTCCGCCTGCCCTCCGGCTCGGAGCGGCTGATGATGCGGCCATACGAGTCGTACTGGTAGCGCAGGAGTTTCCGCCACTCCGGATATTCGGTTTCGATGATCCTGGAGAGCTTGTCGTAGGTATGGCGTACGGTGACGGTCCCGTTGCTGGCCTGCAGCAGATTCCCCTGGCTGTCATAGCGGAAAGTCCAGGTCTCCGTCGGAGTCTGCTTGCTGATCAGGTTCCCCGCTTGGTCGTAGGTGAAACGAATCTTGTCGCCGCGGGCGTTGACCGTCTCGACCGGCAGGCCAGCCAGGTCGTACCGGTACTGAACCTCTCCGCCCCAGGGGAAAACGACCGCGCTCAGGTTGCCCGCCTGGTCGTAGCGGCGCTTTTTTACGCTGCCGTCCGGGAAGCCGATCTCGGCCAGCTCACCAGTTCGGTCGAAGGCGAAGCGCCAGATGTCGCCCTGAGGCATGGTGACCGATTGCAGGAATCCGTCGGCATCGTAGGTGCGGCGCTTAACCCCGCCGCCGGGAAGCACCTGCTCAAGCACCTCGCCCATCTTCCCCAACACCAGGCGGGTCTCAGCCCCGGCCGGGTCGGTCATGCGTATGAGCTTGCCGCCGTCTTCGGAAACCAGGCGGGCTGCGCTCTTCCCCAGGCTTCTGGTTACCGCCTTCCCCGAAAGATCGAAGATGGTGTTCACCGTAACGCCCGTCGGCAGGATTGTCTTGACCGTTCGCCCGAGCGTATCCACTTGCCGTTTCGTCGTTCCAAATGCATCGGTGAAGGTGATCGAATTCCCGAGCTCATCGTACGTGAAATCAGCGTGGGTGCCGTCCGCGTCGTCGATACGCGCCAACAGGCCTTTCTTGTCGAAGCTGTAGCGGGTGGCGTTCTCGCCTTCGGTCTCGGCGGTGAGCCGGCCGGCAGCATCGTATTCGTATGTCGTGCGGACGCCGCCAGGATCTGTGACGGAGACCAACTGACCGCGACCGTCGTACGCATACTTCGTGACGCGTCCCGTGGGATCACGCTCGGCAATCACATTGCCGCGACTGTCGTATTCCCAGGAGGTCACGCCTTTGTCGGGGTTGATCTGTTTGGTCAGGTTGCCCGTCTGGTCGTACTCGAAGCGGGTGGTCCGCCCTTCACCGTCGGTGAGCGCGGTCTTGCGTCCCTGCTTGTCGTACTCGAAAGCGACCTTTCTGCCTGCCGGGGAGGTGACGGAGACGGGCTGACCAGCGCTGTTGTAACTGAAGCGGGTAACCGAACCGTTGTGGTCGAGCAGCAACGGACGGCTACTCTCGCGGTCGTACGTGGCCTTCAGGGTGTCGCCCCGATTGGTTTCCTGTTTCACCACGCGTCCGAGCGTGTCGTAGGCGTAGCTCGTGGAACTGCCGTCGAGGAATCGGCGCGCCGTCAATCGGCCGGTGTTGCTCCACGTCCAGCTCTGTTGCCGATTCAGGCTATCGCGATAGAGGACGGCCTTACCCTTGTCATCATATTGCACCTCCGACCGCAAACCGTCCTCGCGTGTCACGCGATTGAACTCCCCGTACGAATAGGTGTAGGCCGGGCCTGCGGAGGATGTGCGGCCAATCACTCGGCCCGCACTGTCGTATCGGAACCCCACGATCTCCCCCGAGGGGTAACGGATTTCCGAGAGCTTGCCTTCCTTGGTGTAGCCGTACGACGTCTTCCAGCCGTCGGTGTCGGTCGCCTCAGCGAGACGGCCGGCGTTGTCGTACCGGTACGCAGCCCGCGTTTCGTGTAGCCCATCGATACCCTCGAGCAGACGCTTACTCCCGTAGCGAAGCGTGAGCGACTGCCCGCCCACTGCCTCGATCTTTTCGAGGCGGCCGTCTTCACCGTAGGTGAATGCGAGGCCGTTGCCGTGCTCGTCGCGGCGTGAGGTTTCTCGTCCGTTCCGGTCGTAGGTGCTGCTGGCGCCGGTCGGGGACTCGCTGACCCAACCCTTCCCCTTGCGGTATGTCCGGACGCCCTCTGGGCCATCGTAAGCCGTGCCGTCCCCTTTACGCGTGAACAGGACAATCTCGCCCGCCTGCGTGATCGTGAGCAGACCTTCCAGTGGCGTGTCGAGAGAGGAAACGATATCGAGCGTCCACCCCGGTCCCAGCGCCCCCGCCGCAGCATCGGATGTATAGGTCCGTGAAATCGGCAGTGTCCCGAGTGGTGTGGGAAGGAACTGATCTACCTGCTGTACGTTGAGCACTCCGGTCTTTTGGGAGACGATGTCTTGCGCGATGGCCGGCATATTCCAAGCACATGCTATGGATGCAATTGCGACCAGGGCGAGTACCAGCCCCTGCATTCCCACCGAGCGGTTCTTAGGATTCACCTATTTCTCCCATAGCAAGGCGCCAATCACTCGACGGTAAAGTCGGCCGAACCCTCTGCAGTGAGTTTCCGGTATTGCAGAGTTACATTAACCTTGTAGTGTCCGCTCTTCGCAGTGGCGATGAACGGCTCCTTCCGGCGCATGGTGATACCAGTGGTAGCCCGGAGCTGTATGGGTTCCGACTTGTAGAGAGTCCCCTCGCTGTCACTGATACGGTAACTAAACCTCACGGGGAGTTTGGGCTCGCTAGCGGTAGCATCCCTAGCCGTATAGTCGATGATGATTTCGAACCTAGATCCAGCTGTCACGCTCTGCGGATCGATGGTAACCGTCTCCAGGCGGAGCGAAGGGGCGGGTTGCGGTGTAGATGTGGTCGGCGCAGTTGCGGGGGGCACCGCCCCCGCGGGCGGCGACGGTACAGGGGGGGCGGCCTCTCCCGTCGGTCCTGAGGAAGCGGATGCTTTTCCGGGCGGTGCAGCGAGGACAACGCTCGTGTCAAACCGATTGGAGTCCCCACGTAGGAGGGTTAGGGCCAGGGTTTGACCCGGTGCCTTGCTATTAACCGCGGCGATGAGGTCAGCGGCATTCCGAAGGCGCAAACTGTCAACTTGAATGATGACATCTCCTCGGCGCAGTTGAGCCCGCGCCGCTGGACTCCCGTCCTGGACGTTCTCGACGACTGCCCCGCGCTCCTCGCCGTGTCCCAGAAAAAGTGTGTCCTCCGGTGCTACATTGCGGATTGCGATGCCTAACCAAGCCCTGAACAGCGAAGGCGGCTCCAGAACTCCCCCCGGAACGGCAGGCGCCGCCATCGCCGCTGGCGGCCGTTCGGGAAGCCTCAGGGTCGAGTCGACGCGCACTCGCTGGCGCAAGATCCCAAGGGCCAGGGTGTCCCCCGGCGACTTGCCAACGATTGCCATCAGCCAGTCCCACAGGGACTCCACAGGCCTGCCGTCTGCCTCCACGATCACATCGCCAACCCGCAGAGTGAACCGCCCCGGGTTTGTCGGAGGCTCCAACCTTTGAGAGGATGGAGCGATG
>CAZFHV010000131.1:0-9633 GCA_964519095.1 uncultured Chromatiaceae bacterium | reverse complement strand
TAACTCTTTGATTCTGCAGCGTCCCCAGACTTGTGTATAACGAAAACTGATTATCAATGAAGCTCAGCCAGTCTCAGGAGGCGGTAAGGCATGGGCGGAGTGCGTACCGCGGCGTAGCCCAAGCGCGGAATCATCTCTTCGAGCCAGAAGCGACGGTTGAAGCGGTAGCTGAACTCCGCAAGGTAGCGAGGCAGATGCTTGGCGCGGATGGCGTGGTAGGTGCCGGTGAGGGCGTTCTTCACATTGCCGATGATGGTATTGACCCAGCTCAGTTCCGGGATCTTCATGCTGTTGGGACCCCCGCCGGTGAGGATTGGGTAGTGCTCACGCCCCGCCTCGGCCACGGCGTTGAAGCAGGCGAGGCCGTCGGAGACGACGATGGCATCGGGGTGGATATGCTTGAGGGTCCACTTGGCGATCTCGGTCTTGCGGAACCCCTTGAGTTTGCTCATGCGCAGGGCACAGGGATGGCCATGATAATCGGTCGCTACGGCGGCCACGAAAGGAACCTTGTTGGGCGAGCCCCGCCCGCTCTTGCCACCCCGGCATCTTCCACCCCAGCAGACATCATCGAGCTGGATCACCCCGTTGAGGGGGTGCAGATCGTCGCGATCCTTACATGACCTGCATCAGTTTGTGCTTGAGGCTCCAGGCGGTGGGGTAGGACACCCCCAGATGGCGCTTGAGCTCGAGGGCCGAGATGCCGTTTTTCTGCTGGGTGAGCAAGTACATCGCCAAGAACCAGGTCGTCAGGGGCAGCTTGGTGTGGGCGAAGATCGTAGCGCTGGTCACTGAGGCTTGATGGTGGCAGCGGTTGCACTGGTAGAGATTGCGGGGTCCCACCACGCAGTGGCCCCTATGGCCGCACTCGGGACAGACGAAGCCCCCCGGCCAGCGCCAGCGCCGCCCGGCACTGCTCCTCAGTCCCGTACTGCAAAAAAACGCTCCTAAAGTCAACCCCTTCTGAAACTGAATGCGATTCTGTGGCGTCTCTCCCCTCGGTTGGCCCGACGATGCCAGTATCTACACCCCACAGGCTCAACAGCTGAGCCTCGGTGATAATCAGCTAACGAGATGGGCTCACCCCCGTCGTGCGCTTCGATGAACGGATCGCTGCGGACTCCACCATCGCGCTGTTCAAGCAGATCGAGCAGAACCACTTCCCTGCGGGTATCATCTTCGTCATCTGCGACAACGCTGGCTACTACCGCTCTCGGGCGGTCCAGGAGTACCTTGATCGCTCTCCCATCGAGCTCGTATTCCTTCCCCCCTACGCCCCCAACCCATCGGTGTCCGGCTCAATTAGCCTGGCAGTACTATGGAAACAGCGCATGTTACGCCAGGACTCTGAAGTTGTGTGTAAGGGTATGGCTCTTGCCCCCGAAACGTAGCGACGCCACACCAAGCGAACGCCCCGACAAAGGTGGGCCCGCCACTCGCCGCTGCTCCGGTCGCGGCGCGCATGCTCTTGAGTGCATGCTCTGTCGCCAGTGGCGTCGCCTGAATCCACCCGTCGCCCTTGGACTTGCTATCCCTTTCCTCCAAATGGCCTGCGGATGAACAGGGGTTTAACTACGCAGTGACCGAGCGGGCACCCGTAATCTTCCGCAACGGCTGGGCTCGGGCGGAACGGAATCCGGCGGTGCCTGAAACGTCTCCTGGTATGCTCCGTTGCCTTCCTAGGGATAAGATGGGCCACGCCCCCAGCCGAGCGGCGAGAGAACGAAAGGGCAGCGATCGACGCAGTATGGGATCGACAGTCACAATCGGCCGTGGAATCATCTTGATGAATCCGTATGCGTGGACGCATTCCGGTGTTTATATTCACCGCGCGGTGAGCCTGGTCGCATTAAAACAACCGGATAGTCGAGACAGGCTGACGGACTCTGGTTATTGATCTACCCACACAGACATCGGCGAGGGCTCAGAGTACTATCACTCAGACGGGCGTCCAGTCGCTCGCCCGTGAATGGAGCTTTATGCTGGGGGCTATGTCCGACAACGCGTTCCTCGGCGGCATCGATAACAGCTAGGCCATCCGGTTCTATCGCTGGAGTGCAGAGCACGTACCCCAGCCACGACGTGAGATTGATCGCAACAGCGCCAACATGCTTCTTTTTCTTAGCGTCGCCGAGATCGCCGGATAACTGCTCGAGGACTGCAAAAGGCGCCTAGCGCGCTTTAGAGACTATTTGGTGGAGGCGAGGCACCAGACCCCTGGCGCTGGCGCATCTCGCTAAGCCGGGAGAACACCGGAGAACCGGTCCCGTGATCCACTGTGGGTGCCGGGGATTCGATGTCCGTGAAGCAAAACCCTGAGTCGAGGGCGGAGTGAGCCGCAATGGACCCCAGTAGACGCATCCGATCGAGGCGAGGATACCTGGTTGTACTGGGCTTCCTGTTTCTGCATTGTCCATCTGTACTCGCGGCACGGTGCCTTTTTTCGACCACAGCAGTTCCAAGAAACCTCTATATCATTGCGGGCCAATCAAATGCAGCCGGGCTGGCGAGCGTAAATGACACCGCCGACTATTTCTCGTGTGGTACCATGTACCCACGGGTCCATATCTATGGCATTTATGGCGCACCCGCAGATGTCGTCAACAAAGACAGGGCCGACCAGCACCACACGGTGGATTGGAGCAGAAAGGCCGGATGGGGTTCCGCTAGACCTGGATACGGCTCGAAAGACCTCAGTCATTACCAGACCATCAAGCCCGGCACAACGCCAGCCGATTTAAATTATCTTTTCGGCCCGGAGCTTGGGTTTGCTGCCTTCCTTGATCCCAGGCATCCCCATGATCATTATCTCGTCAAGCTTGCCATCGGAGGTACGACGCTTGCCAACGATTGGAAGCCTGGGAGCTATCTCTATAACGAGCTGCTCGAAATGGTTGCTGATGCCTACAACTCCAAGAGATATGAAGTAAACCTCCGTATTGCCGGCGTGTTTTGGATGCAAGGGGAGTCGGATGCGCTGGATTATAGCCACGCGATGGCCTACCAGGCTAATCTAGATATGTTTATTAGCAGCTTCAGGGATGCGGTGGCCGAGATGGGGTGTCCCACGACCCAACACGATTTTCCTTTCGTCATAGGAGAAATCGAGGACAATAGCATTTGGACCTACAGAAATGTCGTAGCAGCTGCGCAGCAAGCCGTGGCTGCTAAGTCTGCAACGGTGGGTATTGTTGTTACGGACTCCCTGGCCCACGTGGACGCCATTCACTTTGGGGAAGCCGGGCAATGCGCTTTGGGAAATCGGTTTTATTCGGTCCTTTTTGGCCTGGAGTAGATCGGGAATCCGTGACAGAGAACTCTTGAGCGAAGCGGCATGAAAAGGCTCATTGGTGTTTTCGCTCTCGGCGTGATGGTGTGGCTGGCCGTAGAGTTTATCTATAGCAGCCTATCTGTGTACGGTGTTATCTACCCCACATCGTCCTTTTGGGTTTTTGAGGAGAGTGGGAAAACGGTACAGTTCGATCCAATTATCGGTTTGCGCTACACGACCATACCCTCAAGGTCGGCTCGAATTACCAATGGTCAAGCCGAGTATGTCGCTACTTTTCGGGGCAACACCCAAGGCTTTCCCGATCAGGATGATTTTGTACCAGAAAGGCGGGAAGCCGCTATCCGGTTGGCGGTGCTGGGCGACTCATTCACCGCAGGCGAGCACCTTCCTGTGAATTGGCCTGAGCGCGTAGAAATGCTTGCTCGTGTAGACGCTTATCCGTTGGAGCTGTTGAACTTCTCGGTCTCCGGCGGTGGCCTTGCGAACTGGTGGAGCATCGTTACTCGACACGTCGCACTCCAAGCCTATGAGCTGGATGGGCTCGTGTTCGCCGTATTCGAGGGCGACCTCCGTCGCAGCTTTTCTTTTAGTGACCATCGGGGCTATCGGCGCCACGTGTTTGCCCGAAGCCCCTCCTGGAATCCCTCTGACTGGCCGAAGACGCTGGAGGAGGCCCGAAATTTATTGCAAGAACTTGAGGGTTTCATCGTCGACGCACAGACTTTCGAGAGGGCGATTCACGGCCAGTGGAATCCTTATCTGCCCCGCCCGTGGCGCCTTTATGCGACCCTACGCTTACAAGAGTTGTTACAGCGTTACACAGGAGATGCGGTGCCTGCAAGAATGCCACCTAGGCTTCCGTCGGAACTGCCCTTCCAGAAGGGGCAGCTGGATCTGATAGGGGATATCAAACGGTTTCTTGACGAGCGTGACTTGCCCGTCTTGATCGTCACAATCCCGTCGCGCGAGGCGCTGCTCGCGCAGGCTCCAGTCCCGGCCGATTCGGCGGAATTCGCGCGCCTGCTAGGAGGTACCCTGGTGGACGGCACCGCCGCCTTCGCGGGGATGACCGAGGCCGCCGTCCGGGGTCATTGGCTGCCGCAGGACGGTCATTGGGCGGAGGCGGGCTCTGACCGTTTCGCTGCCTGGTTTTACCGCTATCTGATAGACTGGCTGGGGCAGCAACAAAGGCAGAAGGTGAGCATCAAGTGAAATGGCTTGGCCGGCTCTTGCATATTTCCCTGCCTTCCCTCGGGGCTGCGGCCATCGCCGCGTTGGGGGTCTGGGCGGGCTTTTATGTGGCCGAGAGCAGATTCAGCGGATATCTCAATCGGTACGAGCAAGGGGAGACACTTGGCGGGTTGCTCCGAGATCAGTCGATTACGGCGAATCTTAGCAACCTCCAGAGAACAGAAATCTTCCGTGCGTACAGTTCAGGCATGGAGATCTCAAAGAGGGCGGATGAGATCTCCTGGAGCGTCCCCAATGTCCCTGCACCCTTTGTGGGTAGCGCCCCCCGCCCTGGGAAGCAGCATAACGCCCACATTAACAGGTTGCAGTTTCGCGCCGAGCATGAACTGCTTCTGCCCAAGCCTCCTGACCGGGTGCGGATATTTCTTACCGGGGGATCAACGGCGTACGGTGCTGGCGCGCCTTCGCAGGAGGAAACAATCGGCGCCTACCTCGAGGAGCTGTTAAGCCGGGCCGTCGCGGTGGGCGACCCTCGCCACTATGAGCTGTTTACCTATGCCAATCCGTCCTGGGCAACCACTCAAGAAAGGATCGCCATCGAGAATCGGTTGTCCGAATTATCTCCTGACCTAGTTATTTCCCTGTCGGGTAACAATGACGTGTTCTGGGGGGCAGCAGGAAGGGATATCTTCTGGTTCAGAACCCACGCGGATGATGTTTTCTGGAGCCTGCTCGACACCGCTTATCAACTTAGTGGACGCGGATCGACACCGGACGTCGTCAGTGTAGCGCCAGAGCCGGTACCCCCTTCACGGGTTGCAGAGAGGCTGGAGAAGAATGTTCGCTTGGGACTCTACGCACTGGCGTTAAAGGATATCGACTACTGTTTCGTGCTACAACCTACCTTGGCCGCATCACGTAAGCCCCTCACGAAAAGGGAGCAGGAGTTCTTGGATGGCCGGAAAGGCTACTATGCGGCTGCGTATATAGCGATTGACGGTCGTCTATCTGCTCTGAAGGATCCGAATTTCCACTACATTAATCTTTCCGGCGTGTTCGACGGGATGGCTGCAGCGGAGGATATCTTTCTCGACTCCTTTCATTTCGGAGACAAAGGCAACAGGCTCATCGCGCAGGCCATGGCGGAGGCGCTCTGGAAACGCTATCCGTGGCTGAAAGGCCATAGGTGCAATCGGGAAGGGATTCTTACCCTGCCAGCCGGGGATCTCAAAACAGGGTGTAGATGAAGGGGGCGACTGCGGAGCCTTGACCGAGCACGATTAGTGCCCCCAACAACAGCAGTACCAGGATGATGGGGGCAAGCCAGAACTTCTTGCGCTCGCGCATGAAGGCCCATAGGTCTCTGAGCAGATCGATCATCAGAAGGGTTTCTCCATGTGGTGTGGCGATTTCGCTTGGCTTGGTACGCGGTAGCTGGTGACGTCGCCTGCGGGCTGGCGACGCATCGGGTCCGCGCCCAGCAGACGCATGGCTAAGCCGATAGGCGTCACGATCAGGTAAAAAATCAGTCCGAGAATGAGGCGTGTGTTGATAGTGGCAATGAGATGGCCGAATCTCATCCAGATCCCGTAGAGCGGCCGCAAGGCGATGGGAGTGGCTAAAGCCAGGCCACCCAACAGACCCACTGCTATCCAAGGCCAGATGGGAAAGGGGTGAGACAGCAGCCAGGGGAGCAGCAGCCCGAACAGAAACCCAAGAGTTCCCCCGGTGGTAATGCCGAAGCGGCGCAGCTCACGGCGGTCGGGTGCCTCGATCTCGGGCATGGGGCGACGGCCTCAATCAAGCTCGAAATTGGTCTTCCGGGACTCGTCCAGTACCTGAGCTGGTTGCTCGGGCTTGGCGAGCAGGAAATTCTCCATCACCAGGATATCCATTTCGGTGCGCATGAAGCAACGGTAGGCGTCCTCCGGGGTGCAGACGATGGGCTCACCGCGCACATTGAATGAGGTGTTCACCAGTACCGGACAGCCGGTCTTGGCCTCGAAGGTCCTGAGCAGCGCTGCGTAGCGCGGGTTGGTCTCCTCGTGAACGGTCTGGATGCGAGCCGAGTAGTCCACGTGGGTGATGGCTGGAAGCGAGGAACGGGGCATCCTGAGCTTGGCGATGCCGAACAGCCTCTGCTCATCCTCGGTCACCGGGATGCGAATGGACTCCTGTACGGGGGCGGTGATGAGCATGTACGGACTCGGACCGCGATGCTGGAAGTACTCCGAGACCCTGTCCGCCAAAACTGATGGGGCGAAAGGCCGGAAAGACTCCCGGTATTTTATCTTAAGATTCATTGCCGACTGCATCCCCGTGTTTCTCGGGTCACCCAGGATGGAGCGGGCGCCAAGTGCGCGCGGCCCGAGTTCCATGCGACCTTGCAGCCAACCAACCACCTTTCCGCACGCGAGACAGTCCGCGACACGCTCCAACAGCACATGGTCCTCAAGAAACTGGTACTTGGCACCCGCCGCATCTAGCCAGGCACGGATTTCTTGGTTCGTGTAACGGGGGCCGAGGTACGCGCCCTGCATTGCGTCCAGGCCAGCGGCCAACCGGCGGGGCTTGTCGAGATATTGGTGCCAGGCTGCCAACGCGGCCCCCACTGCCCCCCCGGCGTCGCCCGCCGCGGGCTGCACCCAGATGCCCTTGTACGGCCCTTCCCGAAGGATGCGCCCGTTGGCTACGCAGTTCAGAGCTACCCCGCCGGCGAGGCACAGATAGTCGTTGCCGGTCTCCTGGTGCACGGTCTTTGCAATGCGCAGCACCACCTCCTCCGTCACCGCCTGGATCGACCGGGCCAGGTCCATGTGCCTTTGCTCCAAAGGTGATTCGGGGGTCCGCGGCGGACCGCCGAAAAGCGCGTGGAAGCGATCGTTCGTCATGGTCAGGCCCGGCGCGTAATTGAACAGATCCATGTTCAGGTGGAAGCTGCCATCTGCCTTGAGATCGAGCACGTGCTCAAGGATCGCGTCAACCTGTTTCGGCTCGCCGTAGGGTGCCAAGCCCATCACCTTGTATTCGCCGGAATTGACCCGGAAACCGGTGTAGTAGGTAAAGGCAGAATAGAGCAGCCCCAGCGAATGGGGAAAATCGATCTCCCAGAGAGCCGTGAGGCGGTTGGCCTCCCCTTGCCAAACCGAGCTGGTCGCCCATTCCCCCACCCCGTCCAGACACACGACGGCTGCTTTCTCGTAGGGACTGGGGAAGAACGCGGACGCCGCATGGGATTGATGGTGCTCGGTGAACAATAAGGGCGGCAGATCCCGCTGCTTGATGCCACCGAGCTCTGAGAGTTCTTTGCTCAGCAGGTGCTTGAGATAGAGCTTCTCCTTCAGCCACACCGGCATGGATGTCAGAAAGGACCGGAAACCGCGGGGCGCGTAGGCAAGATAGGTCTCCAGCAGGCGCTCGAATTTCACGAGCGGCTTGTCGTAGAAGACGATGTGATCGAGTTGGCCAAGGCTCAGCCCCGCCTCCCTGAGGCAATAGCGGACCGCATGCTGGGGGAAGCAGGCGTCGTGTTTCTTGCGGGAGAAGCGTTCTTCCTGTGCCGCCGCCAGGATCTCCCCATCGCGCACTAGCGCGGCGGCGCTGTCGTGATAGTAGGCGGAGATGCCCAGTATCGCTGTCATAAGTCCCGGTCCCCGTTCAGTCCGGAAATCCCTTGCCTCGATAGAGGATGCCGTTGGAGTAGAGCTTCCGGCCCAAGAAACCCCCTTTCTCCAGCCCCACACCGTGTCCCCCAGACAAGGTCGGCACCAGGTCGAACACCGCCGAGAGACAAGGGCGTACGGTGCCGATCTCGGCGGGGTCGTCCGGATGCACCATGAGCTTCCCGTAGATCTTGCCGTTGCCCGCGTGGCCGAAATTGACGATGCAAGTTCCGGTCTCCCGCGGCAACTCTTCGAGGCCCTCGCTGAGGTTCCCGAGGTAGAAGACGGGCGCCACCACGTTCTCGTTGATCTTCTTGGGGGCCAGGTCGTGCAAGGCAGGCGAAAGGGCCTTTTGGGTTTCCCAGAGGACATCGACGACCCCTTGGTGGCTGCCGTCTCAGCTTCCACATATCTCTAACCCGAGGGGCACGCCTTTCAGGGGGGGCCGCAGAGTCGATGCGCACGGCGGGCCCGTTCATCTCGAGCATCAGGAAGGCACTGATCCCGGGTGCGAGGCCGATAGCAGAGTAGCCGCGCACCACGTCCAGGGTGGCCCGGTCAATGATCTCTAGCGCACGGGGGATGACAGGCTGGGCCATGAAAAGAGAGGCCGCCTCAGCCGTCGCGTGGCTGCCTGCGTAGGTGGCGTACCGGGTGCGGTGGGGCTGGGGAAGAAGGGTGAGCGTGAGGGTCGCCTCGGTGACCAGCGTCGGCGTGCCCGCGGAGCCGATCGGGAGCCGGGAGAGATCATAGCCGCCCACCCCTTTGGTGGTACGCAGGCCGGTGCGGATGCACTGGCCGGAGCCGGTGACCGCCTTGAGGCCCAGGGTGTTCTCCCTCCGGGTACTGTACCGCAACGCCCGCGGCCCGGCGGTGTTGCATGCCAGGTTTCTATCGATTGACACCGCGGCCTCTTGAAGCACCTGGTTAGTTAGTGAGCCCGGGCTTCACCATCGCCTAGGGGTTTACCCGGTCCTGCCCCAGGATTCGCGCCATGCGTTCGAAAAAGAAAACCTCGTAGTGACCTGCGATCCTGCAGAGCTCGGCGAGAAGGCTGGCCGGCAGTTCATAGGCGTCGATCATGTGGTCAAAGACCTTCACCTCCTTGCTGACGCTGGTCACGTAGCGGATGTTCTCCACCGCCGCCTCCAATTCCGCTCGCGTCACCTGACCCTTTAGTATTGGGTGCCCTTCTGCGTGACCACCTTGACCCAAGATGGAACGAAGGTTGCCGGATCCAACTTGAACAGGGCAAGTTTGGCCTGAGCGGTGAGAAGGGCAACAGGGTTCTAGCCGGTGATCGAGATGCTGCCCTGATACCGGCATCGTTGTGGAGATCCTGCGTCGCCTCGGGCCGGGTACGCTGGCGTCCAGGAGGGTCTCTGCGGAGCACGGCTCTTGGATCATATCTGCCCCTGTTGTGGTCCCGGCCAAGGATCCTAGCAATAATAACTTGAACACTCAGCTTTTCGTGCCGTTTGTTCTCGG